>PMNG01000193.1 GCA_003162615.1 Methanothrix sp. | reverse complement strand
CCTCGTGGTTCATGGCATTCCTCTTCGATTTGTCGGATGCAAGCTATTATACCCCTCCAGCGTCCCTAATGATCCCGTTCCAAGAAATCCATTTTTCTAAAATATTGTATAAATGCTATATTTAAATCTTATTGATAAAAATGAACAGATCTGAGAGAAGACATGATATCAATTATACGAATTCCGCATTATTCTGAGTAACGCAACCCAGAGCCTCCGCTTTCAGCTTCCTGGCCTTCTGGATAGCCTCTGCTTTGGATAGCTTCCTGCAGCTCCCCAGGTGCACATTCCGTACCTCAGTGTCCTCGCGCCAGCTCACCATCCAGTAGATGTACTTCTTCGAGCCCTTCATGGAGTTCTTGACCTTCTCTATCTCCCATACATGGAGGTCCTCCAGCCTAGCCTGCCGCTTCAGGTCCTTGGCCTCGGCCAGGGTCTGATCTGCCTTCTCTTGGAGCCTTTTGGCTTCCTTGCAAGCTGCCGGAGTCTGGGTCTTCTGCAGGCATCAAACGTCCCTGGATAAAGTCTGAGCTCGCTTCTTCAGAGCCTTCAGTTGTTCTCCAGCGGCTGTCTTGTGCACGGCCAAATAGTTCTATGACATTTTGCTTAAATCTTTCTATAATGTCATAGAACCAATTCGAGAAAGGAATACTTGTGCAGCGCCAGTGCATAGCGCGACGCATCTATTGTGAAAATCATACATCGTGCCTTGGCCTGCCAGCCGTAGATAAAAGATCGTCCTCTTCGAGATAAGAATGTGCCGTTCTCGGAGATCCGGCCCTGAAATCGATTCTACGGGCTTGCTGGCGCATCAGCCTTCATCTTCATGGCAAAGGCGGGATTTGGTAACAGGAATCTCAAGAAGAAGCAATCTAATTGCACGCATGGAACAAGATATTAAGGTTTGTAGGATGCGGACTTCCTTACAGTTACTGCTTCCTCCGGAATTAAATTATATTAAAATTATCAAAATAGAATCGGTCCATTTCAGCATAGTATGCTTGATCAATGCATATTTATAATAGTAGTACGGTTGTTGTACTAATTGCGGCTTGAAATTCGCAATCGGTATCTGCAAACTATGACGATAGAAGAGCTATATCGATTAACATTCTTTCAAGCGGTTTTTGACCAAAATACCGCTATGTATAGCCTTCTTACCGGTATTAGATACTACGCATATGGTAGCATAGTGCTGCATAAGCGCTATTTCTAGGCTATTAATATATAATGCTAATTTTTTATTTTGACCTTCATGCATGATATCTTCATAGCAGTATTTGATATATGTTATCAATTATTATCGCTATCTTTTCAACAATCACTGTGATCGTATATTAATATTAACTGCGCTACTTCTGCCTTTAATCTGCTTGCATAGAGCCTTATGTGTACTTGATAGAGGGAAGTGGATAGGAAGTACACATAAGGTTAGACCAGTTGATATAAGTCAGAACTGAAGACGGCGTAGATCTACCAACTCTTTGGCTACGACCGCCCCGATCTTGTCCCTGCCGCCTCCTGCCATTCGGCCAAGCCCGTCCAGGTAGGAATTCTTTCAAGCCTTCAAGCTCAAACATTCATTTTGCTCCCTTTCGTATGCCAGTAAGCGAGCTTACTCGCACTACAAAAATCATAAATTCTGCGGGTCACTATGCTTTGGTCTCCTATTGCATAGTACGGGCTCGGCCACGTGTGCATCATAGCCAAAATTCCTTCGATCGGCCAGAGCGCACGGATGGGTCGCGTGATTGGCGTTGATACAATTGAATAACCTGATAGATCTCAATAGAACCCTCTCCAGATTATTTCGGGTTTACCAATACCGCTCCCCATGACAATCGGTTTGGGCATCCTCATTGGCCGTTTCTCGGCCCACCAAGAAGCCAGTGCAACAGCCAGGACCAGATCGTCATGCTGGCCTTCTCGCCATGTTGTATAGCTGTCATGGGCTGTTCGAAGATCGATCTTGACCCGCATATTCTGAAACTCGTTGGCCAAAGTTGCAGCTTCTTTCAACCCAGAGGCAATCTTCATCCTCTGGGTCTGCGAAAGCACTATCAAGTTGCTGATAAGGTCCCTCTTAGGAACGCTCCAGGTCCTCTTTTTATGGTCTTCCTGATGTGGGTGATCGCCACCAGTGATCGTAATGGCTATGGGCATCAGACCTTTGTTCCTCAAGAGGTCTACAACCGGAGCGCCAACTCCGGTCTGGTCCACGACCAGATTAACTCGTCCACTTCTGAGTTCCCTGCTGCGTATCAAAGAATGGATCTGATTCACTATGGTAGGGTAGGGTATGCCCCGCTCTCGAACCAGATGGCGGACTCTATACGTATGATTCCCTTCCAAGACCGCAATGGCCGTGTAATCCTTGGCTTGGCCTAGATCCACGCCGATGAAGAACTCATTGCGGCTGAATCTCGCCTGGCCCCTTGTCTTAGTGTCGAGGGCAGACCCAGCATATCCTGAATTCGTCATTATACCTCCAAGGTTCTGATGTCCTCATCTAGCAGATCTGTTACCTTCTGACCTTCGTCCGAGTTGACTTCAAGTTCCTCGAATAGAGGCGATACATCAGGGTCTAGCATCTTGTCGATAAGATCGCTGCTGAAGAGCTGATCCTCTGTCTCCATAAACTTGCACTCGTATTCTTGCGTGTACCACCACTCGCCCAGAGCTCGATGTTCTTCCTGTAAGAATTGTTTTGATATTCGAGGGCACATGGACGCAGATATCTCGTAACGCTCCCAGGGATCTTCAGATGTCCATGATTGATACCACCATCCACGTTTGCCCCAGGGGGTACTCAAAGCGACAAGCCTACCATGAGATACGGCCAGCATAGGTCGTATGCTGTAGTAGAGATCGTCTGGAACCCTAGCTGCCTCATCCACTATCAAAAGGGAGACTCCCGCATACCCCCGCACGTTCTGCTCCTTTCCAGGCAAGGAAATGATCCTTGATCCGTTAGATAGCTCCAGCTTCAAGACAGACTCAACTTCTGAGGGGACAGGTGAGTCAATCTGACTGTAAAATCGGAGGACATTTCTGAAAAGTTCACCGCTCTGCCTTAGCGTTGGCGAGAGAAGAAGTACCAGGCTTCCTGGACTGAAGATGGCAGTATGCAGAGCCAAGATCGACGTTATGGTACTCTTACCGCTCTGTCGGCTGCAGTTCAGCAAGATCCTAGGTGATTGGCTCCTTAAGACATCGGCCTGCCAGGGATCAGGCTCGAAATGCAGCTCATATATGGCCCACATCACAGGATCCAGGGCCATCTTGAGATCCGATCCGAGGTTAATGCAAGGCATTTGTCACCGCCTGCTTGGCCTCAGGGTAAGGCTCAAGAGCGTTGATAATCAGGGTCCTGAGTTCGACCCATTCGGTACTTAATGTGATATTGACTTGGGTTCTTTCGTCCAATTGGCCATCAATTCTGGCTAGAAGCTCAATACAGCCCCTCGCTTCTTTTATGCCTGCTA
>PMNG01000069.1 GCA_003162615.1 Methanothrix sp. | reverse complement strand
TAGAATTTACCCAATTACCTAAATTAATAGCACCTATAAGAGTTAACCTCATAAAAAATTGGCTAAATCAGTAGTTAATGGATTTTAAGGGTCTATTGCTTCTGATTTCGAGGATCTTTGTACAATTTATAACACTTTAACCCCTTCCCTTCCTGTGTGCATATGGGTCTAAAGATTCCGATTATCTCTAGTATTGGAGTATGCATAGTATATTATTATTTACAATGTTAAGGTCTTTCGATATCTGTAATAACAGGCTAAATTTTATTGCTTAACATTTCCACTGGAGATTTCGAATTAGATCAACTTTTGGGAACCATATCAAGATCTAAAGCGTTATCTATTTTTGGTCGAAGATTTACCTTAAAACGATGAATCTAGAGCCTCTGGTGGCCGAGCTTCGAGGGTTTGCGGGGATAACCCGAAAGAAGCAGATCGGGGATCTCGTTGAGCATTTTCCTGTTCTCTCAGAGAAGATAATTGCGGATTTCGGAGAGGACGCTGCTGTGATAGACGATGGCGATGACGTTTTGCTTTTCGCGGCAGACGGGATCTGGTCAAAGCTCATGGAGGCGGATCCGGAATGGTCCGGATACTGCTCGGTTCTCGTTAACGTGCACGACATCGCTGCTATGGGCGGATGGCCAATAGCCATGGTGGACGTGCTTTCGGTCAGCTCTCCTCAGATAGCCGAAGCTGTTCTTCGAGGCATGAAGAAAGGCATAGAGAAGTTCGACGTGCCCATAATAGGCGGCCATCTCCATCCTGACACGCCTTACAGCGCTCTTGACGTTGCGATTCTCGGCAAGGCCAGAAAAGATTCGGTCATCCTCAGCAGTACAGCCCATCCGGGCGATGCCATCGTTGCAGCGGCGGACCTGGATGGAGCGGCCCATCCAAAGTTCGCGATCAACTTCGACTCTACCAGCTTCAAGGACAGAGAGACACTTCGAAAGCAACTAGGCTCAATGCAGGAGCTGGGTGAGCGACATTTAATCACTGCTGGAAAGGACATAAGCAACCCCGGCCTGCTGGGAACGCTGGGGATGCTGCTGGAGACAAGCGGGATAGGAGCAGTTATTGACCTGGATTTCATACCTGTTCCAGCAGGGATTAAGCTCTCCGACTGGCTTAAGATGTACCCTGGCATGGGGTTTGTTGTTACCGCCAAGCCGGAAAACGTGTACGAAGTCATTGACGTTTTCAGGGACCGTGGCCTGACGGCGGCCAAGATCGGCAGCGTAGTGAGTGATCGCAGACTGGTCATCCGACAGGGCGCGAAGGAGGCTGTGCTCTTCGATTTTGCCAAGGACACCGTAACAGGGATCAGGTGAATATTGTGGATTGTGATTTCGTCAAATCGCTTCAAGAGCGGGCTAGGTCGCGCCATGCCAGGATCGGAATAGGGATAAAGAACCTGGATGCCGATCTGATAGGCGGCCTTGAGGCCGCCACAGAGTACGCTGACCTCCTGCTTGTTGGCGATCCATGCTGCGACTGTGCCCTGGACTATATAACGCCAGAAGATCCCGCAACTGAGCTTGTGGATCTGTTAGCCAGGGGAGAGATCGATGGCGCAGTTAGGGGAAACGTCTCCGCATCCAAGGCGATGAAGGCGCTCTCCAGTAGGTTCAATATCAAGGTTCGCAGGATGGCCCTCCTGGATCTGAATGGTTGGGCGTTCTTCCTTGGCCCTGTTGGAATCGACGAGGGAGAAACGCTGTCGGATAAGCTAACCCTGATCATGGATGGTGCGAAGTTCCTACAGAGTATGGGCATATCGCCTGCAGCATCGGTACTCTCTGGCGGCAGGTTGGAGGATGTGGGTCGCAACGAGCGCGTTGATAGAAGCCTGGCGGAAGGCGAGTTCATAGCCGCTCGGGCGGTCGCCGCGGGCATAAATGCCAAACATAGGGGAATACTGATTGAGGAGTGCAGAGAAGATGACTTGATCCTGGCACCGGACGGGATCTCTGGTAATCTGATATTCAGGACGCTCATGCTCCTATGCAGGGCTAACTCCTTGGGCGCGCCTGTGTTAATGGACCAGGTTTTTGTGGACTCAAGCAGGGCCCGAAACGACTTCACCGGGCCGGTGATGCTGGCCAGCGCAATGGTCGGGATGAAGGAGAGTTCGGATTGATTAATGCATCAGGATCTCTATTCCGTTTTCGAAAGAACACTTTTTAAACCCTGAAAATCACGATCTCCAAGATCCAAAAAGGAGAAATGAGGACATTTTGAGGACATTTTCACCGCGACTGGCGGCCAAGGCCCTATGGCAGCTTCGAATAAGAAGAAGGCCCTACGTACTTTCTCACGGCATTACCTCTCGGTGCAATCTGCGGTGCAAATTCTGCGAATATTGGGAGAACCCTGTGAAAGAGATGAGCACTCCCGAGATATTCCGAATGCTCGAAGATGCCCGCTCCTTTGGGATTGGCGTCTACAATGCCTGGACTGCCGAGCCCCTCATGAGGGTGGATTTGCAGGAGATCTTACACCACGCAAAAAGACTCGGGCTGATCACATCCCTCATAACTAACGGAAAGCTTCTGGCCAGCCGCGTCCACGAGCTTGATGACCTGGACTACCTCTCAGTATCAGTTGATGGTATCGAATGCTACAAAGAACTTCGCGGGATCGATCTTCAAGATGTAATTGGCGGCATAAGGGCAGCCAAGACCGCCGGCCACGAGATACTCATGAACTGTGTCATAAGCCGCAAGAACGTTGATGAGCTAGAAGACCTCGTCAGTTTGGCCGAAGAGTTGGGCGTGCGGATCTCATTTGAGCCCATAAATGAGTCATCGGGAATAGCCAAGGAGGTCTGGGAAGAGCTGGGCATCAGGGACTTGCTTAGGTACCAGAAGGCAATAGACAGATTGGTCGAGCTGAAGAAATCCGGAGCCCCAGTAATCAACTCACTGACCTATCTCAAGATGATCGGGTCCCTTAAGCCAGAGTTCAGGTGCCATGCCAGCGACATAATCCTGCATGTTACAGCAGACGGCACCATAGAGTGCTGCAGGTCCCAGAAAGCAGCCCTCGGACGAGTATCCGACGGACTTTTAAATACCTGGAAAGCGTCCGAGGAGATGCGCAAGAAGATCGCCGGTGGGTGCAAGGGCTGTCTCTTCTTCGGGTATGTCGAAAACAGCCTCCTTTACGATATGGTTCCAGAGGTAATGGCTCATTACGAGTGGATGTGATGCTGACAATTTGCTCCTGTGCCGCATACGCTGACGGGATGTAAAAAAGCTTTACCGTCTTGAGGGCCTTTTAGAGCCTGCGGACGGGTAAGCATGCTCTTTCTGACACGTCGTCGATCATCTCGATCCCAATCGGACAGTGATCTGTGTCCAAACCTCAGTCATGATTGAAGGCGGATTTTATCCTGTTTTCTGCAGAGCTGTAACAACCTCGCGGGTTGCGAGGATGCCGTTCAGCGCTGCCGGGAAACCCGCGTAGAGGGAAACCAGCAGCATGATCTCGACGATCTCTGCCTCGGAAAGGCCAGCTCTGATCCCGCCACCGATGTGGAACCGGAGCTGCGCAGGAGCTGTGCCTTTTGCAGCAAGCACTGCAATGGTCGCCACCTGCCGGTTCCGGATCGGCAGAATGCCCCGAGCGTAGATGTCCCCGTATCCGAACTCAATAACATACCGGGTGATATCCGGGTTTATCTTGTCATACGTTTCCTTGAGCACCTGGTCCTGATTGGGTGCGATCCGCATGAGCCACTCCTTCCCGCGCTCGTACCTGCCCTCTGAACCGGCATGGGCGGATGCTTTTGAGAGGGTGTGTCCGGTCTCTTTTAAGACCTCAATGAGCGTCCCCATGGCGTTCAACGTCGCCGGGAACCCTGCATACACGCTCATCTGGATGATGATCTCGCGGATCTCCTCTGGAGTGCAGCCGACATGGAGCGCTGCATGGATATGAACCTTCAACTGAGGTGCTGCCGTCCCCATTGCAGTAAGGGCCGCCACAACTGCCTGCTCTTTTGTCCGGTTGTCAAGGGTCTCCCGCGCATAAATCTCTCCAAAAGAATATTCAATGAGGTATCTGGCGAGGTCCGGGCAGATTTCATTGAGAGTCTCTTCGACCTTTACACCGGCCTCTCCGTCAATCTCAAGCATTTTTTTTCTTCCAATAGCTGCGTAATCTGTCATGGTTTCACCTGATAATTCGTATCTGTAATCATCACGGTACAGTGTGGTCGCACCCTGGAAGGATAGGTGTTACCGCCATGTTACCGCGACCGGATTGCGTCGGGGGAGCCCATACACCTAGTGCTGCGGATAGCCGAACATCATCGCATAGGCACATTTCCGACCTACTGGCAGGCCGAGTTCCTTCTGGAGCGGTTCATAGGAGGCAGCAGCCATTGCGACAAAGCCCGCCCAGCAGGTGCCTATACCGAATGCAGGCGCAGCGACATCAAAATGCGTGAGCGCGATGATGGCGTCGACGGATGCGACCGGGTTGCCCTCCGGGATATGGGCAAAGAGCAGGTGAGGTGCGTCGCGGCAGATGACATCGCGTCCGCTTTCCCATGCTCCGATCAGCACCGGAACGTAGCCGCTCATCGGGTGGTTCGTGTTCTTAAGGGTCTTCATCCATTCGACGGTCAGCCCGGCGATCTTTTTCACCCTCTCTTGATCGTGCACGACAATCCACTGCACCGGCTGGCCGTTGCCTCCCGAGGCGGCGTACCGGACAATATCGAGGATTTCAAGGATCTTCTCCTTTGGCACAGTATCTTTGGTGAAGTGCCGCACAGACCGTCGTTTCTTGAGGTAGAATGCCATGTCCTCGGGAGAGATGGTGCCGGCACCGGCTGGTAGGGGTAACTTCTCATCCGGGCGCACATTCAGGAGGAGAGCCTGCGACGGGCAGGAGACCTCGCAGTGCCCGCACTGGATACACATGCCGGCGACGGCATCTTTTACAATCGGCAGGGCCTTATCATCGGCTGGGGTAACAATCGCCATCGGACAGACAACAGAGCAGATTCCGCATCGAGTGCAGAGGTTTTGATCAACAAGTATCACGGTCATGTTCTTTTCTTTCCTCAGGTAATTCAACTCATCCTGCTATCAACAAGCACCGGTATTTCCGGATGCGTTTTTGGAGTGGTTCATCGTCTTTAAGAGCCAAACTATATTCTGCCCGACTCTCTTCATCTGTTCGATTCCTTCCCGATCACGCTCAACATCGCCGATTTCCCGCCCTACACCAATACCGGGAAGACCGGGAACGATCATGTCGTTCGCCAGAAAAAAATGGAGCATCGAATCAAAGGTACGGCTGGCTCCGGTACGCCGCACGGCAACAACAGCGTTACCGACCTTATGACTGAAGAGACGGTCGTTGGCAAACGAGACAAATCCGGCCCGGTCGATAAGTGCCTTCATCTCTGGGGTGACATCAAGGAAGTAAACCGGTGAACCCAGGATAATTCCGTCAGCCTCTGCCATCTTCGCGATACACTCGTTCACGATGTCGTCATCGAAGACACAGCGCCGGTCACGGTTCTCAAAGCACTTCATGCACGCGGTGCAGCCGTGGATCTGTTTCCCGCCGACCTGCACGACTTCCGTAGTAATACCGGCCTTTTCGAGTTCATGCAGCACCATGCGTATTAAAAGACTGGTGTTCCCTTCCAGCCGTGGGCTCCCGTTGAATGCAACAACCTTTGTCAATTCATCACCCCTTAATCAGATTTTTCCCGTCACTCCAAGCATTCCCAACATACTTCCCAAGAGTCCAGTAGCGGTTGTCGGGCATTGTCAGGAAGAGAGGGTCGATCTCCGGGAAATCCGGCTTCCCATCTTTTATCACCCTTCCATCCGCGTATGCGCCTGCAATCTCGCCGATGAAGAGCGTATTGGTCGGGAGCGGGACGGCCTGTACCAGCCGGCACTCTAGGCTGACCGGGCACTCCCTGATCATCGGCGCTGTTTTCAGCGAACCGTAGAAAACGTCAAACACATGGGACTTGTCGGTCTTCTCACCGGATACGAGACCGCAGTAGTCGGTCTTATCAAGGAGGTCGGATGAGGGGATGTTAACCGAGAAGGTCTTTGTCTCCTCAATTCCCTTCGGCGAATGGTGGTGGTTCCCGNNAGTTCTGTCCGATCTGTATCTTATCCATAGGCTTTTCCACACTCCCAGGAATATGCAAGGGCTGCTGAACTGCTGACAGAACGCCAAATGCAGGCAGAACACATGCTAATCTTTCTGCAACGGCAATCTGAACCATTAGATTAAAATCTGCCCTAACTGTATTTATAGGAAATACGGGCATAATAGTAACATACTTTCATAATGGTAACTATGACCTACACGAAGAACGGGAAGACCTACCATTGCTCGGTGGAGGCAGCACTAGATGTGATCGGCGGCAAGTGGAAACCCCTCATCCTCTGGGCCCTCGGAGATAACGTGTTGCGCTTTGGCGAGTTGCAGAAGGGGCCGCCGGGTGTCAATGCCAAGATGCTGACGAAGCAGCTCCGCGAGCTGGAGCAAGACGGGGTTATCAAGCGGACGGTCTATCCTGAAGTGCCACCCCATGTGGAATACAGGATCACTGATTTCGGGAAGACGTTAATCCCGATCCTGGAAGCGCTCTGCAACTGGGGAGCAGACTACCTCGGGATTGAGGATGCATCTATGCGCCAGTGCCCGACGAAAGCCGGAAAGAAGAAATGAGATCGCAGGTGAGTGCGAGGGCTGTCTCTTCTTCGAGTATGTCGAAAACAGCCTACTTTATGATATGTTTTCAGAGGTAATGGCTCGTGCGAGTGGATGTGATGCTGGGCTATTGCACTGTGCCACTGTTATAGCGAAAACATGTAGATGGATTGCAGGTTGTACATACTACTACCGTCCATTATACCACTTTGGTTTCAAACCCTCAGCTTTCAAATTTTAAGAGATAATCGATTTTATAAAGTAAGATGCTTAAGAATCAGAAATAGGTGGGTAATTACGAGATTAATCGGGTGTTTAAATACTGCTGACACTCATCTCCGTGTTTCGGCAGACACTAGCAGAACAGCGTGGAAAAAGAAACCTATGAGGTGTGATCGTGACTAATCGAAATTTTGTCTGGATTTTGATAACCTTCTTCTTTTTCATAGGTATAGCACTGGGAGGGTATGATATATCCGGAAGCACTGGAACAGAGAACTTGACCGCGGCAAATCCCATCGTGCAGAGTCTGGAGACCGATACAGGAAGTGCTCTTGCTAATGCGATGGCACCGCACGCGCCTGCAACAGCGTCCGGAACCGAGATTGCATTTTACACAACGCAATCTCCGACTAAGACTGAGCTGAATGGGTTGAATCCTTTTAATGCTCAGTCTAGCCCGTCCACATACGTATTCTACAAAGGCAACTACCTGGGGTGGAACGGGTTTACCTCCCAGTTCCCCAGCACGTCGCCAGGCTTATGGATTGAAAGATCTGTGAGCTGGTCGTGGTACGCTACGATGCCCCTGGGAGCCTATGCGCGAGAACTTCTCTATGTGCCTGTGCCCTCGCCCATTACCATGTACGAAGTCTACCCCAGCGGATTTGTGATGAAATACAATCTGGGGTTTGTTCAGTCTGGCTACTACTATATCTGGTACTATGCCGATACTCCAGGAAGACATCTCGATGTATTCAGCGTCACTGGTGGCTACAGCAACATGGTTGTCATCGACGTGTACTCTGTTCAGCAACCTAGGCCGGTTCCACCCAAACCAGTTCCACCAACTCCTAAGCAGCAATGCGAGAAGAACCCTCTGTGCAACTGGGTGAATGGTCAGTGCTTGTGTACCGGCTTACTTCCAGAGAATCCTGAAAAGGTGAAATGTGAGCAGAATCCCAACTGCAACTGGGTAAATGGCCAGTGTCTCTGCACAATGCCGAATCCCGATGATCAGGAGAAAATTAGTTGCGAGCAGAACCCTGATTGCGATTGGGTAGATGGGCAGTGTCTCTGTCGAGGTCTTCGTCCTGAGGACCCCGAGAAGGTGAAGTGTGAGCAAAACCCCGACTGCAACTGGGTAAACGGTCGATGTCTATGCACTGGACTAAACCCTCCTGCCCCCGAACCTCAGCCCGAACCCACACCCATGCCGGGACCTGTGCCTAATCCCAACCCGGAGTCTGATAATGATGGGGGTGGCTACAATTCCGGTGGGCTCTTGGGCAGCAGTGCCGGAGCAGCCTAGCTGAGAATCAACGTTGGTGAAGTGGATGGGAAATGCCCGTCGATACCGGGATCGCTTCTGATCCTGGTATCGCTTTTATGCAGCTCATCGGTGACTGGATGTAAATAACTTTGTCAGGAGGGCCAATATATAGCAGGCGACGAAAAGCATGTTTATTCTGTCACGTCGTCGATCATCTCGATACCAACCGGGCAGTGATCCGATCCCAAAACCTCAGTCATGATGAAGGCGGATTTTATCCTGTCTTTTAAGTTATCACTCACAAAGAAGTAGTCGATCCTCCAGCCAACATTCCGTTCTCTGGCCTTGGTCTTCAGGTCCCACCAGGAGTAGTGCCCACCCTCTTTGTTGAAGATGCGGAAGCTGTCGAGGAAGCCGTGAGATACAAACATATCCATCCAGGTCCGCTCAATAGGCAGGAAGCCGGAGATCTTCTCGTTCTGCTTTGGCCTGGCGATATCCAACTCCGTGTGGGCTGTGTTGACGTCGCCGCAGATACCAATTCTGCGGCCCTCGGCCTTCAGACGGTCCACCAGCTCCAGGAAAAGATCGTAGAACTTCAGCTTGTACTCCAGCCGCTCTTTTGAAGCCTTGCCGTTGGGGAAGTACACGTTGAAGAGGATGAAGCTTCCGTAGTCTGCAACTATTGCCCGGCTCTCGTCGTCGAAGCCGTCAATTTCCAAGGAGAATTTCACGGATAACGGCTTCTTCCTGGTGAAGAGCCCGATGCCTGCGTACCCCTTCTTAAGCCCAGAGGAAAAGTAGGTATGGTACCCCGGAGCGTCCTTAACCTGGACCGGTATTTGGTCCTCTCTGGACTTGGTCTCCTGGACGCACAGGATGTCCGGCCCATCTCGTTGCAGCCATTCAAGGAAGCCTTTCTTGTGGACGGCTCGAAGGCCATTCACGTTCCAGGAGAGAATACGAATTGTGGGCATTTCATTCAATCCTCTATTTCTTTTGGTGAATGGAATAGAATTAGTCTAAACGTCGGTAATCCGGGTTCGCGCCAGGCATTTATCGAACATCGTGGTTGAAGCATAGAACTCCATGAATATCTGACTAACAAAATTTGTTCTTTTCCTTCCCGCATAACGTTCCATCCAAATCCTGAAAATATGTGTTGCCATACTGATTTTTTTGAATATATAGATAATGATAAAGCTCCAATATCTGGCGGGGATTACTGTTAAATTCTGCAACAATTAATTAAGTGGACAATCCCTATACGAGGTGATCTTACGAAGTACTCCACAAAGGAGGTGATTGGAACACTTTTCCTTCTGACCTGCGTGTTGACGATAGTCGACATTTATTTCAAAATGCTAGATAGTGACTGGCCTCCAAATGTTGGAGATTTGCTCAACAAAGCTACTTACTTATCGATTTCTCTTTTGGTAGGTGCAGGAGTAGTAAACAGACTGCTAGAGGGGGCAAGGAAAGAGCAATGGGATGAAATCCGCATGATGACTTACAAGTCTATTTTGTATCATATTTGTAACATAACTGCGCTCACTTCACTTAATCTAGCCGAGATTGAAAAGACTGAGCCTAAATTATTTCAGTTTCTCCGGAATGAGGAAGCTATCATAGGCAAAGACACTGGTAGTCCCAGTAAAGATATAGGTGCATCAATAATATTATTGTCACAGTTGTTAACCCTTGCCATACAAAAAAGGAACAAAGAATTAGATAGTGGAGAACCATGGCGCATTGACGTTGATCTAATGCGAAGATACTACGAACTGGTATTATGGAGATTGGATAATATTAGAGACATCTTAATCCCACGAGTACTTATGTTGTCGAACAACAAAAAACTTTGTGATGCTTTGATACGGTTTGATTGGACTCAAACCAGATATGATGAAGAGATGCGTTTTCGGATTCGTATGTGGGATGCCAATAATGCGTTTGATAAGGAAACCGTGAGACATCCAGAGATTCTTGCCCTACTTGTCGAGGCCGCCGGGTATGTGTACATGCATATCTACGAGGACTTTGATCCTGACAAAAGGATGCCTGGAATACCTGGAGGAGCTAAGTATGATAAAGAAGCATTGGAAGACACTAGCGGCACCGCCACGCAAACTCAGAATGGGGTTAAGAATCAGACAGAGGACGAAGGTTAACGACCCTTATATACACCTAAACTCAATCCCTCGCACCAGAACGTCAGTAATAGTAGAGGCACGTTTAAATTCTTGCCAATAACTCTCCATAAGAAGGGTCAGGAGACCGTAATCAAAGATAAATGGCCATCTGGATTCCTTCAGGAGAAATCAAAAACCCCATCCCGCTTTCATACCTTGTCAAGAGCCTGATCCAGATCAGCTATGATGTCTTTTGCGTCCTCAATTCCGGCAGAGATCCTCACCAGGCCGTCGGTTATTCCAATTTTTAGCCTCATATCTCTCGGCACTATTGCATGGGTCATCGAGGCTGGATGCTGGATCAGCGTGTCCGTGGACCCCAGGCTGACCGATAGGAGGCATAGCTCCACTCCATTGATTAGCCTTTGTCCAGCCTTCACGCCTCCTTTAAGCTCAAAGGACAGCATGCCGCTGTAGCCGCTCATCTGCTTTCTGGCAGTGTCGTGATGGGGATGACTGGACAGGCCAGGATAGCTGACCCATTCCACCTTTGGATGTGCCTCCAGGAACTCTGCCATTGCCATGGCGTTAGCTGCGTGCCTTTCCATTCGTAGGTGGAGCGTCTTGAGGCCGCGGATGCATAACCAGGCCTCGTGCGGGCCCATAGTTACACCCAACAACGTCGTCGGACGGCTCATGGATCTGATTAAGTCTCTAGATCCAACGACCACTCCGCCCAGCAGGTCGCTGTGGCCTCCTATGTACTTGGTGCAGCTCTCCACGACCAGATCCGCACCCAGCTCCAGCGGTCTCTGGAAGTACGGCGAGGCGAAGGTGTTGTCCACTACTGATATGGCACCGGCATCTCTCGCAATCCTGGCTATCTCCCGTATGTCGCAGACCGACATTGTGGGATTGGCTGGCGACTCCAGAAAGAGCATCTTTGTGTTAGGTCGAAGTGCGGCCTTCACCTCTTCAAGGTCTGTGGTGTTAACAAAGCTTACTTCGATGCCGAATTTAGGCAAAAGGGATGAGAACAGGCCGTAGGTGCCTCCATACAAGACGCTGGAGGATATTAGATGGTCTCCACTTTTCAGTTGTGAAAGGACAACCGCGGTCTCTGCAGCCATTCCGGAGGAGAAAGATAGACCAGCCTCTCCTCCCTCCAAGGACTTCATCTTCTCGATGAACGCAGCATGAGTTGGAGTGTTAGGCGGAGACCGGACATATCTATATCCAGGCTCTTTTCCTGAAAATACGGCGTCGGCTTGCTCGGCGCTGTCGAATAAGAAGGTAGATGTTTGATAGATAGGCGTGGTGTGAGCCCTGTACTCCGGGCTCGGCCCCTCTCCGGCATGGACGCATCTTGTGCCGAAGCTCAAATCTTCTTTCATCCGATCATCAATCCTTGTTTTAAGTTGGTGCTGTTGATATAAACCTTTAACTTCAGGCAATTAAACGAAGCTGGGACTAACCTGGACGAAAAAAATAATCTGCAAGACAGTCTGCAGAATAAGGTACAAGCTACAAAGCCATTGTAGAACTATCTCAAGATCTTCTGCAAATTTTGAGATAGGATTCCGCTAATTCTAAAGGCGTATCAGTCGGATAATCCGATTAGGTCATCTTACGCAATTTACGGAATATCTTCGATGCCTCGGCCGCTGCAATGCAACCCTTTGCGCATCTTCCGCAGCGGTTGCACCTATTTTCATCGACAGAGAATGTCTCTCCAACCGTAATGGCTTTTCTTTTGCAGCTTTTCTCGCATATTCCGCAGCGAGTGCACGTTTGGACACGCAATACTGTCTCTACGACCTTCGCTAGAAGATCATCGGCCTTTTCTTTTGAAGCGACCACAAGAAGATGTCCATCGGCGAAGATAGTGCACTTGCCGTCTTTGGTTTCAACGATCGCAGTGCCCAGATCTGCCGAATATTTCACAGTTCCAAGTATGTTCAAGGCATTGGCCACATCTGAGAAGGGATGGTTTTGCGGAACTGCAAGGTTAGCCTCGATGGAATAGCCAGCTCCACAGGGAGACCGACCTTTCACCAGATCAAGCCCCACCTCTTTCTCCCTCTTTGGACCAATCTTAAGGTCGATTCCGTGAACCTTTGCGATCTCAAAGATCTTGGGCGGATGGGAGCGCCACCGCCAGAAGCCCCATTCAACGTGTCTTATATCAAGTGAGCTTGCCTTTGCCCAGTCTTGCAGGTAGGTGGTCCATTTTTCGTAAAGCTCTGGATGCGTCCTCTTCGTATTTGCAAACTCAGACTGTAGAGATGCTGGACAGAGCCAGCAGCCAATCCTCTCGTAATCCTTTTCGTAGAGGGGGTTGGGTTCAAGATTGTTCCAGTAGATGTAGAGCATGACCTCAAGAGCTCTCCAATTGCGTATGGGGCTGAGGGTGATCTGGTTTGGGACGAAGGGGTTCTTCTCCACAGCACCAATTCTGGAACGGCTGAAGGACTCGTAGATCCTCCTCCCATCAATGGTCACGCAGCCATTCGGGTAATGTTTCTGTATGAATGTCGTCAGCGGCCCGAGCTTGTTGGTCTTACAGCACCACCGAAAGTCCTTTGCCGGAGGGCCGTAGTTCTGGACATCCTCGAAAAACTTGTTCTCCCCTTCGATCACACGAAGGTTGAGTTTATGCGCCTTGGCAAGGCTGTGCACGTAGTCCACGGTATCCGGAAACTCCAGCTTGGTGTCGATGAACAACACTTCTGCCTTCGGGTGGACCTTGAGGCCGAGGCATAGGCAGGCTAGGCTGTCCTTTCCTCCGCTGAAGGAGATGTTGACGGGAAGCTTTGATCGTGAGATAAAATCATCCAACTCTCGCAATGCTTCCTTTTCAAGCCGTTTCAGGTGCGCCTCATTGGCCAGAATCACGTCTTCCCTGCTCGGGGTTCTTTCGTGAGGCTTGAACTGCTCCCTGGTCAGCTCTTTCGCTCTTATGGAGACCGCAGCGTTGCCCTTCTTGCGAACAGTCCCTACTCCCGTGTATTTACCTATTCTGAGGATAACCGATTCGCCTTCCGTCAGATCATCGGGCAGTTTTATGATGTTCTCTTTTTCAATCCATTTTCCTTTGATGTGTCCTCTCAGCAGTTCCTCGCTGCATATCACAACTTTTTTGCTCGCAACATCAGCAAGCATGGCTGCCCCAGCTACCTCCAGGTCTAGCCGATAGGATCCAGTTGTTATGTCAAACCATAGGGTGGCTATATGGTGACCGTCAATGAAGACCTGGTCCCTTCTGTCGATACCGGCTATCTTGTTCAACAGGATTGGGCGTTTCTCAAGGAAGTCCGCCCAGCCGTAACTCTTTGTGAAAATCTCCTTCAGCAAATCTCTTCCGGAGCTTGAGCAGAGACGGACGTCTGAAGGGGGCGAAAGATAGATGCGCTTGCCGGAGTTTCCGCAGATTGAGCACCTCATGGAGAGCAATGGGACGTTGCAGGTCTCGCACCAAAAGATCTCGTTGCCACCGGGATCGAATGTCTTTCCTTTCTCTTCTCTCTTTGCAGCTCTATCTCTATCGCCTCGCTCTTGGGTGGGCTGTCTAGAGACGGCTTGTCCGGTGATGGATTGTCTTGGACGGATTCTCATGAATTGTCAATGGCGATGCCGTCAAGGATATTTAACTTTTGGCGACGAAACTGAAACGAAGCAAACTGCTGATCCAGGCAGGTATGATGCGTTCGGAAACGATCTGATGCTGTTTTCTGCATTAACGGAAAAATCAACCAATTGGCATTGGTACATACTTTTCAGGTTTCGATGTCTCCCGCCGAAGACTGGACGAATCTATTCTTGGTCCTTGCCTTCAAAATCCAGAATAACCTCAACAATCCTCTGGCTGGCATCGCCCTTGCCGAACATCTCCCTCTGCTCACTGTGCGGATCAAATGAGCGCGCTGCGCTGACGATCTTCTCCTTATCGGCACCAACCAAGACGTTCCATCCGTCCTCTACAGTCTCCACCCATTCAGTCTCGTCCCTCATGGTTATGCAGGGCACCTTCAGCATATATGCCTCCTTCTGAACTCCGCCTGAATCTGTCAGGATCTTTCGGGCGCTCTTCTCCAGCAAAAGCATATCCAAATACCCTACAGGTTTTATGACCCTGACTTCTTTGTTTAACCTGTCCCAAAGAGCTCCATCACGCAAAAGCTTCTCAGTCCTGGGGTGGCAGGGGAATAACACATCACCCATCCCACAAAGGGCATCGGTTATGCGCTTCAGCCTCCCTGGATCATCGGTGTTCTCGGCACGGTGAACTGTGGCCAGATAGTACTCTTTGGGCTTCAGATCGAGATCGTCCAAAATCCCTGAACTCTTCTCTGCGATTCTTATGCAGTCTTTAAGGATATCAGCCATAACGTCACCGGTGAGGTGTACTCCTTTGATCATCCCCTCCTTCTTGAGATTCCCAACCGCAGTTTCGGTTGGGCAGAATTGCAGGTCTGAACAGTGGTCCACAAGGACTCTGTTGATCTCCTCGGGCATGTTTCTGTCAAAGGAGCGAAGTCCTGCCTCGATGTGGGCCACGGGCATGTGCAGCTTCGTTGCTGCTAGAGCGCCAGCGAGAGTTGTATTGGTGTCTCCGAAGACGAGAGCCATATCCGGCTTCTCTTTCATAAGGACGTCTTCAATACCTTTTAGCATCTCCCCTGTCTGGTGGCCGTGACTTCCCGAGCCTATCCCTAAATGGTAATCGGGTTCGGGTATGCCTAGCTCCTGGAAGAATATCTTGTCCATCTCGTAGTCGTAATGCTGCCCGGTATGGATTATCAGCTCCTCTGCATCCTTTCTTATCTCTCTTGAGACCGGTGCTAGCTTTATGAAGTTCGGTCTGGCCCCAACTATTGATGCGATTCTCATGCGCGCCTGTCTGAAAAAGTCATTAAATCTAGGTCTATCGATTCGGCTTGGATAATCTTGGATTTGATATCTAAAGATGCTAAGGCCTCAGCCTCCTGATCTCCAGATATTTTACTTCTCCCTCAGGATACGCGAACACCATCTGCTTCCTGACGCTGTGTGCCAACCGGACCGCTCTGGATACTGCCTGCAAGTGGAAGATGTAGTCCTGGGGGATCGCGTGGACGAGATACTCGGAGTGGGGCACCGACTCTAGGCCCCCTACTTTCTTATAAACCCTAAAATGGGAGCCGAACTTAAAACCGGTCTTGACCACAAGATTGCGATCTCTCAGATCCTTGTAGACCTGGTACTTCAGATCGAAATCCTGCTCGATCATCCTGGCCTTATTCCTGAAGCTATCAAAGTTGAGAGGTGCTCCAGATCGATCGGATAGTCGCACCAATTCCCTCTCCAGCAGGTAAGCAGACTCAACTAGAGAGAGTTGGAGTCGACCACCAACGGGCTGGCCGTAGAAACCGTGCTCGTGAAAACGCTTTGAGGCAGATTCGTCCCAGAGAACTACCCGATCTTCGAGCAGGGTGGCAACACCTCCTGCCTGGGCTACTTCCATCTGTCCGGCCATGGACTTCTCTCTGGCCTCGTAGAAAGTGATGTCGCTCTCCTCGTCGACAATGGCCAGCATCAGCTTCTTCCTCATCTGGCCAGCAACCCTCACAGGCTGCAGGACCTCTTTCAGCGAAAGCGGTGTACGCTCCGAGATCACGAGGACATAGAACTCAGCAGGCGACTTTCCCGGATGGCCCCCTCGCGGGTAAACCCGGAAATCCGGCCTTCCAGGCTGAACAATGTACCCTCTCTCGCGGAGGTCTTTGTAGACCACGTACCTGAACTCGAATCCTTTTTCCAGGGATGAGGAGATTTGGAAAAGGGCCTGGAAGTCCAGCTCCATGTCGTCAGAGGCGGAAAGGACACAGACCCTGGATCTGTCGAGGAGATAGGCAGCCTCCACCAGGGACAGCTCCAGGCCTTGGCCCGTAGGCCGGCCGAAGTAGCCCTGGTTGTAAAGCTCAGGCATTGCTTTCGGGCCCAGAAGGACCTTATCCCCTGCCAGCTTGCCGGATATTATCTCCTCTGCCATGAGTCTTAGCAGCTCAGCTTGTCCGGCCAGATGCCGTGCATCACGCCGATGGCCTTATCCACAGTGCTGTGGACCTTGTCAGCCGGATAGCCGCTCGATAGCAAGTAAGACTCCACGTGGTTTGGAACGGCGATGGACATCTGTTCGACCATGGATACCGTCTGCAGAACGGTAAAATCGCCAAACTTGACAGGAATTATCGCGTCGGAGACCAGGAGTTCGAAGATCTCCGGGCTGATGGGCCGCTCTATGCCTGAAAGGAATGCCTCAAGGATCTCGCTGGTCCACTCATGCTTCCTTCCCTCGTCCTGGTAAGGCATGACAACTACCTCTCGTGTCTTTGCGAACTGCTCCACTAGTTGAGCAGGCGCGACGGAGCCTTTGAAGACCATGTTCAGGAAGTTGGTGTGCGGAACAGTCGTTGGCACCTTGCTGGCCCGGATGGAGAAGTTGACCTCCTCGAAGACTGTCCCGGCATCCTTGCCCTGATGGCCGGCTCCTTTGCCGAACTGAATGGCGGATGGAGAAGCCTTGACTACTGTGTGGGGGTCGCCATGCCTCCGGTCGATGTTTCCGAGCATTGCCACGAGTCCAAGGGGCCTTGCCGCCAGAGCCAGCCTAGATAGGCCAGTGGTGTTGCAGCTTGTACACTGGACTAGCGTTGGCTTGGATTTGAGGAACATATCATAGTTTTCCAGACCGAAGAAGAACTCCCGGGCGAAGTCTGACTTTAGCTCATCGGAAATCTTTGCCTTTTTATTGGTCAGAGCCTCCAGGAGGGCAGGGCGGTCTGCTCCTCCCATCAGGGAGACGAAGCAGTCGTGAGCCAGTGCGGACTCGACATAGGGAAGTTCTTCATCGCCAGGTGTCCCTACCATGACGAAATCCGATGCACCAAAGAAATCGTCGTAGCCGCCATCTATCTTGACACCTGCCTTCTCCCATTTCTCTTTATCAGCTTTATCGTTCACATAGGCCTTTACACCGCTACAGAGGCGGTTGATCTTAGCCATCATGGACTTGGCCCTTGCGTGAGGCTTTCTTAGAAGGATGTTCAGGTCTCCTCCTATTCCTGCAGCCTCCTTGACCTGGTGCAGCGCTAGGATAGTCCTTTTGTTCTCCGTCCCATCAAACCCGACAAATCCNNTCTTCCTTTACAAGATCAAGCATAGGCATCCAGGCAGGATCGTTCTCAGGCATTGACTCTCTTGACCGTATTTCAATCTTTCCTGAAAAGGACGGCCAGATTTCCGAATGCGGCTAGCTTTGGCCGAACATATCTAAAATCCTCTTGGTGATGAATTCTGCGCTATGTTCTGTGTCCGTCTTGGTGGCGTCCACCTCGATCTCCGGGTTCAGGGGTTCTTCGTAATCTACGTTTATGCCAGGAACAGCCGCCCTCTCTTGAAAAGCCTTCTTGTAGATGTCCTTAGGTGCAAACTCAGCCTTCCTCCGGGTCTCTCGGGCCATGCATGTGTCGATGTCCGCTCGAATGTATACCTCAGCGAAATCTGGCACAAGTCTTCTGGCAAGATCACGGTACCGTCGCCGGTTTGCCGTGGCATCGACAATCACATTCCTTCCCGCCTCGGCCAGGAGCTTGGCCATGTACGCAAGGCTGGAGTACACTATCTCTCGCTCCTCCTCGGTGTAATTAGGATTAGGGGTGACCACCCTTCGGATTTCGTCTAGCTGGAGGATCTTAACCTCAATTCCATTTTCAGATAGCAGTGCCTTGACCGCCTTGGCGATAGTGGTCTTGCCACAGCCGGGTAGACCAGTGAACCATACAACCCAGGCCATAATTGATCAGAGCTTCGAATCGAATAAATAACCATTCCCGTAAGGCTTAGCGGCATCATCTTGATTTAAAAGTGGAATCGAAATACAATGAACCAAAGAGACACTGCCATCAAATTCTGAAATCGAACAAAAGATTAATATAAGTGTATTTGATATATAGGTATGCAGCAAGTCATATAGCCCTGTGCATATGGGTATTTGGAGGTATAAACTATGGCAGAAAAAAGAAATTTCGCATTGCGTGACGCGAAAGGTAACGAGATAGGCGTTTTCTGCGGCAAGCAGCCCAGACAGGCAGCGCTCAAGGCTGCCAATCGTGGCTTCACGGATATCAGGCTCAGGGAGCGCGGAACCAAGAAAGTGCATCTCTTCCAGGGAGAGCGCAAGCAAGTGACGAAGCCATCAAATGCACCGGGCTGGATGCCGGCAAAGATCTGGAAGCCCAACGTGAAGAAGGTAGGCATCGAGAAGCTCGAAGAGTTCTAAACATACGGGCCCAACGCCGATCATCCTTCCGGGCTCAATCCCGTTTAGAGGGTGCAAACATGACCGAGCTGCCCGATCATTTTATTTTATTTTTCCTGCTTTTGATTCCTAAGATCCTGGTTTTCTACACGATCTTCTCTTCGCATTCTCCAATCAGAAAGCCTTTAAAAGATGGAAATTCTTCTCGAGCCTCTAAATAGATAATCATCGAAGATAATGTGTTGGAGAACAGTCACAGCAATCACAAAAACAGTACGCTAAAAAAGAAAGTAAGAGAGGTTTAGCCGAAGAGGGCGCCAAGTCCCTCGATTCCGCTCTCCTCAGCCTCTTCTTTCTTCTCTTCCTTCTCCTCAGTTGCCTCAGCCTTGCCTGCGGAAGCAGCAGCTGCGGTTGGAGCAGCCGCTACGGCTACCGGCATGACGGACGCCTGGGATAGTACCTTGGCAATGTCCACGCCCTCAAGGGCTGCGACCAACGCCTTGATCCTGACATCGTCCACTTTTATGCCAGCGGCCTCGACTACCTTCTTGATTCCTTCCTCGTTGACCTCTTTTCCTGCGCTGTGAAGCATCAATGCTGCGTATACATACTCCATTAAATTCACCTCATTTTAACCGAATAGAGAACCTAGTCCAGCAGCCGTGTCCTCTTCTTTCTTCCCCTCTTCCTTGGGCTTTTCTTCCTCTTTTACTGGAGCCTGCGCTGGAGCAGCCTCCCCTTTAGCTAAACTTGCGATGGCCTGGGCGTTGGCAGCGGCCCGTGAAAGCACTATATCCATCATGCCTGGCACGGGTATTCCACCCTCTGCAACAAGATTTTTCGCCTTGGCAAAAGCCTTCTGCAGAATTGCGCTTATGGTCTCCGGCGTTGTATAGCCGATATCAACGGCGAAGTTGAACGCTTTTGCGGAGGTCGACCCTATCTCCGACAGCAGGCCGTCGACGTCTATGGCCAGATCCTTGGCCTTGAACACCAATCCGCCTTCGTAGACTGCTCTGAGCTCTAATCCCACATTCTTTGGGAAGATCTCCATGGTCTTTAAGATGTCCGCAGTCTTAGCGGATACGACCTCTCCATCTTTGACCAGCGTTATCTTCTGGTTGATGACAACTTTCCCACTCTTGATGGCGGCAGGTATTCCTGCTGCCTGGAGCTTGCCCACCATGGGGCCTGGGGAAAAGGATGTCTCACCAGCTTCGATCACTATGTCCTTGGTTGCACGCGCTCCGGCGCGCATAGCCATGGGGCGCTTTGCCTTCTCGAACATGCTGTAGAGCTTGAAGGGATTTCCGTCGCTGAAGATGAGGGCGCTCTGGTCCTCGATAAAATCAGATAGCGGTTTAATCTCTTGAGAGGAGGAATCTAGAGCCCTGCGGGCGATGTTGTTTCGCACCATCTTGACCTCTACCTGACTCCTGAGTTCTCCTCGCATCTGCTGCAAGTCGCTGGCCGGGATCTCCCGCATCCCCACGATGCCAACTACTCTGCTCTTGCCTATTCGCTCTACCAGCTCACTTACTTCTTTTACCTTCCACTCGGGTAGATGGGCAGTTCTGCGTACCTCTGATGTCATTCTAAATCACCCTTACCGCTGGTCCCATGGTAGTCTTGACATAGACTGACTTCAGGTTCTGCTTTCCATCCTTAAGCGTCTGCTCAAGCTTGGTGACGACTGTGTCGATGTTCTCCGTGAGGGCCTTAATATCCATGTTCTTGTTCCCGACGGTCAGATGGAAAGTCATCTTATCCCTGGACCTGATCCTGATCATGTTCCTGAGCCTGTTGATCTGGGGAGTTACATCCTGTGTAGGAGGCAGCGGGGATGGCATCTTGCCCCTCTTCCCCAGGATCGGTCCCAAGCTCTTACCGATTACCGGCATGAACTGCGTCTCTGCTATGAAGAACTTGTACTCGTCAGCGAGCTTTCTGGCCGCTCTTTTGTCTCCACCGAGCTCTTTGATTTCATCGGCGGAGAGAACTCGATCTGCACCGGCACTCTTAGCCCGCATGGCAGTCTCTCCTGCAGCGAAAACAGCTATCTTGGCAGGCTTGCCTACGCCGTGGGGTAGAATTATCTCAACATCCACACGGTTGCCGGGCAAAGATAGATCGATATTGTGCAGGTTTATGGCCAGATCTATGCTCTCGCTGAACTTTCGGGCAGGCGCTACTTCGATGGCCTGCCTTACGGCTTCCTCTATACTTGTCATCTCAATCCTCCGTAGTCTGCGACACGTAGTCTCCTACGGCTTCTCAAAAAAGAGAATCAACCCAACTTAACTACCCTGTATTTAAGTCTTCCCTTCGCCGAGAAGTTCGTCGTACTTGCCGTCTGCTACTACAAGCTGTGCATCTTTCGAGGATAGTCCATCGACAGTCGCGCCCAAGGACCCAGCCGTTCCTATAACCTCACGAGCTGCATTCTTCAAGGTCTTGGAGAGCAGGCTCTTTCTTTTTATGTTTGCGATCTTTACAACCTGCTCGATTGTTAGGTTGCCGACGGTCGATTTGTCGCCTGTTCCTTTCTCCACTCCCATCTCCTTCAGGATAAGAGCGGAGGTCGGCGGCGTACCTACCTCTATTTCGAACTCTGTTCTGGACTTGACCTTGATCTTGACAGGGACCTGCATTCCATTGAGGTCCTTAGTCTGTTCATTGATCTTGGCCACTACCTGAGCGACGTTGACGCCCAACGGTCCAAGGGCCGGGCCCAAGGGTGGTCCCGCGCTGGCCTTTCCGCCAGGCACCAATGCTTCAACGACATTAGCCAAATTTTTCACCTCTGTGCTTCATCTTTGCTGAGCACCCGCACATGATCTCCCCTTACGGTGATTGGAATAGGCACCATAGCCTCAAAGAGCTCGACTGTGATCTCTTCTTTGGCGACATCCACGCGTTTTACTCTCGCTTTTTCACCCTTGAACGGCCCGGATATGAGCTCTACGATGGCACCCTCGTTTATCCCGACTACAACTGGTCTGGGAGTGAGAAAGTGCTCGACCTCAGCAAAGCTGGAAGCCCCTTTTATTACCGAGCGGGCGTGGGGCACTCCCTGAATTGCCTGATCGACAATCTCCGGAGTGGGTGCCTCCACGAGAACGTAGCCTTTAAGCACGTCAGGTACCAGCAGTGCCCTTATATCATACTTGTCCTTGCGTGCTATCTGGGCGATCAGGTTGGCCACCGAACGTTCCTGATTTGCAGTGGTCTTCACGACGTATATGCTGGTCTCGGACATTCCGCCAATTTAGATGCCAAGCGTGTATAAAAAGCTTTGTAATACAATGGAAATCTCTTTATAGTATAAACAAGGGAGTTATCTAGTTGGGTGAGTATCTTAATGAGTGGTAGAACAGATCAGTTGCGAGATCTTGTTCTGAAGATTGGGGCCAGCACCAAGGTTGTAGAGAAACAGGCAACTCAGCACGGCAATCTCAGGGGTAGCTCTGAGATTGAGCGCGCTCTTCTGGGTGTTGTCAAAGAGATGATAAAGACCTACAATATTCAGACCAAGCTAACATCTGAACAGCTTTCTACGGTCATCCGGTTATTCTACAAGGGCCTGAGCGATACAGAGATCGCTGAGCGCCTGGGAGATCGATCGCTCAACAAGACTGTAAGCAGGGCCAGGATTAAGCTCCATCTTTTCCGGGAATCCGATTTAAAAGCACCCTTCGATAAGGCCGAGTTCCTCAAGCTCTCTGGAGCAGGAAAGTCTGTCAAGGAGATGGCTGAGGCACTGAGAGTTGCACCCTCCACCATCAGCGAGTACAGGAACATCTTCGAGAGCCAGCAAGTCGCGGAAAGGGACAAGTTCACAAAGCGCTTTGATGAGATCCTTTCAGACCAGGATGTCTCTGAGCGAATGGTAACTTCTCATATCTCCAAAGATGGCCTGCAAGATACTATCGATACGGATTATGAGGCGGCAGAGGCTTGAAGATTTTAAATTCAAGCCTATAATACACATCTCCCCCAAAACGCAAGGTATACTACAGATATCATTAGCCATTGGCCCTCTACGAAAAAATCCAGTGTGAGTGGATTCCTGTTAGTCCGGAAGTATAAAATGTAGGCATATCCGTACAACACTAGCGCTAAAGCTAGTGGTCGGACAGTTTCATCAACAAATACAAGCCAAGGAATTAGAGTGCTATTGGCTGCAAGAAGGACAAGAGTGGTTCGATCACCTCCAAGCAATGTTACCATCGTTTTTATGCCGTTTTCGCGGTCGCCTTTTGCATCTCTCACATCGTAAAGTATAGTGTCTATAAATGTTTTTATCAGCATGAAGTAAATCACCATTATGATTGCTATGGCTACTGGGTTAGCAAGATGTATAGCAGCCAATAACGTTGTTACTAGAGCCCAAGATATGGCCACCACAATATTCTTCATAACAGGTATATCTTTGAGCCTGGGTACGCCCCTAAACAGTTTTGTCCCATAGAACGTATTTGCGATAAAAGGAATGAAGATTATTGGAAGAGCAAATGGTTTATCCAACTGGGTTAAGATGATCGCCACTATGTAAGCTAAGAAGGAACATGAGTATATTAGTGTCTTTCTCCCATAAAGGAAGCTATATCTTTGTGGTATATTAGAACGGTCTTTATCAATGTCAACAATCTTGTCCAAGCTGTAGATACAGAATGTGACTAGAAATACCACTCCGCAAACAAGATTGCTGGGATTCGCTCCGAGAAAAACATAGGCGATAAACGTTTTAAAGAAGCCAAGGCAACTGACCCAAATAGAACTTACTGAAAGGAAAGAAAGGACCTTCCCTATTGCATTGCAGACCGGCTCTGCACTTATAGCGAATCTTTCTTTAGACACTGATCTATATTCAGATATTAAATTTAGATACACAGATAACGGCATCAATTTTTCTACATTTGAAAATTTCTGTCCAATATCAGCAATTTTGCCTCATTATAGCCAAATTGCTCAAATAGGACAATCGGAAAAATTTTTACAATGTTTTTGGGGGTGGGGCATGTATCCTTACCAGTCAGACTATATATATATTTAACTAGTTGCAGATACTATGCAAAAAATTATTAACAAAATATTTATAAACCTTAAGTTCGCGATATTATCAGCTTAAAATTTTTCTTGAACGTACTCATGGCGGCGTATCCTTTGTATCGCTTCGAAGTACCTTCTCGGCATAACGAACTTCGCATTGTTACCAGCTCCCCACATGTTATGGTGAACGGAAGCAGCCGTGACCTCAATTCTTCGAATCAGACCATAATCTGTATCCATGGTACCATGCAATTATATCCGAAACAGGATTTGGTTCCTTTCTTCACATAGGTTCGATCTTGGCTTCGCCGAGTTTTTGCATCATCACCACAAGATGTTATTTTTTTGCATGAATTGGATCTGAGGTCTCGTTAACTCGAAGAGCTGACGGGAGTTGCAATGTAGTCGCAACATGATGAAGACGCATCCAGCATGATTCCTTTCTTAACCTTGAGGTCATAGCTTCGAACCGGCTTGAAGCTCATTCCATACTTCTTTGTCCATCCGGCTTTTGGCAAGGCGCTCTCTAAACTTCCAGATGCGGGGGACTTACTAATTGAGATACTGCTGTGGGGTAGTTCGTAATTCTCGCACATATTCCTGCTCGAATGGCAAAATTGATGAGGTTCTTCATAGATCATTATTTGCTATTAATAGTATGATGATATTTACGATAAATTACGATCGGAATTTGGGAGTTTCGGAAATCTCTAAATATAATTCGACAAAAATTGTGTTTAACTCGCTAAATAGGATCGTCATACCAATATCTTATCCAGCTCAATTACATAATAAATAAAACATAATTTTTATTATTGCACTTTTAGGTTTCAGAGAGCCTTATAATCAAATAAACGTGATCTGATTTGATATATTATGGTAATATTCAAAAAGTTCCATACCCCATGCTATGGCCTTTTCTCCGTTACAGATGAGATCAGATCCTACATCATAACCTCCGTCAATCCTGAAAAATCCCAACGAAATGCTGTTGTCTAACACTGTAAAAGCCGTCTTGACGTCCATATCCAATGAATACAACTCGAAATTCTTACTATTTAGTAGACTCTCGAGAATTCTTCGATAATCCGTTATCATTATGTCCAAGACGGTCTTTGTTACTATGAGCCTTACTTTTGCGCCATTCTCAGCTTTCCTAGCGATAACTTGTGGATAGTCGGGTAATATAATTGGGGAAACGCCTGAAACGTTCTTCGATTTAGCCAATTCCGAGAGAAAGTGTTCATGCGACCTGAGAATAGTAGGCCCGTCCCCTTTAAGAATTTCAGACTGGGCCAACATCCCAATTTGGGTCAAAAATTCTGGAGGTAATCCACTGATGTCGTGGTTCAACCAGAATTCCTTGTGTTGATCCAGTACTACAATAGCGCTTGTAAGTTCATCCGCCAGCAATGCCTGAATTTTACCGATATTTGTTAATGAATAACCATGGCGAGACTTAATAGCGAGCTCTTCATCAGTGAGGTCCCTCATCGCGTGTAGAATTGTTGACGTTCGGATATTCATGTCTTTTTCAAGTCCTCCTGCTGTCATCTCTCCCATTTTAGCCAGACGCAACATAATCTTCGTTCGCACTGCAGATCTCGTGAAAGCCTTTAGTCGATTTTCGGCTAGATCATAGAAATCCTGGGCAGGCATAATTCCCTCCTCTATTTTCTGATCGCTTCAAAGGTCCAGATAAAGCGTTCATATTGCTATCTTGAACGTAATAGGTGCCCGTTAAAGTATTCGTGTCGATAATGCCGCTGTCTGCAAAGGTTATAGCTAACTGTGGATCTTTGCCTCCGATAGACCCTTCAGACAAATAGTTTGCCTTTACCTTATCTCCATCAACTGTTCCAAATATTACGCCTGAATACTTATCACAGGAGGATGGTTGCAGGGTTAAGGAACCCAGAAGATTCTCCCCTATCTGCTGGATATTCGCGGTCATTACTTCCTCTANNGCAAAGACTAGATAGCTTGATTGAATCAAGATGCAGAAGATTAATATCAACCTAAGCATTTCGTATCGTTCCTCTCGAAATATTCTTTAGACCGATTTGCAAAATATGCTATGTCTTTTATCTATTAATAGTTAACCTTATTCATAATGTTTAATTATTTATCGCACTTGTTACTATTTCATTTTTTTTCTTCATCATCGATTTCTAATCTCTCAATTAATAACTAAATATTTATGATAATTCTGTGTCTAAAAATTATTTATATTATAATATAATTATTACAATATAATAT
>PMNG01000064.1 GCA_003162615.1 Methanothrix sp. | reverse complement strand
CTTATAAGACATGACCTTCCTCAAATCCCCAGCTTGGGTATATGCGCCAGATAGCTCTCCCGAAGCTCCTTTGAGTCAATGTGGTCATATATATCAATCGCCTCTCTTCGTTGATCGCCTCTCAGCTCCTTAAAGGACTGTTAAGTAAATACCGGGATAATATTATATCCGATATGGACGAACGCTAGCATTACGCAAGCATGAAACAACTACCGAACAATCTAGCCCCCTCCAATAGAGCCCGTGGGTTTCTCCATACACGTATAGGCATCAGAACTCTCCAAGTGTAAACTGCTCCTGCAGCTGAATCTCCTTCTCCTTGTGCTCTATCAAGAGCAAGTCCATCAACAGGAATGCATTTCTGACGGACTTTGCCCTGGCGTGGTTATTGAAGTAAATCCTAACTTTCATGGTCTTTTGCTCAGCTTCTTTGATCTGTGGCACCCAGGGCTCCAGCTGATCCTTTTTGTATAAGTAGTCG
Organism: Methanothrix sp.; assembly: GCA_003162615.1. Lineage (GTDB taxonomy): Archaea > Halobacteriota > Methanosarcinia > Methanotrichales > Methanotrichaceae > Fen-7. Next base: position 8,515 of record PMNG01000064.1, on the reverse strand, counting down.
TATCTATCGAGCCTGTGGTCGTCCTCCTTTTCATCCCTATACCAAATGTCGTAGTTCCGCCCGTGGAACCGCAGATAGGAGTGATTCGCAGTCTCTCCCTTGCCTAAGTGAAGTCCGGGGCCATCGATCAGTACATTGGCTACATTTCTTTCTCTCAGGACTTCCAAGGTTGCGGGATCTACCTCTTTCTTACTGTCGTCAAGCCAGCTATTGTGCCTGAACTCTACAGCATAGTCGAACTCCTGATACGACACGGCATCCAGCACACCTTTCAGATCGTCGAGAGCTGATCCTTCGTTCTTGAAGTAGGGGGAGAGCTGAAATAGTGCGCCACCCAGCAGACCAGCCTCTGCCAAGGGCTTCACACAGGTTTTCTCGAAGGAAATGGCCCAAGAGATAGCTCTCTCCTTGTCTCCCTCGACCAAAGCCTTGTGAGTGACGAGCTGCGGCACCTTCAGGGAGTATTCAAAGCCCTTTTTGTCCTTACCCTTCTTTATCCAGGCGTTGACCTGGAACTCACCCGGTGGCCTGTAAAATGTGCTGTTGATCTCGACCGTTCTGAAGTATTGCGCATAATAGTCAAACCAGGCTCCTTTCTCATTCGCGAGCTCAATGGGATAGAACCCACCTACCCAGTCATCATAGGACCAGCCACTGCAGCCCACTAAAATCGTCATTCTATACCAATATCGATGGGAGACGGGATATAGATTATCCAGGCAACACCAAACTTTATTTTAACGTAGCGTCTATAATGAAGGGAGTTGAGTCGATGGTTGAACTACCAATCTCCGATCGTGAAGCAGCCTTGGTTCTGTCCGCCTTGGGCTATTTCGACGAGGAGGTCCTGCCGCATTCGGTGCCTCGTATTGAGCTCTATAGGCTGATCAAGTATATCCAGGAGACATTTGGATTTGAGATATGCGAGGGGTATGTACTAGCATCGTCAGAGCGATTGACTGGAGAAGTCCGGACACTTGATCTTTCGCCCGATGCTGCAGATTACATAGAGCGTGCGCTCTGGTGCGCCATAAGCCTTGGCTCGTGCGAGATGGAGATGGACTCGGAGTACGCTGGAGGTTTCAGTCGAGATTTGCAGGATCTTTGCTCTGTAGATATTAGATTAAGGGAAGTTCTTGGGCCTCGATGCTTTGAACCGTTGCCCAAGAATAAGAGCGCTTGGGATGAGGTATTCGGAGTATCCTGAACCCAATTTAATCAAGATGATGCTAGCTCCCTGGCGACCTTGAGGTTACCGAGATCATCTCTCCTGGAATCTATCGGTGTCTCCAGGACCATGGGCGTGGATTTAATCGTCTCATTCCTTAGGATGGTCCTGAAGCCGTCCTCACCTATTCTTCCCAGTCCGATATGCTCATGCCTGTCCAGAGCTGAGCCAAGTTCGCCTTTGGAGTCGTTAAGATGAACTAACTTCAATCTATCAAGGCCTATCAAAGTCTCGAACTCATCTAATGTGGTCCCGAGGCCTTCCATTGTCCTCAGCTCATATCCTGCACCGAAGAGATGGCAAGTATCGAGGCAGACTCCTACACGCTCAGTATCCAAGGAATCGATTATTGCCGCGATGTCCTCAAAAGACCCACCCATGCTGTTCTTAGTTCCTGCAGTATTCTCCAGCAAGAGCTCCACACTATTCTCCGTCTCGGAAAATGCGGTTGATATCGCGCCCACAAATCTCTTTAATCCCTCCTCCTGACCTGAGCCACGATGGCTCCCGAGGTGGGTCACAAGGAATGGTATTTGGAGCTGGCCACATCTGAAAAGTTCTGCCGTCAGGGTCGAGACCGATTGCTTGTAAACATCCTCGTCTGGAGAAGCCAGGTTAGGAAGGTAGGGCATGTGATCGAAAACTGGACCTATGCCAGATTTCTTTAGCTTGGTAGTGAAACTCATTGCCTCTTCCGCCGATAGGTCATTGAACCGCCAGCCTCTAGGACTTCGTGAGAATATCTGGAAGACATCGCATCCTTTCTCAGCTGCTCGATCCACGGCCTTTGCAATACCACCAGCAATAGAGACATGAACACCGACTCGGACCATGTCTTCAAGAACGCTTGTTGACCTGATTAAACTGACTGGTCTGAGAGGGGAAATCCACGAAAAAGCATTGGCCGAATTATGAACATCTATAAGAGGTATCGAGTGTAATTTGATTGAGTCCAAACAAAGGGATTTACGGTGAAAATATGGCAAGAGTTTTGATCGTCTATCATACATTATCAGGTAACACTGAGAAGATGGCGCAGGCTTACGCCGAAGGCGCAAAGAGCGTCAAAGGCACCGAGGTTGTCATCAAGAAAGCGCTGGATGCGACCCTAGAAGACCTTCTCGGGTGTGATGCAATTGCTCTCGGGTCCGCCGATTATTTCACTTATATTGCAGGCGCACTCAAGGATTTCTTCGATCGAACCTATTATCCTTCTCAGGGCAAGGTAACAGGAAAACCTTATGCAGCATTCGCCACTGGAGGGAGAGGAGGAGAAACTGCTCTTGAGGTGCTTGATCGCATTTGTGGCTCATTTAAATTCTACAAAGCCGTTGACGGCGTGGCTGCTGAGAAGGCACCATCGCCCGAGGTCTTGGCAAAGTGCAGCGAGGCTGGAAAGAAACTGGCGAATGCTGTAGTCAAATGACGCGTATGCATGACCTTGGATTACATTAGGCAGGATATATATTATAAATTAGATCTCCTGCTAATCTTTTAGCCCTAACAGTAGCATGATTCCAATCAAACCGATGCTGGCCGTTTCTGGAAAAGCATTCACTAGCAAAGGATGGATATTCGAACCGAAAATTGACGGGGCAAGATGCATAGCTTACATCTACAATAATGCCGTGGAGCTGAAGAACAGAAGGATGAGATCGATCACTTATCGTTACCCCGAGATCATCCGAGCGTTGAAACTGTCAGCGGGCGATTGTGTTCTTGACGGAGAGATGGCCGTGATGTCCAATGGTATTCCGAGTTTTTCCTCCCTGGCAGTTCGAGAGCAACAAATCCAGAGAACTAGGATCGATTATCTTTCAGAGCATTTGCCTGCTAGCTACATTGTTTTCGATATACTTTGCCTGGGCAAGGAAAGCTTGATGGATCGTCCCCTGCTCGAAAGAAAATCCATTTTGAAGGCGGAATTGCGGGAAAGTGATGTTGTAACCATCATCGATTATTTGCCTGATGACGGGGAAGCATACTTCAAGGCTGCTCTCGGTATGGGTCTGGAGGGTATAATGGCCAAGAGGCTGGCCTCTCCTTACCAGCCGGGTGTCAGAAGCAGAGACTGGATCAAGATCAAGAAGCAGGTAAATTTCGATCTGGTTGTAGGTGGTTACATTCCGGGCCAAGGTCAACGGGAACCATTCTTTGGCGGGTTGTTGACAGGAGCATATGACTCGGGCAAATTGATATATACCGGAAAGGTCGGCTCTGGATTCTCGAAGCAAGAGCTGGAGGAGATTTCCAGCGAATTTACTCCATCAGAAGAGTCACCGTTCTTCCACACCCCTTTTATTCGAGATGTGAAATGGCTGAAACCCGAGTTGGTAATAGAGGTCGAAGCCTTAGAGGTATCCAAAAGGAAGCATCTCCGAGCACCTATATTTCTCCGGAAAAGAACCGATAAATTGCCAGAAGAATGCATGATAGACCAATTGCAGACTACCTGAATACGAACGCTTCTCCCCAAGCCTTCTCTAGCAGCCTACGATTAATACACAGAGTCGAACTTCGATGCTGTTCCTCTTGATCCCCGACCACTTATGCTATCTGCCATCGAGATTAGCAGGTTTTTTATCTACACGAGACTCTAAGAATAGTCACGGATCGACAGGCTATAATATCCACTTCGAATGGTTGTGATCGAAATGAATGACTTAGAGTTTAAGCTAAAGGGTTTCATAAGGCAGAAGGATAAAGAGCACTTCGTCGTCCGGGTGAAGACGCAAGTAGGGAATGTGAACTCAGAACAAATGGCAACGCTATCAGATATTACAAGAAAATATGGCAAAAGCTATATGACTTTCACTACCCGATTGAATATCGATATCCCGTGGGTAGCAGAGGAAAATCTGGCTGCGGTAAAACAGGCTGCAGAGGAAGTTGGTCTGGTAGTTGGTGGAACAGGACCTACTGTGCGTCCTATTGTAGCTTGTAAAGGCACGATATGTCGAAATAGCCTCGTAGATACTCAAGGTCTAGGCAAAGTGCTTGATGAGAGGTTCTTCGGGAAGAAGCTGCCAGCTAAATTTAAGATAGGCATAACTGGATGTCCAAACGACTGCGCCAAGGCAGAGTTAAACGACCTTGGTTTCGTAGGTCAGCGCCCTTCTGATTCTGCGGGCGAAGCGGGCTATGCACCATATTTTGGCGGGATGTTTGGCAGGGTCCATAGAGAAGGCCACCGAGCTGGTCAACAGTTGTCCCTTAGTGAGGCAGTTGACTTGACGGGGAGGGTAATCGACTACATGGAACAAAATGCGGAACCTAAGGAGCGATTAGGGAAGTTGATCGATCGTGTAGGAATGGATGAGTTCCTAAAGGCGATCGGTTTAGAGCTTTAATCGTACACATTTTCGGAATTAATCACGATGATATTATATGAAGAAACCTGTTCGGGGTAATCCCAGTTCCCGGTCTTCGAGATTGCCACCCTGGCTAGATGGAGTCTACGAGCTCCGCCCTGACCTTGGCCATAGCTTCTCCCCAACTACCTCTTCAAGAATTACCTCCCATATTAAGTAGAGCCAATAGAATCTGGTAATCTGAGGCGGGAAATGTCAGAACACATATTGGAAATGGCTAAATCCCTGGTTAAGGTGAAGGATGGGAAGGTCGAGGTGCTGACAGAACCATTGATCCATAGATGCCCCCTAAGAAGAGATCTTTACGGCTGCGAGGAAGAGACTACGGAGACTGTTGAAAACGTCTTGAGGATGCATATCAGAGACCTCGGGATGTACAGTCCCAACAGGGTGCTTGAGCTTGATCAGAAGCCGGTGAGCTTTGGAGCTTCAGAGATCATAATGGATGCCATGACAGAGGGCCTGGTAGACGCAGCAGTAGTCGTTTGCGAGGGTATAGGAACAGTAATAATTACAAGACCAGAGGTGCTCCAGGCAGTGGGCGCACATATGACGGGCCTTGTAAGCACCGAGCCCATCAATGAAATACAGAGCGGGTTGAAGCAGAGGAGTAGCATTCTTCTTGACGATCAGTGCACAATTGATCAAGTCAGAGGTTTTGAAAAGGCTGTGGAATCCGGTTTCAAGAAGATAGTTGTGACCATGACCGGACATAAGGCACTAGAGGCCGAGATATTATGGGAGGCGGGAAAGGTTTCGGGAGTGAAGCCAATCATCTTTTCGGTTCATAATACCGGTATTAGTGATGAGGAAGCACAGACCTTGGCTGAGTATTGCGATGTTGTTTGGGCCTGCGCCTCAAGAGCGGTTCGGGAAATAGTAGGAAACAGATCCAAGCTTCAGATAGGAATCTCCATACCGGTCTTCGGAATTACTCAGATGGGAAAGCGGATGATACTGAATCGGGCGCTGCACTTCGAAGATGGCCTTATCATTCATCGAGAAAAGTTGCCGTGTGTTCCTATTGAAAAGCAGCCTGAACCTTTGATGTAGCAATTGACCGATTGGAGCTACCTGAACACAAACGCCGCCTCTGACCAAGCTTTCTCCAGCAGCCCTCGATAATAACCCGCATCGAACTTCGATGCAGTTCTATCTGGATCTACCTCCCACTTCCGGGCATCCCTGATCACGTAACCAATCTCCATCCCTGGCGCAAGAGGAAACCCTTGTTTCATGTGAGCCTGGACAGCGGAGGCCTCGGCGCATCTCCTGGAATAGTTCAGCTTGCTCACTCTCTTATGAATTGCCAGCTCCTTGACATCGGCATCGTCCAGCTCGTCCTGGTATCTCCTGTAAACCTGCCGGGCTTTGGGCTCTATCCGTCTGAGATCCTCCAGGCTCTTTGCCTCGACCAAGACCTCAAAGACCTCCTGCTGCATTTTATTGACATATTCAGGAGTGTCGCCTTTCCTGGCCATCACGCCCCGGATCTTCATCTTTCCAGTGTCCAGCCTGCCGAAGTAGCGGTTGTATGCGCCTCCTCCGTCACTCATAGGCAGGAAGGTTATCCAGTCGTAGGAGTCCACCTCCGTTAGAATACCCGTCTCTTTCTCAACGGCCTCCTTGAACGCAGATATTGGCTCACCTATGACCCACAGGCAGTCAACGATGCCGTGCAGGACTTCGAAGCCCATGTCCTCGGCCATCTCTTTGATCTGCATGAGGAGTTCCCTGGAGGTTTCCGTGATCCTCTCATGGACCTGGATCTGGCCGAACTTGGCGTTCCTGTAGCCAGTATAGCCGAAGCACGTTACAAGCATCCATTTGAGGACTGAATCTATGCCTGCATAATCTTTGTTGGTCTTCTTAAGCCGCTTAGTCTCGATTCTCAGGTTCAGCAGCGAGGAGAGAACGCTTGCGAGAAATCCGGTCCGTTCTGGATGATCAATGGTTTCAGGCGAGAGGTTGTACTTCACAATGATCGAAGGGTATAATGATGTGAAGTCGATCTGGTGGACATTCCCATAAACGCCAGGCTCTGGCTGGAAGATCATACCTCCTTTGTCCGAGGCCCTTAGCTCCGAGATGTTCCTGATGCCCTCAGCGTCCCTCTTCCGGAAAGGCACGGCTACGCCTCTCCTCAGTGCCTCATAGACTTCGTAAGAGGAGATGAGCGTGCCAGGGGTGAAGCGGGAGGTGAGGTTAGGCGAGAGCCCCGACAGACGAGAGGCCATAAGAACGCCCTTGAGCCCACCCTCGGTATAGACGAAGCTCTTTGCAGTGTCTATGAGTACCCGGCCCTCCGGGATCATAGCTCCGTCCTTGTGGTTAACCTTGCCATAGCTCCAGTAGGATTTGGAACTCATGGACTTGAAAAAACCGCTGCGGCTGAATGTGGGATCAAGACCGAGGCGTCTGGCTTTCTTCACTACAAGAGGGACCCAGGTGTCTGCATATGGAAAGAGGATCACATCGGGGTCATGGACCTTGATGAACTCTAGGAGATCCGAGATGACAACCTTCTCCGGTCCTTCAAACCTCTGCTTCCGCTCATTTAGGACTTGGACACAGGAGATATCCCTGGGGAAGTTGGGGTCTCCAAGCACTTCCATCCCCAGGATGCTTAGGGGATTCTCGAAATCGGGAGAGAACCTGGACTCGTCTCTATTTCCACAGGGAAACAGGTCTTTCTCGGCCAGATATCGCTGATCCTGCCTAACATCCACGTTGTAAAGCTCGGCAGCATAGCGGGTTTGGATCTCGATCTTCTCGGCCACTTTCCTGCTGGCGTAGATCCTGTGGCCCTCGAAAGTGCCGAAGATACTATTGAAGCTGCACTCCTCTACCCTGAACCGGTTTTCCAGAGCTTGGATCATCTCCCAATGGGCTTGAGGATCTTTCAGGTGCATGTAGAACGAGGGAGGATAGGCGGCGCTGATCCTTTCAAGTCCTCTTTCACGGCTCCAGAGTTTCACGCAGCCCTTGAAGTAAGAGTCGAAAATCCACATGCTCGCCTCACCCCCATAGGTCCTAGATGGAGCCTGCTTTCTCCCGAGCTATGTAGATATAAGCGAAGAGGGATAAGGGCGAGGCATGGGAGGAGGGCGAATGTGATGATCTAAGTCTCTTTTAGGATTTTCTTGAAAGAAATATTACTTAATGGTTAGCAATCCATTGGCCTAATGTGAATATATAGAGCCAAAGCACCAAAAGGACCTTTTGCCAAATCAGTGGAATGTCCAGGGAGACCCAATTAGACCATGAAGCTTACATTTGATCGAGGCACCATCCTTGTTAGAGGGGATATACGAGTCCCAAATTCTAGCTGGGATGATCGCTCAAAATCCTACCGTGCAATGGCTCTGTATTACAAGGATATCATCGATTTTCTTAAACTATCCGGCCTTGACTTTGAGGATGAAGTCCTCGATCTCATATCTTGCCCCGAACTTCAAAGCGACGTAATATTGCGGGATTACCAGAAACAATCCCTGGATGCATGGATAGCCAACGATAAACGTGGCATGATAGTTCTTCCCACAGGGAGCGGCAAAACAGTCATCGGAATAAAAGCAATTTCTGCTCTGAATACTCCGACAATCGTGATAGCCCCAACCCTCGATCTGGTGGATCAGTGGCGAACCAGGCTTAAGAAAGAATTCAAAGTAGACGTGGGAGTATTAGGCGGAGGAGAACACGAAATAAAAGCTTTGACTGTTTCCACTTACGATTCCGCATACATTCATGCTGGTAATCTAGGGAACCGGTTTGGTCTAATAATCTTCGACGAGGTTCACCATCTGGCTGCCGAGGGATACAGGAACATAGCCGAGATGTTTGCCTCTCCTTATCGGATGGGCTTGACAGCCACTCTTGAGAGGGAAGATGGTCTGCATTCAGAACTCACCAGGCT
>PMNG01000202.1:3571-19291 GCA_003162615.1 Methanothrix sp. | reverse complement strand
GCCAGGTTGTAGATCAGGTCGATGGTGGCTAAGATCACCGCCACTGCCATCGTCCATGTCAATACAACGACTATAATCTTCTGGATCTTGTCCAGGTATTCGCCCGTTAGTCCGCTCTTGGCATCGATCAATTCGAGTTCCTCAGGTTACAATTCTTTTCCAGAACCACTCAGCTCTACGCTTAATACGACTTTTCGGGAATTTCGGACAACTTAGGAGAGTCGAAGGGCGAGCCTCATCTTTCTATCTCGCCTTCCTATTTCCTTTTCCTCCGATTTTTACTTCCCTAGTGCCCGGTCTTGTTCACAGCATAGGCAGTATACCTAACTCCCCTTGTTCTTCGATGGGCAATATTTCTGGATTGCTAGGTCCTTTTGGCCTCTTTTGCGGCATCGGCTCGATTGGCTGAATTGCCACCTCGTTCACCTCAATGAACACCCTTCTTGCGGCGCAAACGCCACCATTACATGCCCTTAAGTTGTAAGCTCTTGAAGACCAGGGCGTTACAGACATGGAGCCCTCTGGACCGACGGAACCTATTCCGCTTATCTCTATGCCGGTAGCACCAGAAACACTCCAGGAAAGGGTAGTGCTGTCTCCAATGGAAAGATAGCTTTTATCGGCACTGAAGTAGTTAACTATCGGTTCCTTTGGTTTGGAAACTACTGCTACTCGAACGGTAGAAGAGACGCTGCCAGCATCGTTTGAGGCAGTTAAGGTGATGTAAGTAGTGGAGTAAGGTCTAACCGATATACTTCCTTCTGGGCGAACAGTGCCGACACCGTTATTTATCACCACATTGGAGGCACCCGAAACGCTCCAGCTCAGGGCAGAGCTCCCGCCCTCCTGAATCGTTCCTGGACTGGCACTGAAGTAATTTATCAAGGGCTTTATGAGCTTTGGCTTCTCAACGGAAATGTCAAGCTCCGCGACTGTTCTTCCAACTCCGTTCTCGGTAATGAGGACGAACCTGGTATTTTGTTTCGGCATAACCGCTGTCGATCCTTTGAGTGCCACATTTCCCAATCCAGAGATGGTTACACTTGCGGCATTCGAGACCGACCAGGATAGCACAGAGCCCTCTCCGGCCCTTATCGACGATGGATTAGCACTGAAGTAATTTATAACCGGGTTACTCGCCTCACTGGACGATGCATAGCTCCCTTTTATGATCAAGCTAGTGTTAGCTGTTGAGTTTCCAAAGGCATTCTCGGCTGTCAACGTATAATTGGTCGAATTATTGGGTCGAACGATCATTGAGCCGTTAAGCTCCGACCTTCCCGCAGCCTCTGTCTTGTTGACTTCTAGCCAGAAGTCCCCTGGATTTATTGTGATGTTCGTGGCGTCCGAGACATTCCAGCTCAAGGTGGCATTCTCAGCCGGATTTATTATGCCGGGTGCAGCCTCGAAAGAATGGATTACCGGTTTTCTGGGGCCACTATCACTTACAGCAAGGTTGAACAACACCAGTATAATAAGCCCAGCAAATAGAACTGCGAATAGTAATCTGCGCACAACTCTAGGAACATCCCCGAAAGAAGATATTGATGTCATATCAGAAGCACTTTTTCTAACTGTATATAAAACCTTCATCTTTGCCATTCATCTGCTTCACCTAGATGCTCTTGAATTTAGCGAAGTTCGAAGGCAATTGACCCTCAAGATGGCATGATCATCATTCCAGAATCATCTCTAATTCATCGCCATCCTTTAGGTTCAGAGCCTTCCTGAGATGCACGGGGGCGATAACCTCTATTAGATTGGGCGGATAGCTGGAGCGCTCGGGCCTAACGATGGCACCCTTGATGTCGCCTATCATCACTCTATAGCATTTACATCCCCCAAATGTTCCATTCTCGTCAACGAATCCCTCGATCTTTATGAAATCGGCTTCCGCTTGGGGGAACGGCTCTGCAAGTTTTAGGTTCAACGTTCCTGGCGACGGATCAAACCCCAGCTTAAGGTTGAACTGCTTTCTATACCCTTCCCTTGAAATGTAGTACTGGCCTTCGCCTAGTCCGGTGACGATCTTTCCCTTGAGTTCGTTCATGTACACGTTAATTATTCTCCTATCATATACCATCTTTCTACCGACTCGTGACTGTGGGAAGCAAGAAACACTTAATGTGCATCTATTATCCTCTGTTAAAGGTCTGAGAACTTCATATTACCCCACCGAGTTGATTCTCAAATAGTATAGATAGTTTCGAAATAAGCTCTGTCATTCAAAATTTATCTTTTGCCCCTGTAATTGCATTGTTGCTTTCCTCGTGATTACCCTACAACGGTCCATTTCAAACTAGAAGTATTGGCATTTAATTCCAAAAGGGATAAATAGCTTAATGGAAAAAAAGAAATATTACCAAAAATGCCTAGGAGGATGAAAATGGCAAAAAATGTATTCGCCTATTGGATAGGACTTTGGGTAGCGGCTATTGCTATTTCGATAATTTCTGCCCAAATGTGAGCCGGGGTTAGTCCGTGAGCCAGGCGTGAATGACGAGTCTCTGACGGTCTGAAGGCTCAAAGCTCTCCTGGCATCACGATATTTGTTCAATCCAAATAAGGGTCGGGTATATGGAGACGGTAATAGTCGATTGTCATAAGGAGGTTTTACCGTACTGGTTCAAGGAATACCTGAGACTGGAACTTCCACTAGTCGAAGTTAGAATTGATCAGCACCATGATATGAACCACGAATGCCCTGCGTTGCCTGCAAGAGAAGGAAGGCAAATTCTAAAATACTTTTCTGAAATAATGCCCTATATATTAGAATATACCAAAAGAGAAATAAATGAAGCGAATTTTACCTGCCCTGCATTTCATTATGGAATTATAGGGGCCGTGTATCATTTTAACCCAAGAGGCGAGGAAATAGAAGCCTATGGTAGGGTCTAAGGCTCTGAATTCATAGACGCGCCCAAAATAAAGAGAGAAGCTGTATCGATTGGAGGGAAAATAAGAAATCGGATACTATGGGACAAATCTCTGACTGAGTTGAGAATCCGGGGCGGAAAGTCGATTCCTGTTTCTCAGAAAATAACAATGGAAGAATTTAGGAGAGACATCGTGGAGAGCAGTTTTCCAGTAGTGATCGGTTTTGACCTAGACGGAATATATGGGATTGGAGAGAGCAAGGCAAACGAGGAAATGTTGGAAAAAAGACTCGGAGTCGAACGTGTGTTGGAGTGTGTTTCATCGCCTGCCTTTGCCTGTATTGCTCGTTCCCAGACCCCAAGGAGATATGTGCCCAGGGAAATGGTAGATGTTCTGCAGGAAGCTGCAACTAATCTCATTCAAACGATATACGCTTGAGATTGATTGCTTTTAGCTTGCCGACTCAGCACCATGCCAAAGTCCCAATTATGCGTATACAGATATCGATGAAGGTTTGGCGAGAAAGATAGCAAAACCAAAGCTAATGCACCTTCAAACATTATCTTTCTCGCCTACCACCTCTTAATATCAGATCCAGGCTTTAATCCGGAACTACATTACACAGGAAATCCTTCATTTTCTTGTCGGCTGCTGTGTCATCATTTGCCCACTAATGTCTCTTCCCAAAACCACTAAACTATTGAACCAAGCTTCAATGGCTTTGGCATCAATTTGCCTTCTATTAGATTCCTGAAGGAAATGAACAACGGCTCTGGCAAATCATCCATTTTAAAAAAACCGCTTTCTGTAAACTCCGTGTCTGAGATTTTCAATTCGCCTGAAGCCCAATCTGACCGTACCCAGACGGTTACGTAGTGGTTATCCTTTGCTATGTCCTCGGTAAATCCCAGGACTTCCAGATTTTCTATCTCGGTCCCGATCTCTTCCATCGTTTCGCGGCGTGCGGTCTCGAAGGTGGATTCACCAAACTCGACATGCCCGCCTGGCGGAGACCATGTTCCAAAACCGTACGACCCTGAACGCTTGACCAAGGCGACTTTGTCTCCTTTCCGTACAAGTACTCCGACTCCTACTTTTACCGGCATTCGCTCCATTTGTTCTCCCTTCAATTGACCGTGCATCAAAAGAGCTACTTATTATCTCACTCGCTTCAGATTATCGATCTCACGATCGATCCGTTTCTCCTCTTCGGACAGATCAGGTTCTTCCAGAGCATCTACTGCCTTCCTAAGTACTACTCCAACCATTATGCCCTTCAGGAAGGCATGGCGCTCCTCCTCATCGATTGTTTCTATGCTCCTGTTCATGTACCGCTTCAGAGTCGTCCCAGCAATAGATCTGAAGGCATTAAGTTCGTCAACGACGACTCTTTGCTCGTCCTGTGTGAAACCGAAGCCCTCCATAAAAGTTACTAGATCTTCATCATTCCCGCTCATGGACTGGAGACTTGTCTAGGAAGTAATTCTTCTTTTCGAATTCCTAAATCGACATGCGAAACATTAAGCGAATCGTACCAAGCGGTCTTGCGTGTGGCGGTAGAATGTGAAGCATAAGATAAAATTAGTTTGAACCTCGGTTTTGGGTCGTGACCAGAAATTGATTTGTATTTTGGTTTAAGTCTCTAACTTTGCGATATACGTGAATATTCCTCCTGAATTATTCACGGACAAATCCACATTAATAAACGCTTTGCACTTAGGCAAATCCTAATCCCAACCAAATAAGCGAATCTCTGTCGAGTTGATTCTATAGAATCCAAAATTGCGGTCAAGATTCACAGAAAATCTAAGAACAGTCTCCTAGTCGTAAGTGCCTGCGAAGGTTCGTCTTTGTACAAAGCAGATCCAGAACGGAATTTTGTATATTAATGGCTTTGATCTCAGCGCTGGTGGACTCATGGTTATCGTAAAAGATGAGTCCAACGATTTTTGCCATTCGCCAAGAGTATGAGCGCACGGTGTTACGGATTAAGATTATGGTCTGTTTAGGAAGTCTCACAGGATGGTCTAAATGCCTTCTGCGGCCTCAAGCTTGCTAACTGGAGCAACTCCATGATATCCATATTGTGCACCCCTTATAAATGGCAGATCTTTACAATCACCTAACAATTTACCTTCCGAAGCTGATAGATACATTTCGAAAGGGTTAACTGTAAATTCAAGAACCGGGCGAGCTCCCGCTCAACCCGTTCATGAACGTTCACGCCTCTTTTTCAATGGTTTCGATGCCTACTTTCTTTACGAAGGGTTTCCAAATCTTTGCAGGCATCCAAGCAGGCGCATTCGCTGGCTTCTTAACTTGTTTCCTCTCACCAGTGAATATGTGCACTTTCTTTGTCCCTCGTTCCCTTAGCCGGATGTCTTCATAGCCACGGTTGGCGGCTTTCAATGCAGCCTGCCTTGGCTGTTTTCCTGTGAAAACTCCAACCTCATTCCCTTTTGCATCCCTTAGAGCAAAATTTCTCTTTTCTCCCATGTGTTCACGCTCTCCTTATCCAAGTTATGCACTCGTTATCGTTACATGTCAAATACCTATTATATTAATTTTATCCAAATATTTCGACGAACTATCGGTCGCGGGTGACTGAAATTCTTCATCTACGCAAGAAATTCGCAATCTAGAGCTGTTATCATGTGTTCGCGGAAGATTTTTGTCGTATCGCATGCTCATTATTGTTAGAACCAAATCGCGAAGGATCGAGTTGACTGAAGTTAATGAACTCACCGAGCATTTTCAGCAAAAATTTTGTGGGTCGTCCGAACCCCGCTCGACTTCCGAATAGAAAAGGCTAACCGCCTTGCTCTTAATCTCCTTTTAGGTATGGATCGCTACGATGTTGCCGTCATCGGGGCCGGGCCCGCTGGCTCCATGGCAGCCAAGTATGCTGCCCTCTCAGGTGCGCACACTGTCCTGCTGGAAGAGCACTCCAGCATAGGCTGGCCTTTGAAATGCGCAGGACTTCTGGGAAACAAGGCGCTGGAAGAGTCTGAGCTGCCAATGGGAAAGTTCGTCCTCCGGGGACTGAAGGGAGCCAGGGTTTTCTCGCCAAACACCAACATCTCCTTCAAGGCCAAATCCTACAAGGCATGGGTGGTGGACAGGAAGCTCTTCGACAGGGCTTTGACTCTTGAGGCGGTGAAGAAAGGTGCAGAGCTCAGGCTCAACTCACCAGCAAGAGAATTCAGGAGAGAAAACGACGGCTGCGTTCTCACAGTGAGCGATGGCGAACAGATCAAGGCGGATGTGGTCATTTCAGCGGAAGGCGTCAGGGCCAGAATCGCTCGTAATGCAGGCATCGTCCCTGTAAAGAAAATACTGTCAGGAGCCCAGGTTGAAGCACCGTTCTTCCTGGAAGACCCAGAGAAGGTGGAGGTACACTTCGGCCCAGCACCGGGTCTCTTCGCATGGGTCGTACCAACCACGAATGACGCTGCTCGCATCGGTCTTTGCGCCTCGGACAATGGGTGCGGGTACCTGAGGGCCTTTCTACAAAAGGACATAATTAGGAAAAGGCTACTGGGATCGCCTGTTGGCCTCGTAGTAGGCGGTCTGCCTATGGGTCCTCCCGTGGCAACGGTCACGGACCGTTTCTTGGCAGTAGGAGACGCGTGCGGCCAGGTCAAGCCAACATCAGGCGGAGGCATCTACCCTGGACTTGTCTGTGCCAAGATAGCAGGCAGCGTAGCCGCATCAGCATACAAGGAGGGCGACTGCTCCGCAGAACGGCTAAGAGAGTATGATAAGTTGTGGAGAGCCCGTCTCGGAAAGGAGCTTGAGATAGGCATGAGAGTGAACAGGCTCCTAAATAGGATGAACCAAACTGAGCTTGATGAAGCCTTCAGCTTTCTTGCCAGAAAGCCGGAGCTCTTAAAGGCGATTGAAGAGCACGGTGACATCGATAGACCAAGCATCCTAATGGCCCGTATGCTGCCGTATGTCGGGCTGGACGGCATCAAACTGGCCAAGCTGCTGAGACACGCCCTGGGTTAAACTACCTCGACCCGGCTGTTACCCATCTCGTCCTCGATTACATTTATTGTGTTGTCAAACTGCCCTTGGACATCGCTGAAATGGCTGATGGCGATTATCTGGGGGAAACGCTCCTCGAGGCTGCGGAGCATGTTGATCATCTTCTCTCTGTGCTCAAGATCCTGGCTTCCGAAGACTTCGTCCAGGATTATGAAGGAATAGTTTTCGCCTTCCGGCCCAAAGCGCATCAGATATTCGCTTATGGCAACGCGCACTGAGACAGCGATCATGTCCACCTCGCCCCCTGAGTAGCGAGAGATCGGGTAGTACTCGCCCTCGTCCTCTACCATGATATTGAAGTCGTCGTCGATCTTGAGAAGGCTGTACTTGCCGCTGACCTCCTCCAGAATCTCCCCTGCAGTGCGAACTATCTCACTCCTTATCCTGACCAGGATGTGATCCATGAACCTGTTGACTAGGCTTCTGGTGGTATCCACAACTTCTAGCCTGCGATTCAGTACAGCCAACTCCTGCTCGAACTCCTTCTTTCTCTTGGCGTCCTTTCGGAGCCTAGCCATCTCAGCCGCTAGAACTCCCAGATGGACCTGTCTGTTGGAAGCCTCCTTTCTGGCCGCCTCCAGGCCCCACTCGGCCTCCGTCAAACCTTGACGGGCAGCATTGTGCTGTGCTTCGTCGTATCCTAAGGCCTTTAGCTGCTCTTTCTCCAGGATAAGCTCTGACTGTAGTTCGGCCAGAGATATAGCCGTCTCTCTCAGCCTTTCCCTGATCTCGGCCTCGGCTGCAACCTTCAGGTTGATCTTGTATGCCACCTCTTCCATTTGGGACAGACTCCGGCTTTCTTCCAGCAGGCTTTCGTATTCTGCAGGATCAAATCCCAAGGCTTCAATAGACTTTCCTATGACTGTTACTGCGTGCTCTAGCTTCTCCAGATCGGCCCTTCTACTTCTTATTCTGTCTTCGAGCACCGGAATCTCCAGAACCCTTTGGGACAATAAGACAAAATCATCGTGGGACTGCCTTAGCTCTGCCAACACATTTTTCTTATCCAGGTACTCCGATTCGGCATACCCCAGTAACTCTACCTCCCGGCCGAGATCCATGAGCCTTTGGGCGGATCTCAGAATTTCGGCCTTCAAATACTCAAGCTCTGTTTCTCTACTGGGAAGGTCTTCCAGTTTGAAAGCTAACAACTTGTGCTCCTCGATGCTTGGAAGAATCTCCTCGAGCCTCGCTTGGACTGCTGCAAGGCGCTCCGGGTCGTGCCTCACCTCACCCAGAGCGACAATGGCCTTGGATATCTCGGCAGACTCAAATGCCGCGTCTCCCTCTTGGCGTTCTAGGCTCCTCAAACCAGCCATAAGCTCAGCACGTCTGTTCTTATTGGAGTTCAGGTCGTCGAAGGACTTTTTGAGGTTGGAGCGAGAGGAGATAACGCCGTTGATCTTATCTGTCAGCTCTTGGACCTCCCTCTTCAGGTCATCTATAGACTTCTCGGCACTGAAAGTAGCGATTTCGTACTTTTCAACAAGCTGCAGATACTGATAGCCGAGAGGTCTCTCACATGTCGGACAACTCCCTTCTTCGCCCAAGCCCTTGACATTGGATAGGTTCCGCTTGGCATCGTCCCTCTTAGACTCCTGGACCTTGATATCGCCTCGTAGGCCCTCCCTCGTGTTGTCCAGATAGGTTCTGAGCTTGTCCAGTTCAGCGTCCTGCTTCCGAAGGTCGGACTCTTTTGCCTCCAAGTCTTCGAGAGCAGCAATGTCTACTCGTATGAAGGCTTTCTCATCTGCTAGCTTCTGAGAATGTACCCTCTGGGCGGTCCTTCTGGAAGTCAACCCATCCAGCTCCTTCTTCAGATCCTTCTGCCTAATGAGGCCTAACAGCTCTTCCTGGAGGGCTCTGTGCTCGCCCATTAACGGCTGAAGCTGCGCTATTCTGAGCTGAGCATCTAAAAGCTGCTTTTTGGCCGTCTCTGTCCTGGCCAGGTTTACCTCTGTGGAGTCGCGCCTGATCCTCTCGCCCTCGATACAGGTTCGGAGCTCCATGTGTCTGTCTCTCAAGGTTTCCAATTTTGCATAAGCAGCCTGTACTTCCTGGTACTCTGTCTCAAGAGGCTCGATTTCTTCAAGCTCTGACCGTTCCTTTGTCAGGGACGCCAGCCTTTGCTCGCTATCCTGAACGGTTTGCCCGAGTACCGACAGCTCCGTCCCGGTTCGGATAGACCTTTGTGTTAGCTTGTCGTGCTCCCTTCGCCGGGGCTCCAATAGATCGATCCTGGCCTTAACGATCTTGAGCCTCTTTTGTTTCGGCTCAAGTTCAGCAAGAAGCTTCTTCAACTCATCGATCTCTATTAATCGAATCTCTTCAGCATCAATGATCCTTTTCTTGTCCGAAGCGGTAGTCTCAAACCTGGAAATCCGCTCGTCAAGAAGATCGTGCGACCGTCTTTTCTCAGCCTGGAGGTCAAGCTCTCTCCGTCTCATCGCCGCCTTTTCAGCAAGGCTTGTCTCCATCTCCCTGGATCGGATCAGCTCTTCCTTCGCAGAGGATACAGACCTGGCGAAATCTTCCATTCTCCTTTCGACTTCGCCTATCTCTGCCAAGGCCCCGGAGATCCTGTTCATCTGGCCGTCCAGATCTCGAAGGTCTGATTTGATCTGCTCGACAGATCTCTCCCTGATCTCGTCGAGGCCCAGGAGCTTCAACAGGTACTCCCTCTTGCCCGTTCCTCCCTCTCGAAGCAGGTTGTCGAGATCTTTCTGACGGGCGTAGAATGTCTTCATAAAGTCCTGAAAGCTGATCTTCAGCATCTCCTCCAGACGCCCGTCCACTTCCCTTGATCCCGAAGCTACCCTTCGTCCGTCTATGTCCAGCGCCGCCTCGGGGGACAGGCTTTTTCCTCTCATCCCCCTGGAGATGGACAGCTCTTGATTGCCCATCCGAAGGCTGAGCACAACTCCAACAGAATCGTTCTCGCCGGCCCTGGCGTTCTTTATGAAGTCGCGCTTTATGGTCGATGCCTTGCTGCCGTAAAGAGCCCAGGCCACGGCTTCGACGATGGTGCTCTTTCCGGCACCGTTCCCACCTACAATGCCTGTGAGCCCATCTAGGAACTCTATCTCTGCCCGGCGATATTTTTTGAAGTTGCGAAGGGAGAGCCTATTCAGGTGCATTCAGAGCCTCAGTGATGTGAACAGCGACTGCCTTCTTTAGGAGATCGCTNNCGCATCGACCAGTTCTTTTTCATCTTCATATTCCACCTTGATCTTGAAGTAAAGGGCCGTTGAGCTAAGCCTGTTGAGCCTGACATGGTTCAAGTTCCTGAAAGAGGACCTCTGGACGTTCTTGAGGTTGATCCTGATTATCCGATCCCTTATCTCCTCCGGATCGCAGAGGTTAAGCAGCACTTCTGCCAACTCCGAGGACGACATTCCGCTGCAGTCGATGGAAGGACGATCTATCATGTACTTCGGCCTGATCTCGATCTGCTTGACCTCTCTGCGCTCAAGGTCTACGAGAAGGATGCCTTTTGTATCAGAGGCCTCACCGAAATTGAAGTACTCTATCGACCCGCTGTACCAAGCGTTCTCTGAGATCCGGGCCTGGCCGTGGTAATGACCTAGTGCAATGTAGTCGAAGTCGCTCTTGAGAAGGCTGTCCTTCAGCTCGTGTTCACCCAGAGTTCTGAGCTTCTTGTTGCTCAGAGATTCTACAAGCCCGTGCATGACTAGCACATCCTTATCTGAGCGCTTTATCTTGCCGAACTCGTCAAGATAATCTTCCTGTGCAAGGCAGGAGGGAATGCAGTGGAAATTATGGTCGCCAACCTCAAAATTCTCGTACTGGTTCTTATGAGCAATGTTTAGATCTCTTGAGCCTTCATAAATAAGAAAGGGGCTGGAAGAGGAGTAGCTCTTTGGAGCATCATGGTTTCCAGCGATTATTATTACTGGGATGCCCGCCTCACTCAGCCTGGCCAAGCCTTTCTTGAAGATATAGAGGGGCCTGATCCTTGGTCTCACGTGGTGGAAGACATCACCAGCATGTACAACGGCATCGGGCCTCAGCTGGACTATTCTATCTATGACCTGGTCGAAACCCTCATAGATTTTCTCCTCTATCAGGTTTCTTCCATTTTTGTCAACGCGGCTGAAGCTGGAGAAGCCAAGGTGCGAGTCCGCCATATGAACTATCTTCAAGTGCTCTCCTTCAATCTAAAGCCGGTCTGAATCCGCCTCTTTTTATAAGGCTATCGTCCGATCTATCCTCTTTCTCCAGCTTGCGCAAGTAGTCCTCGTACCGGTGTATTCTGGCAGGCACGGGGAATGGTATGTTGAGGGTGCTGATGATTGCCTCCCCAGGCTCAAGGGTCTGGATCTCTATATCAAGCGAAGACAGATCCTGCTTTGCCGACTCTTCGAGCTGGGATCTGTCGTTACGATCTCCCAAGCCCATAACTACGAGGGTGTTGAACTGCGAAAGGAGCTGTTTATCTATCAGCTTGGGCTGCTGAGTTATGGCGCACAGGCCTACTCCGAATTTGCGGCCCTCTCGCGCTATGGTTTCGAAGCGGCTTGTGTTGCTGCCTGAACCCATGACCCTCTGGGCCTCCTCAATTGTAATCAGGCAATTTTTCCTCTCTTTCTGGGTATCCTCCTTGTAGGCATCTAGAATATAGCGAGACAGAACGGAAAGTAGGAACAGCTCGCTACGGTCGCTCATCCTAGGGATGTCCACAAGGACAACCTTGCCCGCCTGGAGATTGGCGAGAATGTTTGGCAAGCTCGATCGGATTTTATCGATATACTTGTTCTTGTTAAGGATGTTCTTTATCCTTCTAGTGAGGACTCCAACGGTATTTTCTCCAATATTCTCTGAGATCAGCTTACCTATGCCTTCCGGCTCCTGGATTCCCTCAAGCCAATCTTGATCGAAAGTCCTTGAAACAGCCTCAAGCGCGTCTCTCTGGGCCGGCGTCCAGTCATACAGCAGTGCGATGTCCGATGGAGTAACCTCGCTCATGCCGATGGATAGGGCCTCGACTCCAGGATCGGACGAATTCGTCCTGTCCGTCGAGTAGCAGACTAGGCCGTCAGCGTATTTCTTGAGATGCACCAGACCTTTTACCAACCCCTTGCCCTTCAAATATTCGCCGTGAGGATCAACTATCAGAAGCCCGAATTTGGACTCGCCTTTTGCCGCCATCTTCATACAAGAAGCCGCAAAGACTTTCATGAAATTGGACTTGCCCATGCCCGTAGTAGCGAACACCCCCATGTGGTGATCCATAGCGTTGCTGTGCAGCGCGACAGGAATATCCTCAACGATCCTTGAACCGTTACGAAGGCTACCGATCTCAATGTCGCCCATGGCATGCTTAAGGAACCCGAACTCGGCCTTCTCTGCCCTGGCCACTGGCGAGAACTTTGTAGGGATTGTTCTGGGTTTCCGAAAGACGTCCCCGTAAACACAGCCAAGGGGCTCGGCTATGACCCGGTTAAAGATCTGATCCTGGTCGAAGAACTGGGTGCCTCTGAGGGTGGTATCCCAGTTGCCATCGTAGTTAGAGTCGTGGTGAATGTCCAAAACTCTGGCCAGGAAAGTTAATCCTCCGTCGTGTACGGAGAAGATCTGCCCGACCTCTACCCTNNCTGTCGCACGAACGGTTCTTTTCTGTCTCCCTCTCTGAACAGGTCCAGTGATATCTCCTTCATAACACACTCCCAGGCATCATTTCTATGACATCGTGATAATCCAGCAGAGCCCCTCGAACCTGGGATTCTCTCGAACCCTTTTCGCCCAGCAGATCAAGGAGCTGCAGCCTGAGGAAGTCCCCCTCCTGCTCAGTAATTCTTATGTCCCTGTGAGCCCTGAAAAGAGCGTGGGGATAGCCCATGCATTCAGAAGAACAAGAATAGGCAGCCAGCTTTTCCAGGGCAGAGCCGACCCGGTCTGCTAGATAATGGGGTGCGTCGACTCTGAAGGCAAGATCAGATCTTCCATCGAACCTTGCCACATAAATTTCACCATCCCATCCATCGGGACCTGAGTCAACGTTTTTGCCCTTCAATCTAACGTACCATGGAAGCCCAGGCGCAAGCATGCTGCCAGCGTAGCTTGTGTGCTGCATAAGAGGCTTCTGAATTTCTTCACCCCAGGACAATGAGCTGGACTTGCTAATGCCTAGTAAGTCCACGTCTTTTTCTTCCGCTGCCAGAAAGATATTCTCCAGCACCTTTCCCAGTGGTCGCTCCTTCCACGTAAAGCCTCCATCGTAGAGCACAAGGTCAGCAGGTCGGGCTTCGTCGATGGCTTCTTTCAACGCGATGTACTCCTGTAGCTCCCGGAAATAAGTAGAGAGCCGATCTAGCTCCTCGTTTTTGAGGATGAAATCATGTATGTAGAAGATGCCCTCAAGGTAGCTCTCAAACTGTTGGGCATAGCTCTTTCTGTCAGCCATGAAGACGTCGTCGTACGTTATGACAGTCCTCTGCCAGTCCCGTCCTTTGTAAACGGCATATCCGGCGCGAATCAGGTTCAGATTTGCAACTGACCAGTCACAAACAAACACGTTGGAACCATCGACAGCAAAGATCTCGCCGTCGAAGTTCTGAGGAGACAATGGCGCAAAGTCATCTCCGGTTATCCCTGTCTTTGCACAGTACTCCTCTACGCCTCTAATCGATATGTGTTCGCTGATCAGATCGGCGATAGCGGCTAGCCTGTCCTTATCCAACATCTGGGTTGATGAGAAACGACAAAGTATATACCGATTTTGAGGGAGTAACGTGAAAATGAACTCGACTGTGAAAGGGGTTCCCAGCGCCGACCATCAGGATTTCTTTAGCTTTGTGCGTCTTCCGTTAAGTTAGAACACATACCTTGCTGAATTACCGGTCATGTAACGTGACTAGCACCCATCTCGGTCTTGGCAAGGATTTGTAATAGGGTTGGCAAAAGTCAAGGGTGCAGGAAGCGGGAACAAATGAGATTCGACTTTCACCAATATAAACTACGACAACGAATAAATCTTACGATTCGGCAGCGCTTGTAAGCTTGGCATTCATATACTAATCCACTTCGAAATGGCGCTGCAGCAAATCTAGAGAAGGCTGGTGGAGAGATCTGAAGCTACGAGTGTTGGAATGGGAAGATAGCTTGTGGCCGGAAGGTTCAGCCCGAGGGGTAACTATGGGCAGGAGCTTTGAAATGCAGCTTTGATACCATCTTTTGCATCTTCCGGCTGCTTTAGCCTAACATTACCTCGACGAAATGTTCCTTGCGATCATCAACTAGGAGAACTTCCTTTTCGCTCTGCACAAGGTCATCAACCGTCATGCTAACCACATCGCAGCCAGGGCCGCTTCGGATAACTGTGATGTGGTAGAAGGTCTCACGGTAGCGGTAATGCAGTAAAAACGACTTCCAATCTGCAGGAAGACAGGGTGTAAAGCGCAGCCTGTTAACGTTCAGCCTCAGTCCAAGCAGCGATTCTACTATTAGGCGGTACATCCAGCCAGCAGCTCCGGTGTACCAGGTCCATCCGCCTCGCCCGGTGTGCGGCTGGAGTGCATAGACATCTGCTGCGACAACGTATGGCTCCACCCTATAGGTAGCAACCTGCTCCGGGGTCGAGCCGTGGTTCAGAGGGTTGATAATATCCAATAGCTCCCAGGCCCGGGTGCTGTTCCCCATGGCAGCAAAAGCCATGGCCACCCAGATGGCCGCGTGGGTATACTGCCCGCCATTCTCTCTCACTCCCGGAATGTAGCCTTTGATATAGCCTGGATCCATTTCAGACTTATCGAAGGGCGGTTCCAAGAGCTGTACCAACGAGGCATCTTTTTTGACCAGGAGGCGATCCACTTCCTCCATGGCTATCCTCGATCTCTCTGGATCTCCTGCCCCGGATAGAACAGACCAGCTCTGGGAGATGGAATCGATCTGACACTCCGCATTGGCCGCGGATCCGAGTGTCTCTCCGTTATCGAAGTAGGCGCGGAGGTACCAATGGCCATCCCACCCGAACTCTCGGATCTTCTGGCGCAGATTGGCAGCCTCGCTGGTGCAGAACTCAGCGAAGGCTGAATCACCATGCAGAAGGGAAATCTCAGAGAACTTCGTGAGCACATCGTATAGGAAGAAGGCCAGCCAGATGCTCTCGCCCCTCCCCTGATAGCCCACGCGGTTCATGGCGTCGTTCCAGTCTCCTGTTCCCATGAGCGGCAGGCCGTGCTGGCCAAACTGGAGGCCGTTCCTGATGGCTCTTACGCAGTGCTCGTAAAGGGTGCTGGCTTCCTCCGACCTGATGGGTTGGTCATAATAGGCCTCATCATCGGGTTTCAGGAGCCTGCCCTCGATGAAGTTGATGCGCTCATCAAGCACGCCGATATCTCCCGTAGCGGTGACGTATCGGTGAGCCGCCAGCGGTAGCCAGAGGTAATCATCTGAGCAGTGAGTCCGCACGCCGCGTCCAGAGGGAGGATGCCACCAGTGCAAAACGTCTCCCTCTAGGAACTGGTGGGCTGCACATCGCAGGAGGTGCTCGCGTGCAAGCTGCGGTTCTGCGTATATCAGCGCCATGACGTCTTGCAGTTGATCACGAAAGCCGAATGCCCCGCTCGACTGGTAGTATCCGCTGCGCGCCCAGATGCGGCACGCTAGGGTCTGGTAGAGAAGCCAGCCGTTCGTAAGCACGTTGAGGGCTTTATCCGGGGTCTCCACGTGCACTGCGCCAAGGGCGCGGTTCCAGTAGCCCCACACAGCCTCCAGCACGGCGCGCGCGGGGCCTGAGCCGCGAAAACGCAAAATTAAGCTGCGAGCGTCGTT
>PMNG01000202.1:0-3514 GCA_003162615.1 Methanothrix sp. | reverse complement strand
TTTCTGGCAAAGAGGGCCCCGGTCCTGGGATCGCTTTCTGTGATAATGTGCATCCCAGTCTTAGAATGCATTTCCCCCAGCACCAGCTCGATGTAGTTGGTCACAGATAGCCTGCGGGACACGCCGGACTCATTCCGGACCTTGAGCACGCTGAACTTAATGGGAGCATCTACTGCTACGTATACCCACAGCTCAGATACAATTCCGCTCTCTTTGTGCTCGAAAACGCTGTAGCCAAAGCCATGTCTGCAGGTGTAAGGCATCGGCCCACGTGCCGGCATGGCCATGGGCGACCAGAACGCTCCGCTCTCCTCATCGCGAATGTACAGAGCCTCGCCGCTGGTATCGCTCACAGGATCGTTATACCAGGGGGTGAGGCGGAACTGCTGGGAGTTCTCGCCCCACGTATATGCTCCGCCGCTCTCAGAGATTACAGTCCCGAAATTGGGGTTTGATATCACATTCGACCAGGGAGCTGGGGTGGCTCGTCCAGGAGCAATTCGGATTATGTACTCGCGCCCGTCCTGGGTGAACCCGCCTAGGCCGTTGAAGAAGATCAGATCCCGACCGGTAGACTCAACCGCCTCGTAATTCTCGACCCGGACAGCCTTTTCCGGCTTTAAAAGAGGAACGGCTCCCAAGTGTCTATTCTTGCGTTCGAGCTGCTCCTCAAAAGTTCCCTGGTCATCTGTGAAGATGGCTTTGGCCACGGCCTGTACAAGGATCCTGGCCTCGTCAGAGATCAGATCCGTGTGCAAAACAAAGACGCCTCCAGGCCTGTCCAGAGTGCAGGCTTCGGTGCAAGAGGAAATCAGGCCCATAATATCGTCCTGAAGCTGCTGTCTGTATCCTGAGCTGTCTTCATTCAAGATCACTAGATCTACTGCCAGCCCCATCATGTGCCAGTAAGCATGGGCCCTCAAGAGCTGGTGAGCCAGCTCGATGTAAGATCGATCCCCGATCCTCAGGAGTACAACCGGCAGGTCGCCCGAGATGCGGTAAGCCCACAGGCCTGACTGGCCGTTGTGGTTGCTCAAAAGAATGCTCGGACTGGCGCGCCAGGTTGAGCTGGGGTAGATTATGGCGCTAACAAGGCGCTCATAGAGCTGGGTATCGGCCTCGACGATGTTGAGCTGCTGCATGATCATCTGGTTGTGAGTCCAGGCCAGGTTGTAGACGCGGTCTGCCATGTGGACATCGCGGTATTTATCGATCAGCTCCATGGCAGCAGCCCGCGTCTCGGCGATGCCTGTGATGAAGTTCACCCTGGCCGTCTCTCCAGGATCGATTGTGACATTGCACCTGATGGCAACAATGGGATCTAAGACAGATCCTTCGCTGTCGTAGAGCTCTGATGACCCCGTCAAAGCCACAGGATCTGCGGCAGTTCTACCACGGCCTACGAACCTCAAGCGGTCTGTCTCATAGGAAACTTCGTCGACATCAATCTTCTCCGCTGCTATCAGGTGCAACATCCAGGGAGTTCTCTCGTCCTTCGACCTTGGCCGGCGAGTGCAGAGGATCGCAGATCTCTTGCGCACAATCTCCGTCTCTACGAAGAGGTTGCTGAAAGAAGGATGTGTCGCATCGGCTGCAGGGGTCGTCAAGACGACCTCTGCATAGCTGGTCAGCTCTATACTTCGCCTTCTCCTTGATCGGTTGNNTGACGCTGATGCTTCGTAGCTCGACATCGTCCTCAGGGGAGACGACCACTTCGGCATAGGTATCAATATCCTGAACCCTTGACCGGAACTCTGCCGTCGATCCCCGGAAGATCGCCTGGTATGTCTCAGATTTTTTGAGCACAGGCTGATATCCTGCAGACCAGACCTCGCCGCTGTCCAGGTCACGGATATAGAAGAACATTCCATCATTGTCGCGGGTTGGGTCACCATGCCAGCGAGTAACAGCGATCTCCTTCCACTTGCTGTAGCCCCCGCCTGAACTGGAGACCATTACGCTGTATCTGCCATTCGATAGCATATGCACCTCAGGTCGGAGAGTGTTCGGATCATCGATGACCCGCAGGGACTCGCTCCAATCCAGCATGCCCGCCCTCCAAATTGATGCCGAAACCTCAGCCGCGTGGGGATAGAAGGGCGAAGCCTTCGGAACCCGCTCCTGCAGAAGCAGATCCGCAGCCTGGAAGATCGGATTCGCCATGAACCTTCTTTGCATGGGTTGGTCTAAAAGTACGTGAGCCAGAGATAGTAAGCTCATGCCCTGGTGGTGGGCCATGAAGGACTGCACAGTTGCACTGGTCTCGTCCCGAGAAAGACGCGATGGGGTGTAATCGATCGCCTCGTAGAATCCATACAGCCCAAGATAGCCCTCCGCAGCCATTCGCTGCAGGTTGGTGCATGCTTCGGCCGGTTCCACCATCAGGGCCAGAGCCGAGGCGTAAGGCGCGATCACAAGATCCTCAATCAGCCCGCGCTTAAACCCTAGGCCAGGTACCCCGAAGGCGCGGTACTGGTAAATCATGTTAACATCTGTCATGTTGTAGCCGGACTCTGAGATGCCCCATGGAACGCCGCGCTGTTCACCGTATTCGATTTGTCGCCTGACTATCGCTCTATAGGTCTGGTTCAGGAGGGTGTTCTCATAGGTAGGCATGATCAGTTGCGGCATGAGATACTCGAACATGGTCCCTCCCCACGAGAGCAAAGCCAGCTTTCCGCCTGCGATGGTAAGCATGCGACCCAGGGCAAACCAGTGNNACGTTGTAGCCTATGGCAAGAAGCCCACGTGGCTTATCGAAGAGGAGGTCGTATCTTATTTCAGCCAGCTCGCCGCAGTCGAGTGCAAGCTTCTCGATGGAGGCAATCCTTTCGGCGGCTCTTTCGCCTGCCTGTGTGATCATCTGCCCAAGCTGAAGGAGCCATTCTCTCTCCTCCTCGCTCTGCAGGCCGCTAAGGATCTCGTCAATCATAGGCTTGAGCTTCATAGCCATCTCTGGCACTTCTCGCAGCGACGGGATGAGGTCAAGCTTGAGCAGTTCGGTATGCAGTTCGTCCATCCTTCTTGCCTCATCGGCTGAATCACGAGTCAAGACATCCCCTTTGATAGGATGGATCATCACCCATAGAGGCAGCATTAGCCACGGAGCAGTTTGAATCAAGTCGTCCAGATGGTCCTGGATCTGCTTCTCATACGCCTGGATCCACGACTTCAAATGGTCGTCTACTTCCGGGCCCGCCATATCTACTATCCCTGCTACTGCTCTCGCTTGCTTGTCCAGCAGCATCCAGGCAGCCAAGAGAGTAGATGGAGGCGACAAAAGCTCATTCTTTAACTGACGGATCTGGTCGAGCACCTGCATAGGCATGATTTCCTTCAGAGATTCATGCAAAGGCTCGTCTCTTGTTGCCACATCCAAAATAATATATAACGTATCCGCAAGACCATCAAAGACCTGATGAGTCAGAATCTTCTGATCCGGAAGCTCGAATAGCCCCTGCTGCAGAGTCAGCAAATGGCCTGCCAGGTTTCCGCTATCCACAGTTGAGATGTA
>PMNG01000197.1 GCA_003162615.1 Methanothrix sp. | reverse complement strand
GAGCGCGACTTCAGCTATCTATCGCAGATACTGGCGCTTATCGTTCAGGACTTCTGGAGCCCATCGGTGGGAATAGTCTGCGCCGTCGCTCTGTTCCGTGGCTTTGCCCGCAAGAACTTCTCGACAATAGGCAACTTCTGGATTGATATTACCAGAACCGTGTTCTATATTATCCTCCCGTTAGTCCTGGTCTTCGCGTTCTTCCTCACATCCCAGGGAGTAATAGCGAATCTAAGTCCTTACGTCACTACCCATGGTTTAGATGGGGTGGATCAGCTCATTCCCGGCGGACCGGCTGCCGCGGTGACGGCTCTACAGATAATCTGTGAGGACGGTGGAGGCTTCTTCAACGTCAATGCCGTTCACCCCTTCGCCACTCCGACGCCGCTCTCCTACTGGTTCGAGATGGGCATCATGCTGCTGGTCCCTTCATCGCTCATCTTCGCCTTTGGTGAGTTCATCAAGAACCGAAAGATAGCATGGGCAATATTCCTGGCTATGCTGGCGCTCTATGTATTGAGCGCGCCATTCTACATCGGGCCTGAGTCCCAGGGCAACCCGATACTTCAGAAGATCGGCGTAGCCGGTGGCGTGAACATGGAGGGTAAAGACCAGCGCTTCACACTCTTCGAGGTCATGATCTGGACGCTGACCTCCATGTGTCCAGCCAACGGCTCAACCCTCTCTCAGCATGACAGCTTGCTGCCTATCAGCATCATGGGCATCATATGGAATATAGTGGTCGGAGCGCCGATCTTCGGATGCTGGGGAACTGGCTCTATAACCATAATCTACTACTTCATCATCGCCATGTTCCTAGGAGGGCTAATGACAGGCAGGACACCTGAGATGGCCGGAAAGAAGATCGAGCCCTTTGAGACCATCCTGGGGGCAGGTTCTCTGCTTCTCTCGTCTTTGCCTACCCTGATATTCACTGCAATCGCCATTGCCCTACCAGTAGGCCTTGCCGGCCTGAACAATTACGGTCCGCACGGCTTCATGGAGATCTTCTACAACTATGCAGCCGATGCCGTCAACAACGGCTCGCCCGCTGCTGGTCTTACCACTAACACGCCTTTCTACAACCTGACCCTTGCTGTTGCAATGATCGTAGGAAGGTACTCTACGGATATCACCGCCCTGGCCATAGCAGGATCATTGGCCCGCAAGAAGATGACACCGATAACTTCAGCATCTCTGCCCGTAGCCAGCCCGTTCTTTATTCTGATGGTCATTGGCACTGTCGTCATCATAAACGCCCTGCAGTTCTTCCCGTTCATGATGCTCGGTCCGATTCTTGAACACCTGTACATGATCATGGGGAAGACGTTCTAGAGGAGGATCAAAGATGTCCACTAAAACGACAATGAATATCTGGCAATCAGATATAATGTTAAAGTCGCTGAAGGAATCTGTCCTGAAGCTCGATCCTCGCACCTTGTGGCGAAACCCAGTGATGCTCATGGTGGAAGCGATCTCAATCCTGACCACCGTGATTGCCATAAACGATCTATTCACAGGCGGAAACTTCAAGCTCCACATTCAGATCACCATCTGGCTCTGGTTCACTGTGCTGTTCTCCACCTTCTCCGAGGCTCTGGCCGAGGGAAGGGGCCGCGCCCAGGCCGAGAGCCTGCGGCAGGCCAGGAGCGAGGCAGTTGCAAGCAAGCTCCTGAAGGACGGCAGCATTGAGCACGTATCCGCCCTTGACCTACACAAGGGTGATATCGTAATTATGAAGGACGGCGAGACCATACCCAGCGATGGAGAGGTCATCGAAGGAGTCGCCCTTGTTAACGAGTCTGCCATAACTGGTGAGTCTGCTCCTGTGGTCCGCGAGCCGGGCGGCAGCCAGGCTGGAATTACCGGCGGAACCCGCGTCATATCAGGGCAAATTAAAGCCCGCATCACAGCGGACCCAGGCGAGACCTTCCTGGATCANNATGATAGGGATGGTAGAGAGCGCCAAGCGCCAGATGACCCCGAACGAGAAAGCCCTGCAGATACTGCTCGTTGGAATGTCAGTGATGTTCACAGTTGTGGTCATCACCCTTGTGCCCGTCGCCAGTTACATGGGCGTAACTTTAGCTATACCCGTGCTCGTCGCACTGCTGGTTTGCCTCATGCCGACAACCATCGGCGGCCTCTTACCAGCCATCGGCATAGCAGGCATGGAGAGGCTTCTTGCCCACAACGTCGTTGCTCTGAGCGGTAAGGCTGTGGAGGCATCGGGAAACGTGGACGTCGTCCTGCTGGACAAGACAGGCACCATAACCCTGGGCAACAGGATGGCCACGGAGTTCATTCCGGCCGAGGGTGTGACCAAAGAGGAGCTGGCGGTGTCGGCCATGCTATCCTCTCTTGCGGACGAGACCCCGGAGGGAAGGAGCATTGTGGATCTCGCCAAGCAGGTCTTAGGCATCAGGGGAAAAGACATTCGACCCTCTGAAGGCTCGACCTTTATGGCCTTCAGCGCCGAAACCCGCATGAGCGGAATAGACATGGAGGGCAAAGAGATCAGAAAAGGAGCCAACGATGCGATTGAAGAATATGTGAAATCGAAATCCGGCAGCATCCCGGCCAGCATCAGTACCGCAGTGGACGATATAGCCAAGCAAGGAGGCACTCCTCTTCTCGTTGTGGAGGGCTCAAGGGTGCTAGGCGCCGTTCGGCTAAAGGACGTGCTGAAAGAGGGCATAAAAGAAAAGTTATCCAACTTAAGAAAGGTAGGCATACGCTCGGTCATGATCACTGGCGACAACCCCATGACTGCTGCGGCCATCGCCGCTGAGGCTGGCATCGACGACTTCATCGGCCAAGCCAAACCCGAGGCCAAGCTTGAGGCCATTCGAAAGTACCAGAAGGATGGTCACATGGTGGCCATGATCGGAGACGGTACCAACGATGCGCCCGCGCTGGCGCAAGCAGACGTGGCCGTGGCCATGAACGCCGGCACAGAGGCCGCAAGGGAGGCAGCCAACATGGTTGATCTGGACTCCAACCCTGCAAAGCTGATTGACATAGTGGAGATCGGCAAGCAGATCCTGATCACGAGAGGTGCTCTGACGACCTTTTCCGTGGCCAATGACGTAGCCAAGTACTTCACCATCCTGCCGGCCATGTTCATGGCCCAGTTGCCAATGCTTGGCGTATTGAACGTTATGCAGTTGCATTCGCCCAACAGCGCCATCCTGGCTGCGATCATGTTCAACGCCATTGTCATACCCCTGCTTATCCCTCTCTCTTTGAGGGGCGTCAAGTACACGGCAAGCTCAGGGGAAGACCTGCTACGCAGGAACCTGCTGATCTACGGAGTGGGCGGACTGATTGTGCCTTTCATCGGCATCAAGTTGATCGACATACTGGTAGTGCTGCTGCACCTGGAGTGAGGAAAATGGACAATAGTGAAATCGCAAAAGGCATAAGGTCGTGCATATTGCTGTTCGCAACAGTGGTTGTGCTCAGCCTTGTCTATACAGTTTTCATAACCTGGGGGACAGGGATCCTCTTTCCCTACCAGGCAGGCGGAAGCCTGATCTACGTTAACGGCACTGCCGTGGGCTCTGAGCTGATAGGACAGAACTTCAGCAGCCCCGGCTACTTCTACAGCAGGCCCTCGGCTGTGGACTACAATGCCAGCAACTCTGGGGGGAGCAACTACGGAGCAACCAGCGCAGCCCTGATGGATCAGGTGAAGCAGAGGATCGCAAAGGTAAGAAGCGAGGATAACCTGTCGGAGAACGCCTCTGTGCCGGCGGATATGGTGCTGGCCTCGGGCAGCGGCCTGGACCCACACATCAGCCCAGAGAACGCCATGATTCAGTTACAGCGCGTGGCCAGGGTGCGAGGATTGCCACAGGCCGAGGTAAAGGCGCTGGTCGACCAGCACATCGAGTATCCTCAGTTTGGGTTCCTCGGGCAGAC
>PMNG01000007.1 GCA_003162615.1 Methanothrix sp. | reverse complement strand
TTTCGGAGACCGTATCATTGAGGCGACACGCTGTAAATACTAGTAACATTCATATACGAAAACCTACATACTACCCATACATGGCAGACCCAATGTATCGCGAGCGGCAACTCATGTTATATCTCCCATCTAAGGAAGTCTTGGAGCGATGGAGGGATCTATCCAAGCCCTACAAACTATCGCATTGGGTCGTCTTGATGGTCGAAAAGGGGTTAGAAGACAAGCCAGATACAACAACCGAAACGACCGACACGATCAACGTCCTTCGCGACGAACGCCAAGAACTATTTCAGCAGGTCACGCAACTAAGCCAAGAGAACAAGATCCTTACAGCAAGGCTCCGAGCCAAAGACACCGCATTCCATGACCTCAACGCAGGCATCGTAAACCTGTTTCGCTACGGCGGCAAAGAATACTACACGCCCAAGGATATCAAAGATGCCGCCGCCTTGCGAGCGTCTAGTACGGCTGGCGGCGACGGCGTGGTGAAATATAAGATGCACGCGCTTCGCCATACCTCAGATCCGGAGTTGCAGCAAGAAATCTTGAAATCAGCCGACTACACGCTTGCGCAACTTGAAGCTGTTGGGCTCGTTAAAAAGACGTGGAAAGGATGGCAGTGGGTTTTATGACCGAAGATGATAAACTTATAACAGAGTTTAAAGCAGATTTACAGAGAAGGCAACTGTCCGCAGCAGTGATCAAAACATACCCGCTCTACGTCCGGGCATTTAAAGACTTCACCGGTTGTGACCTCTTGTTTGTGAATATTAAAACTCTAGTCAGTTACTTGGACCACCTCCAAGAGCGAAACGTAGCGAAGACCAGCGTCAAGAGATACATAGCTGGTCTCGGTGCCTTCTATAACTTCTTGGTAATAATGGAGTACATAATGGTAAACCCAATCACACCAGCATTCAGGAAGTACTACCTGAAGTCATACAAAAGTCACAACGTATCACAGCGTCGGCAAGCTATTTCGATAGCGCAAGCCCAAAAACTTGTCACAAGCATCCTCGATCCAAAAGACAGAGCTGTGGTTGTTCTGCTCCTCAAGACTGGACTACGTGTCGGCGAACTAACAAAGCTGAACATATCAGACGTCGACCTGTCGACCCAAACCATCCGCCTCCATCCAACGGAGAAAAGATCGCTTGAAACTGCATTCTTTGATGACGAGACGTCCAGAGTTCTAGCTCGCTGGTTGCGCCAACGCGACGGCGGCGCGAAAACTGACGCTTTGTTCTTGGATAGGTATGGGAACAGAATTTCGACTGAGTCTGTTGGTAGAATAGTCAACAGATACGCAGTCGCCAACGGTCTGCACGACCCATCCAGTGATCGCCATGACCTTCACAAACGGCTAACCCCACACAGCTGCCGCCATGCGTGGACTACGTGGTTAAGGCGGGCCGGAATGTCCCGCGAGATTCGACAGACCCTCAGGGGCGATGCGATAAAAGAAGCAGTAGACACCTACGACCATCTCGAAGAAGACGAGTTACGCGCATCGTATTTGAGATGTATTCCTCAATTCGGTCTCTGACTTTTCAGGCGTACGACAGCAGCACAT
Source organism: Methanothrix sp. (assembly GCA_003162615.1). Classification (GTDB taxonomy): domain Archaea; phylum Halobacteriota; class Methanosarcinia; order Methanotrichales; family Methanotrichaceae; genus Fen-7. Next base: position 1,194 of record PMNG01000007.1, on the reverse strand, counting down.
CCCTGACCGCGTGTTACTAAATAGTTGCTACGCGCCCTCGCCTGTGTGTGCCATGCACTACACCATGTGCTACGTCAGTCAGCCTTGGCTTCTTCTCTCGCCTTCTTCGCGGCGATTGCTTCTGCTTTTCGCTTCTCGTAGTCTTTCTTCTGGACCTCGACCCAACGCATGATTTCATCTACGACCTCTTCACGGGGCTTTCCATGTGGGTCAAATATACAACCGACGATCTTCGTGTCTTGTGTCTCAGCCATCCTTCTTGCCCTCTGCTGCCTTCTCGTCATCGATCTTTTTGAACTGCTTCTGAACAGACTCAAACATTGATTGTGCCATTGCATCCGAGTCTAGCGTCCCATCAGGCTTCTTGAAACCCTGCGGGGCAAACATACCGACTAGCTGGAGCTGGTCCTTGGGGTCGTTGCTGTACCTTGCCTTCGCTTTCATCATTTCGATCATCATGTTGCTCATGGTGAATTCATCTCCTTCATCGCTTTGTCTTCTTTCATCAATCGCGTTAGTGCGTATACAATAGCATGGCTGCGCGTGGCAAATCGATTGTCCGCGATTTCTTTATCCATCCACGTTATCTGGTCATCGTCAAGCGTCACCGACACTTGGATTTTCTTTTTCTGGCTCATTATTGCATCTCTTTGCAGCCCATAGCATATAAACCTTACCCGTTCCATAAGTATTTATAGGATATCATCCTGTAGGATGTTATGGCAAACTATCACTAGAGAGAAGTCCTGAAAAAATTGGGACAGGCTGAGACTTCAGAAAATGCACAGAACCTACAGCGTTTGGGCTGCAAACGAGGTGAAAGATCATGAGCACTAGAAGCCAACTTGGATTCTATTCATCCAAAGAAGATGGCATCGAGGACTGGAAAGCCCTCCTCTATGTCCATAGTGGCGGCCCATCGTACCCTTTTGGCGATGATTTTCAGCAATCTTTACCCACGACCCAAATTTGAATAGGTGCTAACGGCTGGCATATTTTTTTTGATACGCGATGCAAATAATTTGCTATGGCTCACTCAGATGATGCAAGAGTAGCATGGGGCAGGAAGGAAGAGGGCGATGAACTTTTCGAAAAGGGAGCTTGGTGTAATAAGGGCGTATCTTTTGGCTTACTAGGGTGGCTTGAAGAAGCAGTTGAGTGTTTCGAGAGCGCTATTGACATCAACTCTCACCA
>PMNG01000102.1 GCA_003162615.1 Methanothrix sp. | reverse complement strand
GATTCAAGCTTGGCTCTTGCTAATCTCTGTTCTGCTTCAGGATTGCCCTCCAAGTCCATCCCTATGCACGCACTCCTCTGTAACTTCAATTCCTCAAGCAAAGATTCGATGCTTTTTTCTTTCATGCCATAAAGAAACTCCATTAAAGTATTTAACTTCAAGGATCATTTTGGCTTGAATATCGCCTTATCGATGAGAAAGCTAATACAGGTGGCTACGGATCGCCTAACGCTCCCCATTCGTGCCTTTTTAACTGGAGCTTCCAGATTTTATCTGGCTCCCAGTCATTTTGGTAAGGAAGGATTTGGGTTAGAATTCAAGTATATTTGCGCATGCTTAGATGAGATTTACAGCGGAGTGTTCCTTTCATTTTTGCTCTCCTGTGCTATATTCGCTATCGTTGGGATAGCCATCTCCGGCTAGACCCATTGAACCCAGTGCACACGATGCAAACAAGCTGGAGCGCAGCGGAGCCGACGTTGCCCGCTGCTAGCTCACTTTACCCTTGACCAGTATCACATTGAGCCAGCAAAGCGCGCATATGTAGTGCCAATAAGCATATTTTCAGCATGATTCAATTTTTTTCGTAATTACTTTGTATATTGCTGATGCGAGTAACCTAACATGTAATGACGAAGGAGTGCGTGGGATGAGACTTTCAGCAAGTCTTATTCAACATTTGCAAGAGGCAACGTGAAGCATACTGTGCATCCCTGCCCCATCTCCGACTCTATCCATATGCATGCACCGTGAACCTCGATGATCCTCTTGACTATGGCTAGACCGGCCCCAGTTCCTTCGCTTTTCTTATCCACTTTATAGAAAAGCTCGAAGACTTTGTTGTGCTGGCTGTGGTCTATGCCAATTCCATTATCCCGGACAAAAAAGATTCTATCCTTTCCATTGATCCTTTGTCCGATCTCTATTTCTGGATTTGTCTGCAACCCCATGTACTTTATGCTGTTTTCTATTAGATTGACCAGAACCTCAATGATCCTTATTCGATCTACATGAACTACAGGCAAATTCTGAGCAACAGATACATTGCAACCCTCTGATCTGATTTTCTCGCTAGTCTGTTCGAGAGCACCCTCGACAATCTCTCCGAATGGCACATCTTCCGGTGGGTTGACTACTCGGCCGATGCGGCTAAGTTCCAATGTTTCAAGGAGAAGTTGGTCCATATTCGTGACAGCTTCATTTGCTATCCGAAGATCGGCGTTCATCTGTTCCAGGTCGCCCTTTTCAGCGTCTTGTTTGAGGAAACCCAGTAAACCGCTCACACTGATCAAAGGAGATCTCAGGTCATGAGATACCGTGTAGATGAACCGCTCCATCTCTGTATTCTTCTTGGCCAGCTCCTCCGTCCTTTCCTTGACCCGCAGTTCTAGTTCATCATGTGCTTTCCTCAATTCTCGATCGGATTGATCGATCTTGTCCAGCATATCATTGATGTTACATGATAGGCTCGATAGCTCGTCTTTTCCTGCTATGGGAATTCGCATCGAGCATCTCCGCTCAAGCCTATATTGTGAACATCGAGGATAAGCTGGGCAATTCTGGACAGAAATGTTTTATCCAAGAGAAATAGGATCACAATTGCAAAGATAAGCCCAATTAATAGAATATATATAGAAAAATAATAAACTACAGACTGACCTTGACGATAGATGTCTCTTGGCAAATCAACTCGTAAAATTAGCGCGGGATCTCCGTAAACGTCCTTTATGAGAGCGTATCCAGCAATTGAGTTCTCTGACAATGGGTTAACCAAAACGGGTTTGCCTTTTAAAATAGAGGATTGCGCAGCAACGAAGTCAGAAGACATATTTGAATCGTTTATTCTTTGGCTAACAATAGGTAATTGCGTCATCTCACTCAGATGCTTCAGTTCTGAATCGAGGTAGCGACCTATAATGAGTGTCCCCTTAACAGGTCCCTTTCCCTCGCTGGTCAAGATAGGTTGTGAGGAAATAAGCAAAGGACCTTCCGGAAGGAGGACAATACCTTTGAACATGTCCGATTCGTTGCGGCAAACCAGAGTTCCTTTTTTAAAGAGATTTTTCAGGAAGTTCTTTGGAACAGGCGTTTCCCTCTTTGTATCAAGGTTCAACATCCTGGAGAAGACTAATTGCCCGGATGGATCGACGAACAGCATCAAATTAAGCCTAAGATTAGATAAAGATTCAACATTCAGATTTGCTGATATATAATTTTGGTTTCGATTCATTATGAAAGCATAAGTATCATTCCACGAAGCCCAGTCTGTTTCTGTTGAGTTCAACTGGTCGATGTCGGAGGATAAAGCTAACTGAGCGCGATCGACATTTTTTAGAACATCACGATCTTCTAGATTTGCAAAACTGTTAAGAAAGAAGGCTTCTGAGATTCCATAAAGAAGCAAAACCAGAAATAGCGTTGTGACGAAGATTATGAAAAGTGTCTTTTTACGGATCGTCATACTTTTCATCAGAGCGTTTGGTTCGTAAATACCTTTCTGAGTTTATAGCCACACGAACATTTCTCTTCCTTTTGGGCTCCGCCAATAACCAGGATCGAACCGGCCTTTGTTTAGTTTGCTGCCAAGTTGCTGAAATAGCTCTTCTATCTGCTCTAGACGTGAGATTATGTCAGAACTCAATGCCATATAGCTCAGTCCTGTCCTTTATATCTTTCAGGGTGGGATAACCTTTGATCTGCTCTCCCCTCTGTACGGCTAAGATGCTCTTCGTCATGGTATGGTCGACACCTTTCAGTTTATCCTTGTTCTTCAGGTAGAACAATATACAAAAAAGCTTCTGGGAGAGCTCCTGTGCAGAGTTCAGGGAATGAAGATCTCCTGAATGGATAGCTTCATCTTGGGCAGCGTGTAGTAGTTATCTCGAAGTACCTGCTCTATCCCATAATCTTCGTAGGCACTGATGGATGTGGGCGTGGCATCCTGCGACAGGAGGCTCTTGAAGAGCACACTATTCTCATAGCTCTTGATGAGCAGTCCTTCACGGGGGATCAGACGAAGGGCTTGATATTCGATGAGTGTTGTTACGTCTCACTGTAATCTATCTCTTCTTCTTTTACGACGGCTGCAATCTCATGACCAGCAGGGCTTATTTAAGTTGTTTTTGATATATACTTTCATCCGATAATCTGAATCTACAGATCGAAGAAAGGCGTTAGTGATGTATATTACCTTCACGGATTCATCAACGAAGTACTCAAGCCGTTTGCTGTCCGATTCTTATTCTATACATCGCTGGTGATTTGAATCCGTCGAGATTTTCTATGTCTGCCAGAGGGCGGTGCTTATAGGGATTTCGGTTTATCATGTTTTAGGTTATCGAGTCTAATTTCAGACTGCGACAGCCTCTCTCTGCTTTGAAGAGAGCCTAAATGTTATTTGAGTTTCTGGGCTATTCTCTTACAAAGTAACCACCTTTATCATTTGGTAGTTCACCGCTCTTCTTCATCCTGGCGATCTCTTTCTCTAGGTCAATAACATGCATAGCAACTGTGTACAGAAGCTCGCCTTCCAAGGATTCAAGCTTGGCTCTTGCTAACTTTTGTTCTGCTTCAGGATTACCCTCCAAGTCCATCCTTATGCACACATTCCTCTGCAACTTCAATTCCGCAAGCAAAGATTCGATGGTCTTTTCTTTCATGCTATTAAAGAACTCTATTAAACTATTTAGCTTCAAGGATCACATGGACTTGAATATCGCCTTAGCTACGAGAAAAGCTGATACAGGTGGCTACAGACCGCCTAACGCTCCTCATTCGTGCCTTATTAACCTAAGTGCCAAAATAGTGGAAGGCGTGGTATCCTTTTAATCACTCAAGGTACTAGGTCTAAAGCCTTAATTAGTTTAGCCGATTAGCTTAATAGAGGCGTTTTCTATGAATAGCGACGAGCAGTTTTTGTGCATGGTGAAGGACGGGAAGCTTACGATTCTACTTCCCGAATCTGAAGCAGGAAATGTAGTGAGGCTAACCGAAATGCCCATGCAAGCATCGATACCTCCTGAGGTCCAGGAGATTTCTATTAAGAAACACGAGGGCAAGGCGATTATGGTTAAGGGTCGATATTCTGGGGGCTGGATTTATTCAACTGAAATGATCGATCTGGCTGGTCCAATCCTGAGCGCTTTGGTTCGGAAGGTATTCGGTAAGTAGATTCAGAGCAGGCTCAGATGAGACTTGATAGCTATCAAAGTGGAGAGCTTGGGTGCCCAAAAAGCAGAGGGCGAGTTAGCTTTCTGAGTAGAGAACAGAGACTCGCCGGATATCATTCCAACTTATTCGCCATCCTCTTCCGACCGTCTTCCTCAAATTGCCAGGAAGAATAGTGCAGGAAGATGGGAAATATTGACCGGAGATGATAGAGATGTCAACCGATAAAAGTGAAGGCATAAGCGAGAATGAGGCCGATGATAAATGTCTAACCGAGGTGAGTCCGGCATCGGGATATAAACGGATGATTTATGCGATTCTGATTGTTGTCTTAGTTATACTCTTCCTGACAGCAGTGTTGCGCCGGATCTCGGGGTAATCTTACATGGCCCGGTGCCTGTCGAAGAGAGGGTGAATCACTTGCGCGACGCGCAGATGATCCTTTTAAACTATTATTACTATGTAGTAGATTGGGCTGGGAGGCAGTCTTACCCCATACTCCCTTCAACTGACCCCCGGCCATCCCCTTCTTCAGTTGTACGTACTACGCCACTGCTTCAAGTCACTTCGGGGATTCTGCCGTTTCCCTCAGTGCCTCCATCATGCTCTTGGCCACCAGTTTCTATGGACTCTTCTACTGTACCTTTTGCAGCCTCTCTTTCATCTCGGCCTTGATCAGGGCTTTGATCCTCCTTGTAGCCGTCATTGTACACTCTGCGGTCCAGGTTCGTAGCCAGTCCAAATGATTTTACAATTGAAGTTTACTTGTCTTAAACAATATTGTTGCAAACGTTACCCCAGAGATGGCTGTAGTAACCAAATCTATTTCATCATGAATCAAGTAGGTTTAGCAATGTTCGAACCAAAAGAGGAATCCCTAATCTTAGAGATCGTCAGTAGCTTCTTCGATATAACATCCGATGAGATGATGAAGATCGGTGATTAGACCAAGAAGCTGCTTTTCGATCCAGGAGTTGATAGCGAGGAGGCGGCGGTCGGACAACTCAAGGCTGCGTTGAAGGGCATGCCTAAAGAGCATGCATTGATCGCAGGCGTGTTCATCTCTGGCCTTCTCAGATGCAACCTGGCCCAGCAAGCACAGCAGTGTATGCAAGATATGACAGAAGGCGGCCAGGAGCCTGACTAAAGCTCCGGGGCGGAATTTGCCTGAGACAGCGATTCGTGAGCGATGAAATGAAGCATCAACGAGACCTTCATGCAGCTCGATGATATGATGCAGAAACTGTTCAGAGGATAGGCGCTGACTTCTTGGCGTGGCGAACTCGCTCTGGCCCCATGTAGTCGATCTGGATGCTTTCTTTCCCTCGGTGTAGGTTCGAAAGCATCCAGAATGAAGATAAACCTGTAGTAGTCGGACCGGATCCACAAGACAAGTTAAGATAAAAATTTGTGAAGGAATGACAAAGCTCGCAATAAAATTTGAAGATGAACTACGATTTTACACCGGAGGGGATCAAGATGAAGTTAAGGAGACATTCTTCCGTATCGTTCCGTAATTGAAATAAACAAATTGAGTATTTTCTCAGCCAAAACATTAGCCTGTTCATCGGACAGTATCTTTTGAGCGGCTTTTAACCTTCCTTCATTCCTGAGAGCTTCGACTTTCATTAGCTCATTCTGTATCTCTTGAAAGTATTTTTGAAGCTCTTCTGGAAAATCCACTGGAAAATCATCGAGCTTCAATGAGTTGAGACTCTGAAAAGCATTGAACAGCCTTTCCTGAATACTGTCTGATCCTTTCAACAGGGATAGTACACAATTATACAGCTTGTCAAAGACATAGGTCAAGGGCTTTTCAGCCTTAGTGTTCTGTCCAGCCATAATATGTCCCTCAATTCTTGAAATATGTTGTATTGCGGAAGTTCTATAAATATCTTGAGCTTTTACGAAGAATGGGATGACGTGGATTAAAAGTCAGAGGTCTGAGCTTAATTCTCACCTCTGCTTTTGCACCTCTGATTTGTGTCCTCTTAAGGCATGTCCAGCAGTATTTATGTTTTCTGCAGCTTCACCAGGTCGCAACTCTACTCCATTCTTTGCATCCAACGCTGCAGCGCACCCCATCAAACTTATGATGAGGACAATTGGTATCAGTATACCTTTCATATTTCTCACTCTGGCATATGTGCTTTAGAAATCCTAAACCTTTAATTGCATTATATGCTCTNNCGATCTTAACAAGCGATCTCCTACAGTCTGTTTCCATAGGTGGACACGCAAAAAGATTGCCCGGGAATAGCCAGTTGTGGAGCCATAATCTCATGAATGTCAGTTAATGGTGATGCTAGTTCTAACCAAAAATAGAAACGCTTTATCGATTTTCATACACATTTAATACGGGTATGTCCCGTAGTACCTGTTGTAATAATTGTTTAAAGATTTCTGGTATGCATGGTTTGAGATTGCAAGGTCAAGTTCTCCTTGAGGATCATAGAAGTAAGGGTTGTTGTATCCTGGCAGGTAATTGCTCAGCGGTATATAGGGGCCTGTTGCATTTAGAACTGCAGGATTGTAGGTCTGATAATAGTTCGGATAGCCGAGCGGCATGTAGCTGGGGTATGTGTTTAGAAATTGTTGAGTTCCTATCGGTAGATCGCTGTTAGGATAGTAGAATGGACCGACATGGTATACAGGACCAGTCCCCAACCAATCATCTGAGGAACCAAGATTCCAGGACTCCTGACTTGCGCCTATAGCCGTTAGCATTACAAGCGCAAGCGCGAATACTGACAGCATTGATTTGATTTCTTTCATTTTTGTCACCTGATGCTAACCACTCGTAGCTTAATATTAAAGGCTGTTTTTCTTGTAAACATCATCTAATACTCATATGAAGCCCATAAATATTTTATAATATAAAAAATATAAATATCCAAAAAATTCTCTAGCTACGCACTCATATTTTGCTGGTATTTTCGGCAAGACCAAATCCAATGTCTGGGCGAGACCCGGCAAAATCGCTTTAATAAGCAATCTTTATTACAAGAGTGCATATAAAAGCGCATATAAAGCCATAAATAATTTCATTAGGATTACATTTATCCTTAGTTTCACATGCTTCTGAGTACATGCTATGATCCATATCGCCTTCTTCGCTTAATAGTGCGACAGTATCATTGTAATTCACTTTTTCCTGAGAATTATGGCGTAATGATATGGTCCTACTTCCTGGACGCTCTCACTAGAGAAGCCGTACCTTCGGGCTAACGTTTCCACATCATCAGGACTGAGCCTTATGGAAAGAGGCGGTCCCATAGGTGACTCTTGTTTCTTGAATTCCACTACAGCCAGCCTTCCGTTTTGTGCGGTCACTCTGGCGATCTCCTCAAAAGCACCTTCTGCTTCGTCGTTTTCCACAAGACCATGCAGCACATTAGACATAAAAGCCAAGCTTATGCTTTCGTCTGCGAGAGGAAGCTTCTTTGTGATGTCTACGACAGATGCCTCGACGTTGGTTAATTTCCTATCCACTATCTCTTTTTTTAATCGTGTGATCGACCCCTCATCCGCATCAAAGGCATAAACAATACCGTCCTTCCCGACAACCTGCGAGGCAGCGATAGGAAAATAACCGTCTCCACACCCCAGATCCAGGAATCGGTCGCCCTTCGCTGACGCCGATATATCTCAGGACCTTCCCCGCATCCAGGAAACCTCTGCTCGACCTGCCATGATGCTCGTGCCTTTTCTCTGCTATTTCTGCCATCATTGTTCCTATGTCGCGAATCTCTAATAAGTTGTCGCAGAAATTACCTCAAGGAACTTCTCGACATGAATTCCACCCTACGTTCAGCCACTCAAGTACTCAATACCGGTAAAACGATAGCGTCAGAAGTTATGGATCCTATTAACGGCGAAGCGCATCTCGATATTATGGAATTCGAGATGCATAAGAAGGAAAAGAGCATCGCTTCACAAAAGACGGACAGACGACTGTCTGTTCGGTCTGCGGAATTGAACGTCCATATCTGCGTTTATGAGGAGAACAAATTAATACTTGGGATGGATTATACCTGTTAATCATTAAATAGGAGGCTAATCTTGATCAGCATTTTCAAGAAAAGCACGGGAAATCCACGAGAGGCGGAAAGAAGAGCAAAGCAGGAGGAAAGAAGGCAAAAGGCTCAGGCTAGGGGGCAAAGTTCCATTAAGTGAACCAGCCCTTTGATTTTAACAGCTTTCGGCATTAGCCTGAGTTTTTTCTTGTTGGGTCAATCCATTAAGCCTATTTGATATAATTTTCTTTGTAAGAATTGATCCTTTAAGCTTATTATTGAAGCACCCACAACATGAGATCAAATAGCGTGGAATCCTTATCCTGCAAATCTTTGCTCCGTTTTACATAATATCTGTTGAACAATGAGGTTTAAAAATCCTGAAGATTAAGATATTGCTTGTAGCATCTTTGCTTTTGCTTTCTTATTTGCATTAAATGCCCACTCACAGGCGTATTTGGCTCGCGCTTCAAGTGCTGCATGAGCAGCAGAACCGAACGCTGGAGTCTTGAACACGCCTATCGGCAGCAACCACTCTTCTGGAGCGACAAATCCCAAGCAAACAGAAACCCGGGGCCAAATCAGACAAAAACGGCAATATCCGCTGTCTCCAATTATACTTCCCCGAAACAAATTGAAGCCCTGTCGATTCCAGGTAACTGGTCTCTGGAAATAGCCGATAATGTATCTCGAAATGCAACCCTGACCCTTTTCCAGAACGGCGACACAGTCTTCGGAAAAGGGGGCTATCCGGGAGGACAACAACACACTTACGGTGGCAGCCGGTGGCAGTATCACGGGCGATAAACTGAACCTGGATCTAATAACCCTAGAGAGAATGGGCCTCTATAGGCTTTCAATGACCGTAAGCTGAGACTCAGCAATAGGAAGTTATACTGCATTCGGCACCATCGGGTCACCTTCTACGGGACCTGTAAAGGGATTGAGGACCTGATTTGTTGGGTTTGATCTGTGATGCCTTCTGCTATTGCTCCTATTGTAGTGTTTGGCTACTAGGATCTTCGAAAGATTCGTGAGCCATTTCGTGGCATCAGTGGCAGAAGTAGCCGAATCGAGAGAAAGACCGGTTATCTTCCAGCTTTGCCTGGAGGAATGTCCCTCCGACCGGGGATTCCAGTTCATCGGGTTGTGAGCGTGCTGCAGGAGAATAATATAGTTAAGGCCGAAGAATACCCAGAAGGATCTTGCGTAGATCGAATCTCCATTAAGATTGAAGCTGATCTCAGCACCAGAGAATAAAAAAAAGCTTTTGGTTTTAATCTAGTCTCTGAACAGCGTCTGCTCCCGACCGGGGCCAACCGACACTCCTGTTATGTCCACGCCAAGTAGCTCTTCCAACTTTTCGACATAGGACTTGGCATTTGCGGGAAGATCTTTGTAAGAATCTATCCCGGTGATGTCTTCAGTCCAGCCGGGCATGTCCTCGTAGATTGGCTGGCATCTCGCCAGCTTTGCGGTGCTCTCTGGGGGATAGCCAAGCTCCTCTCCCTCGAGCTCATATCCAACGCACATCTTTAATGGGTTTAGGCCTGTGAGGACATCCAGCTTGGTCAGGGCTAATTCTGTATAGCCGTTCAGGTAGCAGGATTTCAAAGCCAGGACTGCATCGAACCACCCGCACCGTCTTGGTCGTCCAGTAGTTGTCCCATACTCGCCGCCCATCTCCCTCATCCGCACGCCCGTCTCGTCTTTCAGCTCGGTTGGCATCGGTCCTTCGCCTACCCTTGTGATGTAGGCCTTGATAACTCCTACAACGTTGTCCACCATCACTGGACCTACGCCCAGGTTGGCACAGGCGCTGCCAGCTGTTGTGAAGCTGGAGGTGACGAACTTCTGGGTTCCGTGAATTACGTCAAGGAACGCTCCCTGAGCTCCTTCGGCCAGGACGGTCTTGTCCTCGTCAAGAGCAGCATTGATCTCTCGCGAGACATCGACTACCTTGTCCTTCAGCTTCTTTCCGATCTCCAGGTACTCGTCGATGAAGGGTCCGTACTTCACGATAGTCGGATCGCCGCCCATATCCGCTATGGCTTTCTCTTTGGCTGGCCCTATCTCGTTCAGCTTGGCCTCCAGAAGGGCGGGGTCGGTCAGGTCTTCCATCTGCACCTCTTCGCGGGCGATCTTGTCAACATAGGCAAAGCCGATCCCTCGGTTGGTGGTACCGATCTTCTCTGTCCTGGCTTTCTCACGGAGTCCGTCCAGCTCGATGTGATAGGGCATGATAATGCTGGTCTTGGCGTCGATGCCCAGGTCCAGCTTCAATCCCTCTGCCTCCAGGGCTTCAATCTCGCTCCATAGTACGCGGGGATTCAGCACAACTCCCGGACCAACCAGAAGTCTCTTCTCGAAGAGGGCTCCGCTCGGCACAAGGTGAAGCTTGTAGGTCTTTCCTCCTACGACTACTGTGTGGCCGGCGTTATCTCCACCCTGGAAGCGGACGACTATATCGTAATTCTCGGCTAGAAGATCGATTACCTTGCCCTTTCCTTCGTCTCCGAACTGTGCCCCCGTGAGTATGGTGAACATATGGTCTCCAAGGTGGGGCACAACGTAGATAACTATTTTGATGGCCGAGGTCTGGATGTAGCTAAAGGCCAATGATATGGTTGGCAATGGCTTCGGTCACATCCGCTCCCAAGGCATCGTAGATGCCCTTTCCTGAGGGAGTCCCGTTGACCTCTATGACCTTTAGGCCCTCTGATGTCTCCAGCAGGTCAACGCCGCTGTAGACTGCGCCTACAGCTCGGCATGCCCTGACCGCCAGATCTCNNTCTCTCAGCTCGTCCGTAACCGGACAGGGCACCGCCTTGCCTCCCTTGGACAGATTGCTGATCCAAGCACCAACCGGAGCCACTCTATAGATTGCTCCCATAACTTCACCGTTCACTACAAAGGCCCTGATATCCCTTGGGCTTGCCAGATGAATGAACTCCTGAATGTAAACAATTCCCTGCGATTCGAGGGTAGTTCGCAGGACAGTCTCATCTTCTTCTGTCAGCAGGACAATCCCACGGCCTTTGTAACCGAAGAGGGGCTTAGAGACCACTTTCTTGTATTTCGCCAAGAATTCCAGGGCTGCCTTCAAGCTGGATGTCGTGGCCGTTGCTGGTGTGGGAACTCCTGCCCGCTCAAGGGCCAGTGTAGTGCCTAGCTTGTTCGCGGCCCTGGCTATTGCCTCCGGCGGGTTGACTACTGGTATGCCCAGATCCTCCAAAAAGTGTAGCATCTCGAACCTGAAGGCGACATCGGCGGGCTTGCCACGGCCTAGGTCTCTGACCACAAGCCCATCAATATCAGTCAGGCTTACGCCACAGCAGGTGAGCCGAACTTCTGCCCCGATGAAAGCAGAAAGCTCAGAGAAGTTCAGGAAATCCGCCTCAGAGCCCCTTTTTAGGAAAGCCGTTCGTAGCGACTTTGTCGTCCAGTCGTCAGGATCGGAAACGACTATTCCAAAGTGCATGAGTCAAGATTGGATCGTTGGTATTTCATATTACTTCCGCAGGTCGGAACGACAGGACTACGAGTTTAAAAAAAGAAAAGGACTAGAGTTGTTTCTCCTTTCGCATTTACGACTCATTAGGATATAATTATGTCAAACGTCCTTTCATCTGCCGCAATGTTCTCCCAGGGTCGCTTGTAGACAGCGGATACCGTTGTCTTGCCAACATGAATGGGAGTGAAGGCGAAGACCTGCTGACCTCCACTGCCTATAAGTCCCGGCTGGCTTGGCAGGTAAGGTTTCTCGTACCCATCCAGGAAGCGGGAATCAAAATCTACTGTCCAGACGTATCCAGTCGTGGGGTTTGAATCAAAGGATATGTTGAAAGGCTTGTTCAGCCTTGCCTGAATCACGTTCTCGACCTCAAGCTTCTCTCCTTTGATCACATAGCTCTCCGATGGCTCCATCAATGGGTGGTAATCGACGTTGTCAGCATCTATGACCTTGGGCTGGTCGCCTATACCATCGCCATCTTTGTCGGTGCCGGCATAGTCGCTCCAGTAGTTGCCCATGCGCCCGCTGAAGATCTTGCTGTTGTATTGGTAGTTTATATCCTGGCTAGAGTTCCAGAAACTCGGTCCATTGGAGCATATTCCTCTGCTGTCGCCAAAGTCGTTGAGGTAGATTGAATTATCCTGAGAATCGACAACCAGGATGCTGCAATCCTTTGCGCCATCAACGGCGTTGGCCTGTGTCTGAGAGTTCACAAAACTAAATCCAAAGAGGCTGATGCCGTCAGCCAAAAGGATTGCCACGCTGCCGTTATCCGCTTCCAGGATGGGCCGCCGACCACCAGCAATCAAACCGTGAATCGTCAAGGACTTGTTCACTACCAGGTTTTCTCTGTAGCCCAGACCGTGCACCGTTACCGAGTCGCCAGGCTCGGCAGCGTCGATGGCTGCCTGAATGCTCTTGTAGTCGCAGCCGTCAGGGCATACGGTCACATCCGCATGAGATAAACCCATTAGAATTACGGAGACGGCGAAGATCGTCGCCATGACTAGCGTCTTTTCGGAGTAAGCCATTAATCCTCCTTCGTGTAACGACGCTGAACTTCAAAAACTTTGTGTTAACAACAATTTTTGTTTCGACAACTAGCAGACTTTGGTACTGCAATATTCGACCAGGGATACAAAGTCAGCTCTAAGCTCCAAAGCTGTATTTCTCTTGGGTGTAAGACGAGAAAAAGCGAGCATAGCTTAAAGCCCGAATACGAAATCTATAATCCCTTATATTCCCTGATTTAGAAACAGACAGGTTGGACCATGGCTCAATGTAACGACGTCGGCGAACGCCAGCTCATCCGGAGGATCTCGGAGATCCTGGGAGGTATTGTCAACGACGACTGCGCAGTGGTTGATGCAGGCGATCGATTTATGGTCGCGACTACTGATATGCTCCATCGAAAGTCGGACTTTCCCGACATCATGACACCCTGGCAGATCGGCTGGATGACCGTGGCCGCCAACCTGAGCGATGTGGCAGCCATGGGGGCTGAGCCGTCAGGGGTCTTAATCGCGGCAGGAATACCGCAGGACACGGACCTGTACTTCATCGACGAGATGTTCTCCGGCTTTGGGGAGTGCGCCAACATCTATGGGACCAAGGTTCTGGGCGGCGACCTGGATTCAACTGATGAGCTGACACTGACAGGGTGCGCCTTCGGGTTCGTGGAGAAGGATCTGATCCTGCGGCGCAGCGGGGCTCGACCCGGCGATCTGCTCTGTACCACAGGCGCCCTAGGCGCGGCGGGCGCAGGTCTGTTGGCCTGGAAGCAGGGCGATCTGAAGAACGAATTTGTTGAGAACTTGCTCGAACCCCATCCCAGACTGAAGGAGGGCCGGGCCCTGGCTCAATCCAGATCCGTTACTGCCATGATGGACAACAGCGACGGACTGGCTCTGTCGTTGTCCGATCTGGCGGAGGTCAGCGGCGTTGGGTTCGTTGTGACAGAGGAAGCCTTGCCCATAGCAGAAGGCATCGAGGAGATGGTTGGGCACCTGGAGGCGGTGGATCTTGTGCTGAGGGCCGGAGGGGACTTCGGGCTTGTGTTCACAGTGAAGCCGGATATGATGGAGGCGGCCAAGAAGGCATGCGACCTGACGGTTGTTGGGCGTGTGGTCGAAGAAGGCATCTGGATAGAATCAAAGGGCGAGAGGCGGAGACTGGAGCCGAAGGGATACGAGCATACGATTGTCAGTTGTGAGGGTAAAAATAATATAACAGCGCGCTTGGCTGAATGAGAATTTTT
>PMNG01000026.1 GCA_003162615.1 Methanothrix sp. | reverse complement strand
TATCCAGCTAAACACGTACTAATATTTAAACCCATCGCTAAATCTTCGGCCTTAAAATCTTCGTTAAAACCGTGTAACTCAAGAATTGTCTCGGTTCTATAGAGACTATTATGCCCCCACGATGTGATATATCCATATTTGTTTGCTAATTTGCTGTTTTTATAATTAAATATTGGCTGAAAATAGGCGATAATCCTAGGGAATATATTATCATTATTCCAATTTGTTATAATACTTTGGAATAAGGCGACATTTTTATTATTCTTATCCTCTGCATATTTGACCATTTTTTCTAAAAATCGTCCTCAAAAATACTATCTGCATCAGAGATTATGAAATATTTATATATGTTGCCGTATAGATTGAGCCAATTATTGAGGGCACCAGCTTTATAACCCTTTCTATTGTCTCTTCTAATTATTTTATATCCGATGGTATCTAAAAAACGTTTACATATTTCATCGGTGGAATCATCAAGGATAAAGATATCATAATTGAGATAACTTTGGCGTTCCAGGGTATTAACCGCTTTAGGCAGGACATCGTTATATGTAACATAAAGTAATGCAACCGGCGGATATACAGCTAACTTTCCAAGTTTAGGCAAATCTACTTTTCGCCCCAAAAAGGATAGAATTACCTCAGTAATACTATATGATATGCCGATATTAATTATAATTATGATTATAATATTAATTATATCTGTCAAGTTGTAATCATTAACAGAGCATATGTTGGCTAGGCTTAAAATTATAAATATTGTTAAAAATAATAATAGAAACCTGCGTTTTACATTCATTATCTACCTTTCAGATGCTTAGAGTAACTTGCGTGATAATAAAGCATTCGCCTCTTATGACTAGAGATATTATTCATATGTGCCAATTTATCAATCTTGCCTAATCGAACACTGAGATCTTGCCAAAGAATTCGCAATTATGCCTTTTTTAGTCATCTCTAATCCTCGGAAGTTACACAACTTATGCGATCGATCAGGAGTCCCTTTGTAGAGGAAGCTGTGTAGCAGTTGCGCTTTGGCATGTCCCCAAACCCCACTATTCCTCAAGGTCCGAGCGGATATTAACTAATAACTGCCGATCATATGAACTATCGATTGTCAACTATCGATTGCCAAAGTACCCCAAAATATGCAGGCAGGATTGAAGTAGAATAGTCGAGAGAAATTGAAGTCTTTGAGATATGGATCCTCTTCTGTTGCCTGCTATGTTGATCTGTGAATGATCGGTCAACTCAATAAAAGGGAGACTACCGGATTCTCTATTAGCGAAATACTTTGCCGAAGACAATACATCGATAAACAGCCGATCTTTTATCAAAGACCGATATCAAACGACAGAATTACTGAGTAAATTTATGCCCAAACCCGGACTCGAACCGGGGACATTCAGATCTTCAGTCTGACGCTCTCCCAACTGAGCTACTTGGGCAAAAGTGGGCTCGACGCGATTCGAACGCATGATCTCCGCCATGTCAAGGCGACGTCATAACCACCTAGACCACGAGCCCGCGACCACAATCCTTGCTCGCTACTTTGAGATAAACCCTTCGGTCTGATCCGGGCAGGAGGAGCGGCCCTCCTCCACGAGTCAGGCTGAAGGGCTCATGTTTGATCTTGCTAAACCTTGGCTTCGACCTTATTTCGACCTCAGCGGGGTCTAGCGCAGCCGGAAACCTCTTTGTGGTACTCGTCCAGGGCCTTGATGGTTATCCTGTCCTTCTCGGCCATGACAATGGCGTCGGCCGAAGCCTGGGCAGCCTGGACTGTTGTAATGTAAGGCACGTGGTAGTCAACAGCGCCGCGCCTGATCTGGGCTCCGTCCTTGATGGACTGCTTGGTGGTGGGCGTGTTTATTATCAGCTTGACCTCGCCCCTTTTCATGTAGTCCAGGACGTTGGGGCTGCCGTTGAAGATCTTGTTTATCCGCTCGACTGCGATGCCGGACTTCTTCAGGTACTCGGCTGTGCCGTCGGTGGCGATTATCTTCAGGCCAGCATCAGTCAGCTTCTTGGCTGCCACCGCCACGGCCGCCTTGTCCTCATCCCTGACCGATATGAAGACTATACCTTCCAGGGGCAGGCTGTTGTCTGCGGACAGCTCCGCCTTGAAGAATGCCAGGCCCAGGTTGTAGTCGATGCCCATGACCTCTCCCGTGGACCTCATCTCCGGCCCGAGCAGGACGTCGGCTCCCGGAAGCTTGTCGAAGGGCAGCAGCACCTCTTTCACAGAGACGTAGGGAAGCTTTGGCTCCTCGGTGTGCCCCTGCTCGACCAGGGTGTGCCCTATCATTACTGCCGCAGCGATCTTGGCCAGCGGCAGGCCCACCGACTTGGAGACGAAGGGAATCGTCCTGCTGGACCTCGGGTTGGCCTCCAAGACATACACAGTCCCGTCCTTGTACGCAAGCTGCATGTTCATTATACCTATGACTCCGAGGTTCAGGGCAATCTTTCGCACGTAATCCCTGACCACCTCCAGGACGTACCCTGGCAGAGTCTGGGGCGGGATCATGCAGGCGCTGTCGCCCGAGTGGATTCCTGCCTCCTCAATGTGCTCCATGATAGCACCAATGAGCACATCCTTACCGTCGCATACGGCATCCACGTCTATCTCGACGGCATTCTGGAGGAAGTCGTCTATCAGTATGGGGTGCTCGTGGGAGACCCGGACGGCCTCACGCATGTAGACCTCAAGCCCGGCCTCATCGTAGACAATCTCCATGGCACGACCGCCCAGGACGTAGCTCGGCCTGACTATCACCGGATAGCCGATCCTATTGGCCACTGCCTTGGCCTCCTCTGTTGAGAAAGCAATGCCTGCCTCGGGCTGGGGGATGTTCAGCTTCTTCATTAGCAGGTTGAACCTCTCCCTATCCTCGGCCAGGTCTATGCTGTCTGGAGTTGTCCCCAGGATCTTGGTAGGCATTCCGCGGCGGGCTATCTCCTTTTCAAGGGGTATTGCCAGGTTGATGGCAGTCTGGCCTCCGAACTGCACCATTACGCCGTAAGGCCTCTCCTTCTCGATGATGTTCATCACGTCCTCGAGGGTAACAGGCTCGAAGAAGAGCTTGTCAGAGGTGTCGTAGTCTGTCGAAACAGTCTCGGGGTTGTTGTTGACTATGTGGGCCTCTATGCCATGCTCCCGCAGAGCCATAACGGCGTGAACTGTGCAGTAGTCGAACTCAATCCCCTGGCCGATCCTGATAGGCCCGGACCCCAGGATCAGTACCTTCTTGTTATTTGTTGGGACCAGCTCGCACTCTGTGTCGTAGGTTGAGTAGTAGTAAGGAGTGCTGGCAGCGAACTCTGCAGCACAGGTGTCCACCATCTTGTAGGTCGGGATGATACCCTGGGCAATCCTGTAGTCGGTTACATCCTCCCTGGTCTTTCCGACGAGCCCAGCTATGTACTCGTCTGTAAACCCAAAGCGCTTGGCCCTTTTGAGGGTGTCCGGGTTAAGCTCTTTTTTGACCTCGTCCTCCACGGCGATGATGTTCTGAATCCTGTAGAGGAAATAGGGTTCGATCTGTGTAAGGCCGACGATCTCCTCAACCGACATTCCTCGCCTCAGGGCCTGGTATATGGCAAATAGCCTCTCGTCCGTCGGATTCTTGAGGATATCCTTGACCTCGTCATCGGTCCAGGTGGTGTACTTGCCGGCGTACCCGAACTCCTTGTCTATGTCCAGTGATCGGATGGCCTTCATCAGAGCCTCCTCATAGCTCCTGCCAATGGCCATGACCTCCCCGGTTGACTTCATGGCGGTTGTGAGGACTTTGTTAGCCTTGACGAACTTGTCGAAGGGCCAGCGTGGTATCTTTATGACAGCGTAGTCCACCGTGGGCTCGAAGGAGGCAGGGGTTTCCTTGGTGACGTCGTTCCTGATCTCGTCCAGGGTCATGCCGATGGCGATCTTTGCGGTGACGCGGGCTATTGGGTAGCCGGTCGCCTTGGAGGCAAGAGCAGAGGATCTTGAGACCCTTGGGTTGACCTCTATCACCCTGTAATCGTCATTCTTGACGGCAAACTGGATGTTGCAGCCGCCCTCGATACGTAGCGCCCTGATTATATTTATCGCAGCGCTCCGGAGCATCTGGATCTGTCGGTCGGAGAGGGTCTGGATGGGGGTCACGACGATGGACTCGCCAGTGTGGATGCCCATAGGGTCCATGTTCTCCATGTTGCAGATGGTGATGCAGGTGTCTTTTGAGTCCCTCATCACCTCGTACTCTAGCTCAGTCCAGCCCTCCACGCTCTCCTCGAGCAGAACCTGGTGGATGCGTGAGCGCTTCAGCCCCAACTCGCAGATCTTCACCAGTTCGTCGCGTGTGTGAGCTATCCCTCCTCCCGAGCCGCCCAGGGTGTAGGCCGGTCTAACAACCAGGGGCAGGCCCAGCTCCTCAATAGCAGCGAATGCCTCCTCCATGGAGTTAACAGCAACGCTCGGAGGAACGGGCTCTCCTACCCTCTGCATGGCCTTCTTGAACAGGTCTCTGTCCTCAGCCTCTTGAATAGACCTTACTGAGGTGCCCAGAACTTCGACGTTGTATTTCTCCAGTACGCCCATCTCTGCCAGCTCGCTCGTGAGGTTCAGCCCGGTCTGGCCGCCGATTCCGGCGATTATGCCGTCAGGCCTCTCTTTCTCTATGATCTTGGCCAGAATCTCCGGTACCAGGGGCTCGATGTAAATCTTCTCGGCCATGTCCGGGTCGGTCATTATGGTAGCAGGGTTGGAGTTGACCAGGACCACCTCTATCCCTTCCTCGCGGAGGGACTTGCAGGCCTGGGATCCCGAAAAGTCGAACTCGGCTGCCTGGCCTATCTGGATTGGTCCTGATCCTATGAGCAGAACCTTATGAATATCAGCGCGTTTGGGCATTAGGATCGCCTCCCTCCAGCCGGGACCCTGTGCTTCATCGTGCGCTGGACGGAGCTGAAGAAGGGGTCTTCGCTGCATAGCGGTCCGGGATGGGCCTCGGGATGATACTGAACGGCCAGTATATCGAGCTTGCCGCTCTTGATCCCCTCCACTGTACCGTCGTTGGCGTTGAGCTGGGTTATCTCGAGGTCAGTTCCCTCTACCGAATCTGCGACTGCTGCAAAATTGTGGTTCTGAGATGTGATGTAGACGATGCCCTTGGCTAAGTCCTTAACGGGCTGGTTTCCGCCGTGATGGCCGAACTTGAGTTTGAAGGTCT
>PMNG01000125.1 GCA_003162615.1 Methanothrix sp. | reverse complement strand
GAATTAAGGGCGTAGGCGCACCCAAGGGCCCCTCCGCCGCTGGCCCCGAAACCCGAACCGAGGGGCATATCGAGTTGCGTATCCACTCTCACCGGCGATCTGGCAAGTCGGTCTACGACGTATCTGCTAACCGGAGCTTCAGACAGATGACCGTTCAAGAAGATCTCCGTCTTGTCAGACCTTTCCACCGTAGTAGTGGCACCCAGATCCAAGGTCAGGCCGCACCCGATAGAGCCGGCCTTCATGGGGTCATCGTCGCGTTTGGCTGCAAAAAAACCGGTGATGTGCGACGGCGCAAACGCTCTCACAGAACCTCCACAAGACTGTCGACGATCTTTCTGGCTATAAGGCTCTTCTTTCCTTGCACCAGGGTTGACCCACCTTGTCTGTTTATTATATGCACCCTGTTATCTTCGCAGCCTATGCCCCCCGAGCCGACGTCGTTGGCCACAACAAAATCAAGATCAGCAGATTTCATCGACTCGGTCGCCCGCTTTACAAGCTCGTCGTCGGAAACGTTGGTCTCTGCCTTGAACCCGACAATCTTAAGGTCTGGGTAGGCCGATCGGACTTCCTTTATCATCTTCTTGGTCGGTTTTAGCCTCAGGACAAGATCCTGCCCAGACTTGATCTTCTCTTCCATTGGGTCCAGGGTGTAATCGGCGATTGCCGCAGCACTGATAAGGGCACAGTAGCCGCTCTCAAGCTCAGATAAAACGGCGTCGAGCATCTCCTGGGCGCTCTCTGCATATACCTCACGGAAGGGCAGGCCCATACGATACCTGTGAACTATGGTAATTTCACCGCCCCTCCGATAGGCTTCGAGGCCGATCTCCACGCCAGTTCTGCCGGAAGCCCTGTTTGTCAGGATGCGGATGGGATCGATCTTCTCGGCATTGGACCCGCTTGTTATCAATATCCTTTTGGAGGCCAAGTCTTTTGGTCCCAGCGCCCTTTCCACTTCCATTACTATCCGCTCTTTATCGGCTATCTTGGCCTTTCCCTCCTCGATCCTCGGATCTACTACAGCGATGCCCATGGACTTCAGCGTCTCCAGATTCTTTAGGACTCCGGGGTGGCGGTACATCGCCTCGTGCATGGCAGGAACGACCATCACCGTCTTGCCGCTGCCGATCGCCGTGGTGGCGAAGGTGGTAACAGGCGTGTCATCTATCCCAGTAGCCATCTTGCTGATGGTGTTGGCCGTAGCAGGAGCAACCAGAAGCAGATCCGCAATGCCGCCCTTGCCGCAGAACTCGACGTGCTCCACCCTTCCGGTTATTTCAGTTATTACTGGACAACTACTGGCGTACTCCAGGGAATAAGGATGGAGGATCTGGCAAGCTGCATTCGACATGATGCAGTGGACCTCTGCTCCTCGACGGATCAGCTCGCGAACCAAGTCCACTGTCCTGACCGCAGCAATGCTCCCGGTTATGCCAACTACGATCAGTTTGCCAGCCAGCGAGTCGCTCACCGTGCCGGAGATGCTCGAATCCATGAAGATCGTAATAGAATGGACAGCGCATTAGAAAAGCCTTTCCCGACCGGTTGACAAGCAGGTGGATAAGCACAAACCTTATGTAAGAAATCGGCCGAGCATATCTGCCGTGCCGGGGTGGCCTAGCTGGTTAGGGCGCCAGACTCATAGGGTAAAGCGAAAGGCGCCTTCCTGAGGCATCTGGAAGTCGCGGGCTCGAATCCCGTTCCCGGCACCTATTATTTGCAGGTTCGGATCTTTGGCTCGGTGCACAAGCTTTGATACGTTTAACGCAAATCATCAATCAAATCAAAAGTTTATCCCTCTCAAGAACGCCCAATTTATCTAAAAATTTAGTAGAAGTTTATGATTGAAATTATATGAAAGAGAAACCATTTTAGGAAATCTCTTTAACAAAATGTAGAACTATATTTCGGGGCGGCCCTGGTGAAGGAAGATTGAAAATATTTTTTAGAGGGATATCTGCACTACGTGTTTTTCCCGCGAATAAGATCCTTTGGTTTGTGAGAGTTAATGTGCCATCAAAAACATAATTATCAATTTCATTAAGAACTTATCAAAGTAATTTTAATTTAGGAAACATATAAATCTTCAGAATGCACTATTTTAATGATTAAGCTGCAATCGCAATTCTAAAAGAGGTGATGATATTTGGCTAAGAGAAGACCGTCGATATTCGATGCCTTCGAGAATCTCACCAAAGGATTTCCGTTTGGAAGAGATATCGAGGATTGGTTCCAGGAGCCCTTCGAAGAGATGATCAAGAGATTCGAGGAGTCGACACCACTCGAGTTCAAGGAGTTTGTCAAAGAGGAGAATACACCTGCCGGCGTGGTCCGAAGGTACGGTCCTTTTGTCTACGGCTTCAGCTATACGGCCGAGCCTGGAAAGGAGCCGGTTTTTCAGGAGTTCGGTAACATTAAGCCCTCCTATCGGGGCATTGAGCCTTCCCTTGGACGCGAACCCTTAGTGGACATCATGGACGAGAAGGACAAGTATAAGATTTTCGTAGAGCTGCCCGGCGTAGACAAAGAGAAAGTCAAACTAGATGTTGCAGAAGACAGCGTGGAAGTTAAGACCGAAGACGATAAGAAATTCTACAAAATGATTAACTTCGACTCAGCCGTCAATCCAGACACCTCCAAGGCGTCCTACAAGAACGGTGTCCTTACGCTGGAGCTAAAGAAAGAAAAACGAACTGGCAAAGAGATAAAAATTGAATGAGCTAAATTAGATGGCTCGATTGGAACGGCTCGAGAAGGACTTTGCCTCGATTTGAGGTGGTCCTTCATCCAGAAATCGATCAAACGTCAAAGAGAACAATCTCGGAAGGTGATTTAAAATGAACTATACAAACATGAAGGTTGCAGGAGTTCGAATACAAACAGGTTGTACTGATAAGCAGCTTTTTAGCCCAGCCTGTCAAGAGGGTGACTGGAGGACATGGTACATTGTGTTTTATCATCCATTCTCCGAGGTTCCGGCGGTTTTCCTCTCGCCCAATGGTCCTGCGCCTAACGTTGCTGTAGTGGGGATTGCGCAGAACGTTACCACAGAAGGGTTTGATTTATGCGCTCGCAACTCAGACTGCACAAGCGGTGAAGCCGGTTTCTGCTGGCTAGCCATTGGCCCTGCCTAGGCACAACGGTGACAATTAGAAGGTCGAAGAAGATCTGTGATCATGCGACATTAACAAGATGCAACTGTCGCCCTTTCTTTGACGGACTTAGGATTCCTGGTGGAATTCATCGAGGATGGCAGTGTTTCACTTGTTCTTTTTATAATCCTTTTCCTCGCGGTACCCTAATTCTTTAGCTTTTGCGAATGCCGCTTCCGACTCAGGATATCTATGGAGTGCCTTCAGAGCCATTCCTTTGATTGCCCAAGCATTCGCATTTTTTGGATATAGCTCTACGACTTTATCGCAGCATTTGGCAGATTCGGCGACCTTGCCCAGTAGAAATAGTGCCTTGGCGCTATTTATCCAGGCGTATTCATTTTCGGGATCTTGTTTTAAGGTTTTATTATAATATTTGATTGAATCATCAAATCTGTTTACCTTTCGGAGAGTATCTCCCTTCCAATTCCATACCTTCGGGGCGTTTTTTAGATCAAAACCTGGATCTTTGTCGCAGATTTCTATGGCCTCTTCATATTTACTCAGGTTAATTAATGCATCAACCTTATTGTTCCAGGCATCAGCACTTTTTACATTCAGATCTATGAGCTTGTCGCAGCATTGTATAATGCCCTTCCAACCATCTTCAATTTTAGGAGCGAATTCGGTGGCTCTCTCATAGCAACGTATGGCGTCCAAGTACTTATGTTGATAATAAAGAGATCTTCCTTTAAATATCCAGGATTCTACATCTTCAGGGTCTTTCTGGATGACTCTGTTGAGGCATTTAATGGCTTCCTCATACTTACCGCTAGCAAAAAGGTACTTTCCCTGCTGTTTCCAAGTATCGTTTTTTCCCATGTTCGTCTCAGGAATAGAATCTACTCTGGTACAGTACGCCATCTGTCAAGCCAATCGTTTAATTGTTTTGGTCGTCATTGTCAGATGTATCCGGCTCCTTTCAGGCATGCGATACGTAAGTACGGTGAGGCACGAAATACGTTGTATGCAGCACGACATACAATACTGCATTAGATACGTGTATTCTGATGCATTAAATTCGTTCCAAGACTAAAAGGACTCCAATTCGCTCATCTTCGAGAAAATTAAGGAAGGAACGCCGAATCGAAGGCTTTGAGAATTTCATAAGAGATATATTGCTAGGAATCGAGATAGAACAGGATGAGATGTTTTGGTGAGGAACGGCCTTGGGTCACTCCTTGGCTATGTCCTCATCAGTGTGTTTCTGATTGCGTTGTCTTATGCATGCGCCCTCGGTTGAGTAGTAGCGCTGCCACGGTTCCGGCGGTGTCTTAGAGAATGGCGGGACTTTCCGGATCCAGTTTCAGCCCCAATCTTGACCCATTCACCTGTGTCCTCGTCCTTCTCATACTCGCCTTTTACAGCAGACCAGGCTGCTTCTTGGGCGGCTTTTTCACGTGATGATTCGCTTTCAGCTTCTCCATACTCATCCCAGGCGCTGTTGAAGGCTTTGAGGTAGAGGGTCTTGGCGGGCTTGGGGAGGTTGCGCACGATTTTTGGCAGATCGTTTATGCTTTCGTATTGCAATTAAACACCTCCATGGGTTGTTAGTAATTGTAACCTTTTAACTACCATCTCAGAGCTATTAAAGGTTTGCGGGCCTTCCAAGAGTAGTGTATAGTCCTGAAATATTCCTGGTATCCGGAGCTGTCTTGGCCATTGTAAAAAAGACAATGAAGGTTCACGGTGGCCGTATCTGGATAGAGTCAGAGCTAGGAGTGGAGTGCACGATATGATTTACATGCCTGTTGGCAGATTTACGAGTAAAATCCTGCGGGTTATCAGAATTAGACTATCCGGTAAAGCGGGGAGGAATTCAAGACTCTGACGCAATATAAAAACGCCCGTGCAAAAAAGAGATAAAGGAACTCAAGTTGTCGTATAGCCTCCATCGATGATCAGCTCGCTTCCGGTCACGAACTTCGCATCTTCTGATACCAGGTAAAGAACGCCATAGGCAATATCATTAGGCTCACCAATATGGCCTATTGGGTGCCTCGAATCCAGCTCTTTTCTGAGATCCTCAACGCTCCTCCCAGACTTCTTTGACTGCTCCTTAAGGAAGTTCTCGACCAGTGGTGTCCAGATGAAGCCAGGGTGCACAGAGTTTACGCGAATGTTATCCTTCGCATAAAGAGTGCATCGATCTTGGACATGACTCGATTAGCTGCCTTTGTGGCGTGGTAGGCTGGAATATCAGGAGCGCCAATTATACCGTAGATCGACGATATGTAGACGATGTTTCCGCTCTTTTGCTTGATCATATAAGGCACGACATGCTTTGTACACAGGAATGCACCTGTTACGTTTACCTCGAAGATCCAATTCCACTCCTTCTCGGTATACTCGTGCGTGGGCTTGTTTGGGCCTGCTATGCCAGCGTTGTTCACAAGGATATCTATCTTGCCATATTTTTTGTAAACAGCATCTGCAACCTCTTTAACTCTTGTCTCATTGGTTACATCAAGAGGATAATACTCTGCCTTACCGCCATCACCCTTGATCTCCTCCACACATTTTCTTCCTTCATCCTCTGTCCTGCCTGTGATGATTGAGATTGCACCCTCTTTGGCAAGTACCTTTGCGATGGCTTCACCAATTCCAAACGTGGAACCTGTTACAACAGCAACATTTCCTTCGACTCGTTTCATTTTTTCTATCTCCATAAGGATTTAAAATTTTTCTAGTAGTATCAGCATCCAAACTATTATAGTCTTGCGAGATGATTGAAGATATTCGAGCCGCTCAGCAAGCCTTCATATTTGTCAAAAACTTTCCTTTTTATTGTTGCTCAACATCCTCATATGAACAAAAATGCTTACTATATAGGCTATAAGTTAACGTCTATGGAACGCGTATTAACCCATGCGACTAAATTCGGGGAGACAAAAGCCGTCTGCTCAGATGTTGATGGCGGAAAATCGGGTGTACATATACATGAGGGTGATATTGGGAACTTTCAGAATGGCCACCGAGGAGCCGTCTGTGATTGCAGCCGCGAGCAATGGGGCCCGGATGGCCGCGGCGGAGGAGGCTATTGACTTCAATCACGGAGACGGTGATGCGTGCCTAGATCTAGGTTACTGGCTTATCAGATTCAGTGGGGCGCGGCAAGCCATCCTCCTTTATAAAGACGAGCTGACCAGAATGGCGAACGATAAGAATCCATGCTGGATAAGTACGGAGGCGGGTAAAGGACCTGGAGGTCCTACAATCGAGTCCAGAAGAACAGGGTCGTCGGTGCTTTTCCTAGTGGTAGCTCTTTCATGAGGTTAGGAGTCTCGTTCTTGAGTGATATCAATGAAGAGTGGATGACCACTAAAAGGTATTTATCTATGGATACAGATTGATCGTGTTGAATGCTGGGAAATCCAAATCACAGTAGATTTGACACAATGCCACTTCCATCACCTATAAAAGTAGTAAAGGGAAAAGAGACAAGATGAATTACATCGTACTGGTGAAACAGGTGCCGGATATAAAAAAAATTCCGGAAGAGGCATGGGATTGGGAGAAGGGAATTCTCAAAAGAGGTCTTCTGGACAACGTTTGCAACGAACTGGATAAACAAGCGATCGCCTTTGCCATAGCTATGCGTCAGGTGCTACAAGGACAGATAGTCAGTCTTTCAATGGGACCGCCTTTCGCCGACGCAGTATTAAAATATGCCCTGTCTGTAGGTGCCGATACCGGTGTGCTGCTAACCGATAGAAAGCTGGGCGGAGCGGATACAGCCGCAACCGCTTATCCGCTGGCCGCAGCTATCAGAAAAATAGAAAAAGACATATTTAATGGCAACCGTGATTACATCATAATCAGCGGTATGCAATCGGTAGATGGTGATACCGCCCAGGTACCGCCGCAGGTTGCCGAAGACCTGGGAATTGATCACATCGCATACGCCACTTCCTTTAATATCGATAAAAATAATCACCTGTATATTAAACGGATCACAAGACGGGGAACTCAGATCGTCTCCCCGCTAACATATCCATGCATGATAACAGTTACTAATTGGACCCTTCACCCCAATGCCACCTTCGAACGGACAAGATGGGCTAATTCCCAGAGAATTCTCCGATGGAGTGCTGCGGATGTAACCGGAGATGAATCACGAATAGGCCTGGCCGGTTCGCGCACAACGGTTTTTAAAATATTTTCTCCGAGAGAAGTGAGTACCAGGAAATGTATCTTCGAGTCAGATTTAGCTAAATTGGCCGGACTATTGAAAGATGCGTATCTCAGTAAATCAAAATCAATCAGTCAAGAAACCGCAAAAGTTACTTACCAGCTTCCGGCAGGCAAGAATCCAACGTACACGGGTGAAGTGTGGGTGTTTGCCGAACAAGAGGGCTGTGAAATCAACCAGGCCTCTTACGAATTGTTGGGAAAAGCACGCGAACTGGCAACTCAAATTAACACAAAAGTAGGAGCGGTCCTGGTCGGGCTGAGTAATCTGAAGTTACAAAATAGTTTAATTTCATACGGAGCAGATAAAGTTTACACAATAACAAGCGACCAGCTTGATGATTTCCAGCCGGTTCTTTATTCAAGGGTTTTTTGCGAACTCCTGGATAAATATAAGCCGCAGATGATATTATTCAGTGCAACACCATTAGGCAGAGAATTAGCTCCTAGAGTTGCTTACAGGGCTTGCTCAGGACTAACAGCCGACTGTACATCCTTGGATATTTTTGATTACAAAAAAGGCACGCAAGATTATATCGCCATTTTAAAACAAACCCGGCCTGCCTTAGGAGGGAACATCATGGCGTCAATAATCACCCAGAACTCAAAGGTACAAATGTCTACAGTTAGACCGGGCGTGATGCAGGCTCTAAAACCGGATGAAAAGCGAACAGGTGTTATAATCAAGTACGAACCGGCACTTACCGAAGCTGATATCACCGTGAAAATTATTTCTTCCGAAGAATGTCCGGCCACCTCGGAGTTAAAAGACGCTGCTATAATCGTGGCGGGGGGCGGGGGTTGCAGGACCAAAGAAGGTTTCGTGAATTGCGTTCCCCCATTGGCCGACGCTCTAGGTAAGTTTCTAGGAGAAAAGGCGATGGTGGGAGCTTCACGCGTCGCAGTAGAATTGGGATTCATTGACCGGAGTCATCAGGTAGGACAGACCGGTCAAACGGTAAAACCAAAATTATATGTCGCTGTCGGCATCTCCGGAGCGGTGCAACACATTAGCGGAATGCAAAACTCGGGAATTGTCTTGGCGATCAATAAAGATCCTAATGCCAATATTTTTAAAACAGCGGATTTTGGTATCGTGGGCAACTTCGAAGAACTTGTCCCTAAACTCATAACGATATTGAATTCATAGGAGAACGTCATGGATGAACTAAAAAAGATAGATGTACTTTTTATCGGTGGGGGTCCGGCCAATCTAGCGGGAGCTATTAAGTTAAAGCAATTACTCAATCAAAAAGGTATAAACCAATCTGTCGTAGTCATTGAAAAAGCTGAGAAGATCGGGCAGCACCATCTATCTGGAGCGATTTTTGAAGCCCAGGTATTAAATGAACTATTGCCGGGATGGCAGGACGATGAAGAGGACAAGTTCGTCACAAAATTACTTGCCAACCGGATAATAAAAGACGAGTTGTATCTCCTAAATAGCAAGAATATGGCGTTCAGAATTCCGGACTTCATTATTCCAGCTTCCATGCACAATAAAGACGCTTATTCAGTATCCATCAGCGAACTCGTTAACTGGCTGGCGGGGATCGCTATCAAACTTGGTGTGGAAATATATACCGGTTTTGCGGCCAAAGAGATTGTCGTTGAAAACAACAGGGTTAAAGGAGTCAAGCTGGGAGACAAAGGTTTAGATAAAGAAAGACACCCACTTTCTAACCATGTACCCGGCGAAATAATCGAAGCCAAGGTAACTGTCTTAGGTGAAGGTTCCGCAGGACTACTAGCAGAAGACGTGGTGAATCGATTCAAACTTAATGCAAAGAAAAATCCGCAGATTTATTCAATGGGAGTAAAAGAAATTATCAAGTTGCCCGAAGAGAACGCTTTCGGAGCTAACCGGGTTATACACTTCTTGGGTTTTCCTTTGCCGTCCGATATTTACGGTGCCGGTTCGATTTACAGTATGAGGGATAATCTCGTGGCAGTTGCTCTGGTGATGGCACTCGATTGGCGATACGCTGATCTGAACCCACAGCAGGAACTACAAATTTTCAAATCCCATAGCATGATCAAGAACTTCCTTAAAGGCGGTGAAGTGGTTGCTTACGGTGCTAAAACATTTCCGGAAGGCGGTTTTTATTCAGTTCCACAATTAGCAGCGGATGGGGTTATAATCGTAGGAGACGCGGCAGGACTGACCAACGCAAAGAAGCGAAAAGGACTTCATTACGCCATAAAGTCCGGAATTGCCGCCGGGGAAGCCATATACCAGGCAATTGAAAAACAAGATTTCACTACGCAGTCTTTGAAGAAATATCATGATATATTAAACGAGAGTTTCGTGATGAAAGAACTATATGCATCTCGTAACTACCGGCAAATCTTTACGAGAACAGGAAGATTAGGCTATTATTTAGGTGCGCCTTTATCTTTTTTCCAATCATGGATACCGCATAGGCTCAGTACCAAACCTGGCTATGAAGGCATGCGAAGTGTACAACTAAAGAGACAGCCAGCCGGCGGTATCGATAGATTGACGGCAGTAAACCTTTCAGGAACGACACACAGAGAAGACGAGCCAACCCACATCACCTTCCGTGAAGCGTGTCAGAACGAGAGCTGCAACAAATACTTCGGATGTCACCCGTGTGCCTCCTTTTGCCCGGCAGAAGTGTATAAATTCGAGGATGACAAGCTCATTTTAAGTCCATCCAACTGTTTACACTGCCAGACATGCCGTTTGAAGTGTCCACGCCAATTGATCAAATGGGAAGTTCCGGAGGGTGGGGACGGACCCAGATACAAAATAATGTAAAAAAGTCTGCATCACACTTTCATAGCAGACAGGGACACGAACCCAACACGATATTATTAGTAATCTTATACTTTTAAGGCTCTTGGCATTTTTAACAACTTGATTTCGCAACTCTTCAAATTCAAATTCGCTCTGATAGAGCTTGAGCTATATGGATATGACAAAATGTTCTTCTAGGATGGCCAATGCATAATCAAGTGGAGTTCGGAGTACTAATCTCCGGTCCTATGCCTTCGATCTCTGTCTTGCCCTCTGCTTCTTTAGGCATGTATTCCAATTAAGCTCTGGGAAACACGAATAGTATCTCAAGGAAATCTTTGTTTCTACCAACCACCCTTATATATACATTGTAATTATATATACTGTAGAGGGGTCTCCGAGCCTCTAGGAATTCTATTGTGACAAATCGATAGCATATGGTTTATCCGTCAGATACCTAAGTGAAATTGCTGACCTCTCGAAAAAGCTAAATCCTTTTGATAAATAATACAGATAGGTGAGAGCTATGAAGAAAGATGAATTCATGAAGCAGATACAAGAGTGCCAGACTCCCGAGCGCTTTGATCAGCAACTTCTCGACAATGCGGCGGCGATGTTCGAAAAGTGGGGCTTGCAAGCACATGATCCGGGCCTATGGGCCAAGACCGATAAGGAGCACCTCTTTCAAACCCACGGACTGAACGATAAGAACGATGACGGTGAAGCCGTCAAGAAAGAGAAGAAAGCTCTGCGCTGCGTGGCCTCCAAAATAATGAAGACCCAGATCAGCAAAGAAGATGCTGTTGGCATCATGAAGAACTTCAATCGGATCATGGAACCGGGCTTCAGGTGGCTGGAGTAAAGATCGTTTCAACAAATTTTTTCTATTATTACTGTACTGAGCATTCCGTTGCTGCTCATCCCTTTTTCCTGTTCAGTTCCATTCCTATGAAAGAGTTAAGTCAACATCAAGGAGCGAAACAAATCATAAAATGACTGGCCAGTGTTGCTCACAATAGATCTTTTGGATAGATTTCCAGCGCGAACCTGTACAACAGGATGTAATTCAAGTGTTAGAGAGCCGTTAACCCTCCAGTTAACTGCCTTTCGCTTGGCTACAGTCACCCCGAACTGAGCAAGAGAGACACCTTCTCTCAAACCTGTTTCCTTTGGTCACACCGCTCTTCTTGAGGCATCTCCTCATTTCGTCCGCCATTGAAATAACCTTGGACCGCAGGGCATCGTCGAATTTTATTTGGTGCTGTTTTCCATCAGCGTAGACCAGCAGCCCGTAAGGCACTCTAATAGAATAGGCCTCCTCGATCAGAAGACAATAGGCGGCCAACTGCAGCACATGGCCCCAGTGAGGCTTTTTCGCGTTCCCGCTCTTCACCTCTACAGGTATCAAAGCATTTGTTTGCTCGTCCTTGACTATGTAATCCGGCTTGCCTGCTATCAAAAACTTCCTGGAGAAAAGCGGCCTAGCCGGTCGGTTCAGGTCAGTATAGATTACCTCTCCACGAGGAATGCCATACTCTTTACGGGCTTTTTTTGCAGACGTCGATTCTTTTCTGGAAGCCAAAAGGAGAACCACTGATAGTACCAAGAGAAGGATCACCACATAGACTATCACAATATCCACCATGCCAAAACTAAAAGAGCGACGATGAAAGCTAAAAACCCAAGCCAGCCGAAATGCCTGGAAGCCATCTCCTTCCTATGAACCAATGAGATCTCCTCCCCCACCTTCGCATGCTTCTCCATTCCGGCAACCATGCCGGGCGTATTGGGCTTGCAGCCAGAGCGCTTCAGGTACCAGGAAATAGGGCAGTAAGCGTACTGAGCTATCTCAGAGGCGGTTATGACATCGCTGTTATTGGAGCGCTTATCCATCATGTTCTAGTTGTGTTCAAGCCTATAAAGCTCTCGCGGCGGGCTCTGGAAGTCGATGACCAACGGCATCGCACTTCAAGTTCATTGCACTACGCCAGAATTCACAAGAATCGTATGATCCTGAGATACACATTTATTGCATCTGCTCTTTCTAGCGTCAAGGTTCATGATGTCGCAGTCTTCTCCAGGAATAAAGGTTAAGA
This sequence comes from Methanothrix sp., assembly GCA_003162615.1. Lineage (GTDB taxonomy): Archaea > Halobacteriota > Methanosarcinia > Methanotrichales > Methanotrichaceae > Fen-7. The sequence continues at coordinate 40,176 of PMNG01000125.1, read as the reverse complement.
GAAATAAAGGAGAGCAATTCCGAAAGGCCCTGGCAGAACTTGGGACCCTCGATCGCTGCAGGAAGATAGCTTCCGACGTGGCTTATGTCTACCTGCCTGTTCTCCGGGAGCTGGTCGAAGAGAAACGGCTGATGGAGATCTCGGACTACGAGATGGTCGAAATGGAGTTTAAGCCGGAGCCGCCCGTAACAACTCCTGAGAGCATTCTGGGCTATCAGCCCAGCTTTGAGGTTGTCGGAGACATCGCCATCGTGGAGCAGGAGAATGCAAGATTGGTCGCATCTGCTCTAATGTCCTCATGCCAGAACCTCAGATCCGTGATCACGCCCGTCTCGGATGTGGAGGGTGAGTTCAGGACTCGCCGGTTCAGGCACGTGGCCGGAGAAGAGCGCACGATCACCGTTCATAAGGAGCACGGTCTTCGCTACTGGGTTGACCTGGAGGGAGCATATTTCACCCCACGCCTGGGAACTGAGCGGCTGCGGATCGCGAGACAGGTTAGTCCTGGCGATTTCGTCCTTGATATGTTCGCAGGGGTGGGCCCTTTTGCCCTGCTGCTGGCACGCAGAGGAGCAAGGGTCGTTGCCATCGACAAGAACCCCGTAGCAGTGAAGTACCTTAGGGAGAATGCTATTCTGAACAAAATCGATTTGGAGATCCTGGAGGGAGACGCCTCTGATCTGGCTCGAAACTATGAAAACACGGCTGATCACGTCATCATGAATCTGCCTCACAACGCTCATCAGTTTCTGATTCCTGCCATCCAGGCAGCCAAGAATGGTGGAGTGGTCCATTATTATGCTATCTCTCAGGACGATGATCTATACAAAGATCTCGATTTAATAGAGGCAGCGGCTTTTCAGCTAGGGGTTATGATAGAAGCACTTTACAAAGGAGTCGTGAGGAGCTATGCGCCCCATCGATATAACGTGGTCATGGATTTCAGGATAAACAAACCATCTTAATACTGGCCCTCCATACTATTGTTTATTTGGCTGATGAGCTGCACAAGACGTTGATTCGCAGTGCATCAACATTAGATCGATCTATGAGAAATTCTCAGTTTGTAGAGCTCACCTTGTCCCTTGCCGCTGCAGAAGATCGAGAAGAGATAGAGTCGAATAAGCTATGGCTGCGACCAGTGCTTGGATTTTAGGCTTCCTGCTTTGACCCAAAGATCTTCACCTTACGGAGCAAGAAGAAGCCCGCCAGCATCGGCAGCCAGAAGTTCAGCCCGCGAAAAGCCAGCACAACCAGTACGGCGATGGTTCTGTGGATTCCCAGGGAGGCGTACACCAGGGTCATGACTCCTTCCACCACGCCTATGCCCTGGGGAACCGGGGAGACGTTCCAGAAGAGGATACCCATAGCGTAGCCTGCGACCAGCGGGTCTAGCGCTATTGGCTGATGAAAAGCCAGGAACAGAGAGTAAAGGCTTGCAATATTGATCAAATGGGCGATCAGGGCGAAACCTACTGTAAAAGCCAGCCGGTCTGGGTGATCTTCGATGGCTTTGGCCGCCCTTGAGAAGTCGGAAGCACTTCTTGCAGCCCAACCGTCGTGTAGAAGAGCCTGCCTGTGTACCCTTTTGGCCAGGCCGTTTGAACCTCTCTCCACAGAATCGAGCAGCTTCCTCAACAGCTCAGGACGCCATAGACCCAGAAGCAGTGCACCGACAAGGCTGAACGTTATCACCAACATGACGCCAGTTCCTGCGATCTCATAACCTTTGAGCCTGTGACGCATTAAAAGATAGGCTATGCCTCCCGCCAGGATTATTGCAAATGCGCTGAAGTCCGCTGCCTGGGCAAGCAACGTTCCCGCTGCAGCCCTGGCTGGCGACTCACCACGGTGGGCAGCATCATCGACGTACAACGCGGCTCCGGCCATCCCCCAGGTAGGGGCTACTACGTTGATGAAAAGCGCCACCAAGGTGACAGAAAGGAGGTCGCGAACTCTGCTCTTAACATCCACGGCCGAGAAGGCGGACTTGAACATAGCGGCGAAGACTGTGTAGTAGAGCACCTGGAGCAGAGCAGCCGCCAATACCCACTCCGGCTGTCCACGGATAAGAGGCCCTGTCACACTTTGAATCTCCGTCTGGCGGCTGACCATCAGCCATAGGAAGGCCGCTACCAGGATCCAGAAGATCCACCTCGCTTTTACCACGCTGTATTCTGACCTCCTGAACGATCTTAAGGCTATGGATTGGAACAGACCGATGGAGCGGTTTGCTATCTAAGGCATATCCAAAATGCTGGAAAGAGTTATCCCCTGAGAGGTAGAAAGAGTGCTGTGAGCCAGGATCTATCCTCCTTTTGGTCTATTCCGCTAGAGGAGCTGCAGAGACAGCTCGATACAACACAGGAAGGCCTGGATGATGGCGAAGCACAGAAGAGGCTCAAGAAATACGGAGCTAACCTTCTTGGGGCAAGGAAGAAGTCATATCCGCTTCTTTTGCTGCTGTCACAGTTCAAGAGCCCCATAATCCTGCTGCTGGTCTTCGCCGCAGGCCTTTCCATCTATCTCCACCAGGCAGCGAGCGCATCCATCATCCTTGTCATAATCTTCATAAGTGGCCTGCTGGGCTTCTGGCAAGAGAGGAGCGCAGCAGATGCCGTAGCCAAGCTGCTGGCGATAGTTCAGATAAAAGCTGCAGTTCTGAGAGGCGGAAGCGAGAAGGAGGTCCCCGTCGAGGAGGTGGTTCCCGGAGACGTAGTCGTTCTCAGGGCTGGAGACATCGTACCCGGAGACTCTTTGATCCTGAAATCCAAGGACCTCTTCGTCAACGAGGCCTCGTTGACGGGAGAAACCTATCCAGCGGAGAAGCTGGCAAGAGTTCTGGACCAGAATACGCCCCTGAGCAGACGTATCAACAGCCTCTTCATGGGAACTAACGTGGTCAGCGGGACGGCAATGGCCGTTGTCGTTCACACAGGCACGGACACCGAGTTTGGCCGTGTATCCCAGCGGCTGAAGCTTCAGGAGCCTGAGACTGAGTTCGAGCGCGGGGTCAAACACTTCGGCTACCTTCTCCTGGAGGTGACCATGGTGCTGGTGGTAGCAATCTTTGCCATTAACGTCTACCTTGCCAGGCCCATTGTCGAGTCTTTTCTCTTCTCTTTGGCCCTGGCCGTTGGCCTGACGCCCCAGCTTCTTCCAGCCATAATCAGTATCAATCTGGCCCACGGAGCCAGACGGATGGCCGCCCACAAGGTCATCGTCAAACGCCTTGCCTCGATAGAAAACTTCGGAAGCATGAACGTTCTATGCACTGACAAAACAGGGACCCTGACCGAGGGAACTGTCAAGATGCACTCTGCCCTTGATCTGGAAGGCCGGGATAGCGAGCAGGTGTTTCTCCTTGCCTACGTCAACGCCTTCTTCGAAACCGGTTTTAGCAACCCCATAGACCAAGCAATTCTAGGCCACCACAAGCCCGACGTTTCAGGATTCAAGAAGCTTGACGAGGTGCCTTACGACTTCATCCGCAAGCGTCTGAGTATTCTTGTGTCTAGGGGCGATGTCCACACTATCGTGACCAAGGGGGCTCTCAATAACATCCTGGAAGTGTGTACATCCGCCACGACGGTCCAAGGTGAAGTAAACATCGCTCTTGTTAGAGAACAGATCCAGTCAAGGTTCCAGGAGCTTAGCGGCAAGGGCTTTCGAGTTCTGGGATTGTCTAAAAAAATCGTTGATGCCAACGTCTGTCTGACAAGAGACGAGGCTGAGATGACTTTCTTGGGTTTCCTGGTCTTCTTCGATCCGCCCAAGGAAGGCATAGCTGAGACCATTCGCAATCTGAGCGATCTAGGAGTCGCTCTCAAGGTTATCACAGGCGACAACAGGCTCGTCGCCGCAAGTATAAGCAAACAGGTTGGCCTTTTGGAAGGAAGGATTCTGACTGGTCTTGAAATCAACCAGGCAAGCGACGAGGCCCTTCTTAAGCTGGTCCAGGAGGTGGACGTCTATGCCGAAGTGGAGCCCAACCAGAAGGAGAGACTGATCCTGGCCCTCAGGAAGGCCGGAAACGTGGTGGGATACATGGGCGACGGAATCAACGACGCTTCGGCTCTCCACGCCGCGGACATCGGTCTATCGGTAGACAGCGCTGTGGATGTGGCTAAGGAGGCAGCCGATATTGTGCTACTGGAGAAGGACTTGAGCGTGTTGACGGAAGGCGTGGTGGAGGGAAGAAAGACATTTTCCAACACCATGAAGTATGTTTTCATGGCCACCTCAGCAAACTTCGGAAACATGTTCAGCATGGCGCTATTGTCCCTGTTCCTTCCCTTTCTTCCCCTCCTTCCCACCCAGGTTCTGCTGACGAACCTGTTAACAGACCTTCCAGAGATGACCATTGCCGGGGACAGCGTCGATCCTGAGCTTGTTTCCTACCCGAGGCGTTGGTCGATAGGGTTCATCAGGAACTTCATGATCGTCTTCGGCCTGGTGTCCTCCATATTCGATTTCGTTACCTTCGGAGTGCTGCTCTTCCTTTTGCACGCCACTGTGGGACAGTTCAGGACAGGCTGGTTCATAGAATCCGTGGTCTCTGCATCGATGGTTGTGCTGATTATACGCACCAGAAGACCATTCTTCAAGTCAAGGCCAAGTCGGTCCCTTATGACCGTAACGCTTCTTGTAGGTGTTGCCACCTTCATCTTGCCTTTCACCCCGCTGTCCGAGCCATTCGGCTTCACGAAAATGCCGGTCTATTTCCTAGCAATCGTAGTGGTCATTGTGGCAGCATACATCGTTACAGCCGAGCTGGCCAAGAAGATCTTCTATAGCAGGGAGAAATATTGACAAAATTGAGGGCATGGCGTGCTAGATCGGTAACGAAATCGAAGGCTGAATTAGGCGGCTATCACGACTGCCTTTGGATCAGAGAGATCGACTCCAAGAGCGCCAGTTGGATTACAGCCGGTGCCTTGAGAGAGCTGGAGAGTGAAGAAGTCAAGAAAATGTCGAGGCGTTGAAGGTAAGCCCAGATGAGTTGTTGATCCTGCGTGCTAACAGGAGCAAAAGATATTAACCTTCGATATAGCGTGATCTCCAGGAGGAAGAGGGATGATCAAGCACATAGTCCTGTTCAGGTTCAAGGATTTTGCTGAGGGTGCAGACAAGGCAGAAAATATTAAGAGTCTGAAATCGAGGCTGGAAGCCCTGGAGGATATAATCGACGAGATAAAGTTCTTCGAAGTGGGGATCAATTTCGACAACTCCGATGCTGCTTACGATCTGGCCCTTTGCTCTGAGTTCGAGAGCAAAGAGGACCTCTACAGCTATCAGAAACATCCTGAGCACGCGAAAGTGGTGGATTTCGTCAAGAAGGTGTGTGAGAACAGAGTTGTGGCGGATTATGTTATTTGACGATTTCATTTGTTTTTAGCTGAAGGTTTAGAACGATCATGACATAACGATTTATATGAATTTTGATATAAATCCCGTCCCTCCCTTCAGCTTTGATCTCAGTGCTGGGATATTCGGAGAAGGCAATGAACGTATCCAAAGGTATGAGAGTGGCACCTACTGGCAGGTCATAAGACCTAACGGAAAGCTAGTCTTGTTCTCGTTGCGCTCCACAGGGACCGTCGATGAGCCCGAACTTTCTGTGAACCTCATGCCGGACGAAGACCTATCCGGCGATGACGTCAGAAAGGCAGGGGAAATTGTTGGGGCCCTCTTCAACATGAATCTCGACCTTCTGCCCTTTTATGAGACAGTAAAAGGCGATAGAGTAATGACGAAGATCACGCAGCGACTTAGGGGTCTACGAAATCCATCCACGGCTACCGTATTCGAGGCGCTTGTGGACTCTATAATCGAGCAGCAGATCTCGCTGAAAGTGGCCTGGAGCCTTGAACGGAGGTTGATCGAAACCTTTGGAGACATACTTCACCTGGGCGAGAAAACCTACTTCGCCTTCCCGGAGCCAGAGAAGCTTGCCGGGGCGGCAGTGGAAGAGTTGCGTGGCTGTGGCCTAAGCACCAGGAAGTCCGAGTACATCAGGGACTTGTCGCAGCTGATCCAAAAAGGCCTTGACCTGGAAAAGTTCAAAGATTACAAGGACCAGGAAAAGATAATCGACGAACTCAGCCAAATAAGAGGTGTGGGCGTCTGGACAGCTGAGCTTGTCATGGTCCGTGGTATGAGTAAGCTGGATGCCATACCGGCAGACGACCTGGGGCTGCGCAGATGCATCTCCCATTACTACTGTGCCGATCGAAAGATAACCGGAGACCGGGCCCGCAGGGTAGCTGAAGCATGGAAGGGCTGGAGGGGTCTTGCCAGCTTCTATCTGATCATGGCCGAACGGATCGGAATAGAGATCTGAAACGGTACTGATCTTAATTTGTCAGCTCCTTTTGCACAGATTTTCGATATCAACCGAGATTGGGCAGCTCATCCCTCAAGCCTTTGATGAAGTGCCCTGTCGTGATCCCGCCAAGGGAAATCGCTCTAGCCTTCTCTTTAAGTGACTCAAGGTCTGTTTTCAGATTAGGTCCTCTTTTTTCCGCAATGCTGATCGCCTTTTGGTATATTTCTGCCATCTCTCTCGCGTACTTGCCGGTCCTGCCACGGGCGTCGATAGCTACGCCGTCCAAGCCTATCTCAAAGAGCATTGGCATGAAATCCACCAGGCAGGTCTCTGCAGCGTTGAGGACATGAGTCCTTGAGTCTTCGTCCAGCCAGAGGGGGAACATTCGTTTGAAGTCCTGGAGCCCCCAGGAGGCCGTCGAGCTACGTGCGTCCTTGAAGACTGCGCAGGGAAGGCAGTCCTCGGCTACCATGACCTCCAGGTTGCCTTGGACCATCAGCTCAAGTTTTGGAACATTGACAAGACGCGATCTTGCCACAAGCTCAGCTAATTGGTCTGAGGAAAGCTCAGGAGATAAGGTCAGCCGGCTGAAGCGTGGACTTAGTTGCTTGACAGTAAAATGGTTCCAGACATTGAAGCTAGCTGCTCCTGATAGTGCCACCTTGGGCACGGCGGCGACGATTGCCTCTGCCGCTCCTAATCCATCCACCATGACGGCGTCCAGCTCAGTCTGGGACAATAAGGGAACGGCGAACTTCAGGTATTTGTCTTTTGTAATCCTCGGCCACTTCCAGATCAACTGAACATTCCCGCACAGTTTCTTTGCCTCACTCAGCAGGTCCAGCAGCTCTTTGGTAACACCCTTCTGGTTTGGTCCCTTAAGACGAGGCTCAAAGTAGACTCGTTCGCATCCGCCTTCTGCTGCTCCTCGAACAACATCCAAGCTGTCTGCGTAAACCGCCAGGGATGGAGCCTTCTGGGATTTGCTGGTTTTCTGTCCGACAGCATCTAACGGGTCCACCTTTGCAAGATTTATCGCTGCCAACCACTCATTAGCTGCTAAAACCTTCTCAGCTTCCGGTCTTTGAGATTCAAGAAGAGCCGTCTCCGCTTTGGCAACGATGTCACGTCTGAGCTGGTTTAGCGAACCTAGAGGCGCGAACAGGTCTCCAGGATAGCTCATCTCGACTTTCCGGATGCAAAAAGGGGTTCCCCCTGTCTTTCTCAGCTGAGCCTCGATCTGTTCCTCTGTTAAGGGTTTGGTCAGGGCCTTCTCCATTTTGAAACCGGCCCTTGCCTCGATATTCATGTAGCCCTTGGACCCCTTCAATTTGCCTTCCACAACCGGGACCCCATCTTCCCAGAATATGACAAGGTCGATGGGGATCTGTGCTCGGGAGATGGATAGGATCTTCTCAACCTGACGTTTAAGCCTAATGCTGCTGGTTAGGTAGACCCTGGCTCCCAGCTTGACCCTGTCAGGAGTTCTCAGCTTCAGCAGACCGTCTTTGAAGGAGAGCGGCCTGTGGACCACTATCCCCAGCTCCTCACCTGGAGACTGGAAAACCAGACCATCGCCCTGCTCCGCTCCCAGCGAGTCGTTCAGGCGAACTGCTGCCTCGCCGCTTCTCATATCGTAAGAGGCAACGGTGCCTATGAAGAATCCCTGATTATCAGACATCTGCCGGCCCATAATATCCTTCGAACCTGCCAGGTAACCTCCGGTAAAGTCCCGGTTGAAGGCCAAGGCAAGGTCGCGCTGGTCCTCAGCAGACGGAGACCAGCTACCTTTGGCAATGGAATCCAGAGCCTTCCTGTAGATGCTGGTGACTATGGCCACATATTCTGCAGACTTCATCCTGCCTTCGATTTTGAGGGACAGGATGGGAGATTTGACGATTCTATCAAGGTGGCTGTAGACAGCAAGGTCGCGGGTGGACATTAGGTAGCGATCTTTTATGGGTGTAGCAGCCATGTTGACCGGTCGGCCGTACTCGTCCTTCTCCCCGCGGAGGAGAACATAGGGTTTGCGACACGGCTGGGCGCACATGCCTCGGTTTCCGGATCGTCCTCCAATAACCGAAGAGAGAAGGCACTGGCCGGAGTAGCAGTAGCAGAGAGCTCCGTGAACGAAGACCTCAAGGCCTATATTTAATCCACGAGCGATTTCCTCTGCCTCCTGGAGCGATACCTCTCTGGCTAGGACTACCCGCTTCATTCCCAGCTTCTCCGTCCAGACGGCTCCTGCACGGTTGTGTATTGTCATCTGTGTGGAGGCATGGAGGTCCATGTCGGGAACTATTCTGCGCGCTAACGCGGCCACCCCAATGTCTTGGACCAGGACGGCGTCCACTCCTGTCTGGTAGAGCCACAGAAGGTATCTTGCGACCTCCGGCAGCTCGTCGTCTCTGACAAGGGTGTTTACTGTAACGTAGACCTTCACTCCACGCAGGTGAGTGTAGTCCACGGCCTCTTTCAGCTCCCTCTCGTCGAAGTTGGCGGCGAACTTTCTGGCTCCAAACCTCTTTCCGCTCAGATAAACTGCATCCGCCCCAGCGGCAACTGCCGCTTTCAAAGCCTCAGGCGAGCCAGCGGGAGCCAGGAGCTCAGGCAGCTTCATCCAAGGAAACCTCTTTCATAAGACTTGTATACGCATCAGGCCGTTTATGTCTCTGACGTTTCACGATCAATTTTGAACCGGTCTTGTTCTAAAATAGCTTACGACCTCAAAGAGAATCTAAGATCGAATTTTCGAGTTCTATTCTGATCCGTTCTTGTGCCAACAATCCTTATAACCTTAGGAATGATAATAATGTAAAGCTATTGTACCAGTTATGTTTCAGTCAGATCGGATTTTCCAAAGCTGGTGATTAAATGGTGAAAGACGAGGCAACGATCATAAGCCCGGATACCAGAAGACAAAACCGGGTACCTCCAGGCCAAAGTGTCACGGAAGGCTGGCCGACGCTTCATTATGGAGGGGTGCCAAAGGTTGACGTATCACAGTGGAGGTTCAGGATATTCGGCCTGGTGGATAAAGAGAGGAACCTGGACTTCAACGAGTTCATGGGTCTTCCAATGGTTAAGGTCTTTTCCGACATTCATTGCGTCACGACCTGGTCCAGACTGGACAACCTCTGGGAAGGGGTTAGCGCTTCTGTTCTGAAGAACTTGGTCAAGATAAATCCCGAGGCGGGCTTCGCCATAATTCATGCTTCGGGGGGCTTTACTACCAACCTATCCTTGGATGACTTTTTCCAAGAAGACGTGCTCTTTGTAGTCAAACACGACGGGAAAACCATAACCCTGGATCATGGCTATCCGGTCCGACTCGTTGTGCCGAGGCTTTACTTCTGGAAAAGTAATTTAATTCTACCGGAACATCACAATGCCACTTGCACATAGCAACATGAAAAGTAAACCATAGACAGATATTTTCAGTAATAAAACTATCCCAGGTTGAAGATAGCAAGCAGTTGAAAGAGCATCTGAGGAGAAGCCCAACGAAGCTGGGCTCGTTCTCTGAGAATTTTACTATTGTTACGGACCCTACGATTAGCACCGAGCTCCAAGCTACACCTTCCTGTAGAAGATACGAATGCGGCATAAATAGTTCTGAGACAGGTCTTATTTATTTACACGAGCCTGAAGAGCTTAGAGCAAAGAATCATTTAGTGACAATCCTATTTTACTTATTGCTTGTAATATAGCACTTATGCAAAGCTTATTAAACTCCTACATCGGCATAGCCCTGCTAGAGGACTATGCATGGAGGAGATCATAGAGAATATCGCTGATCCAGAGATGCGTTCTCAGATAGAGAAGGTTGCTTCCTTCCACGGATATCTGAGCACTGGTGCCTTTGCAGGAATCCAGATGCTCAATTTAGCCAAAAAAGTACTGGGTGCATCTAACAAAGACCGGCTATTCGTAACCTGCGAGACCTATAACTGCCTCCCTGATCCCTTTCAGGTTCTGGCGGGCTGTACTATTGGCAACAAGGGGATGAAGATCCTGGACCACGGCAAGATGGCGGTCACAGTGACCAGGCGTGCGCCGGCGGGCTCCAAGGTAAAAGGCGTCAGGGTAATGTTAGACCCAGCAAAGACCGTCAGGTATCCCCGGCTTCATGCTTGGTTCATGAAAACGAAGAATGTACCTCATCATGAGGCCATTTCTATACTCATTTCCGCAGGCGAGAGCGTCTATACCTACAAGATCCTAGATTTAGAGGTCCCTGAGAAGCCCAGAAAGGAGATAGCGATCTGCGGATGCTGCAAAGAGAGCTTCGTCCAGAAAGGCGAGGAGATGCTCTGTATCGCCTGCCTGGAACATTCGCTATAAAGATTTTTTAGATCACCAAGCCTCATCATCTTTAACTACGGACCCGTCAATATTGCAAATAAACCGGTCAGGAGAGATGTTCTTTCCAGACTTTCTCACAGCCTCCAGAACCAGCCTGACTAGATTAGAACAACAGGGCACCTCCATGTGGAGGATGGTAATCTCCTTGACTTCATTTGAGCGTAGGATTTCGGCTAATTTCTCTACGAACGGCCCTTTTTCATCCAATTTGGGACAGCCGATGAGAACCACTCTGCCCTTAATAAAGTCGGAGATAGAGGGACATGCAAATGCTGAACAATCGGCAGCTATGAGCAGCTTGGCATCCTTGAAATAGGGAGCATCAGCATGTGCCAGCCGCATCTGGATCGGCCAGCTTTTGAGCTGCGAGGATGGTCCGAGTTTGCGCTTATGATGCTCAGGTCCTCTAGTTGATCGATTGAAGGAGATGTTGCAAGGTGTCATGGGTCGACGCTCTTTGCCTTCTTCCCCCAGCTTCTCAGTTTCCAATTGAGATTTCCCCGGGTTGGACTGGCTCAGATGCGCCTTGGACGCTTTCTCGTCGTACTCCTCAGCCTCTCTTTCCTCGATTGTCAGAGCACCAACCGGACACTCTCCGATACATGCTCCCAGGCCATCACAAAACCTATCGCCTACAACCCGGGCTTTTCCATTGACCATCTCTATAGCACCCTCGGCACAGGCTATCATACAGTTGCCGCAACCGTTGCAGAGAGCCTCGTCTATCCTGATAATCTTCCTTCTAACCATCTAAAACAACTCGCTTGGCCTTTACTGATCGATTGCCGGAAATGCACCGAGCTGCTGCATCAAGCCTATGAGGTTGGCCTCGGCCCACAACTCTGCAATCTTGCGATCTTCGATCCTGAAGACCTCGATGCCTGTCATCTTTATCGGCTTGCCAGTCGGAGGTAGGTTCATGAAGCTACCTTTATGGAAGCCATTTGCTACAAATCTGGCAGACACTTTATCGCCTTCTGCGATCAAATCTTCTACTTCAACACTAAGGTGCTCAAAGGCTGCACGACATGTGGTGATGATATCGATTATGCCCTGAATGCCTGGCGCAGAAGGAAAGGGCGCATGGAGGGAGAAGTTGGGTGACAGAAGCTCCTTTGCAGCGTCTAAATCTCCTTTTGAAGGGCCTTCCTCGAAGAATCGTCGGACGATTGCTTTGTTCTCTTCTGTAGACATTGTTCCTCTATACAAGTCTTAAAATTGGAAAATAGGTGCCCAATCTTCAGGCACCCATCATCTTCTTGATATCCTCATCGGGATTACCGATCAGTTTGATATCATAGTTATCCACCAAGAGTTTGAGTATGTCGTCGTTGACCCAACCTGGAATTATCGGTCCGAGGTAAATATTCCGCAGCCCCAGTGCCAGAAGGGACCAGAGTATGGCGACAGCTTTCTGCTCCATCCAGCTCACGACCAAAGTTAATGGCAGATCATTTACACCAACGCCGAACAGGCCAGCCAAAGCCTGAGCAATCTCTACGGCAACAATCGCATCGTTGCATTGACCGAGATCGATCAATCGAGGAATACCCTCGATGTCTCCCAGGTCCAGATCGTTGAATCTGTACTTGCCGCAGGCCAGGGTTAGGACAACTGTATCCTTGGGCAGCTTCTGGACGAACTCTCTGTAGTAGTCCGACTTCCTCACTGGCGCATCACATCCACCAACGAGGAAGAATCTCTTGATTTTTCCATCCTGGACGAGCTGCTTGATCTTATCCTTCAGAGAGATGATGACCGAGGTTGAGAAGCCAGTGGTCAGCTCATAATCTCCCGGCTCGTCTTTCAGCTCCGATAGCGACCGAGCCTTGGCAATGACCGCGGAATAGTCGTAACCTTCTATGTTGGGAACTCCGGGCAGGCGGACCGGACCTGTTGTAAACATCCTGTCCTTGTACTCATCCCGCGGAATGAGGAAACAGTTCGTGGTTCCCAGGATAGCCATGGGATACTTGGCAAAGAGTTGCCTCTGGTCGAACCAGGCCTTGCCAAGGTTGCCAGCCAGGTTCTTGTACTTCTTCAGGCCGGGATAACCGTAAGCTGGAAGCATCTCCGAGTGGGTGTAAACGAAGACATCTGTTCCTTCCACCTGCTGAAGGAGTTTGTCCAAAGCATAGAGGTCGTGGCCTGTTACCAGAATTCCGTGACCTTTCACTGTTCCTGTTTTACCTTCGCTGGCACAGGCTCCCCGAAAGTCTCGATATGGGCCTTCTTGAGGAGCTTCATGGTCCTGATGTTCATCTCCCCAGCCTCGAGAGCTAGCTTGACGAATGATCCCGGATCGAAGTTGACATTGGTGAGGGTAGAGAAGAAGCCCCGTTCGATGAAGGCATCTACTTCAGGATCGGTGTAGCCCAGTTCCCGCGTATGGTACAGATAGGCACTAATGCCTTTAATTGCAAACAGCAAATTATCCTGCAGGCGGGCTACAGTTGCTTCTTTTCCACAGACACCTTTCAGCGTGCAACCAGTGCCCTGAGCAGTCTGAGAGCACTGGTAGCAGAACATATCCAGCTTTTCTTTAGCAGCCATTTCGATATCTCCTAATTAATTTCAATCTATACTTATTATCGGAATCTAATCTTCTTCCCAAAATTTCGCTTTAATCTTTTGGAAAAACACCTTTTTTCTGATCGAGCAGCCAGGATTCATTCTCCCTATCAAAGTTGAAAACATACTCTGAGATGCATTTATCCAGGAAACCTGCTATTCCGCCCGGATTATATGCTTCCAGGGCGTCCAGTTCGGCCATTTTCCCTTTGCCGAGATCATGAGATTTCAGGTAAGTTTCGTATTTTCTTCGATCCTCCTTAGTCCCTTTTGGTCCTTGAACCGTGGGTATCTTGAGGTCCACGACTTGCTGGGGCAACAGACCAATGCACTTAAGTCGAATGTCTTTCTCGACAGATAGCCTTGCTTCAGAAATCATCTTGGCTAGGTTTTTGCCGAATAAGAAGCTGCTAACACTCAGATCCGAGAGACACAGAATTGTGGTCGGTCGATCTGATCGCTGAAGAAGGCTTTCAACAGCATTTTCAGAAGGCTTGCCGCTAACTGAGACCAGGGTCGCTTCGTACTTATTGCAAATAGGGAGAAGAAGCTCGTTCAGCGCTGATTTATTGATCCATACTTCGATTCGGGGTTTTGTACCATTCGAAGATGTCTTTGGGAAAAATAAGTGCTCTTCAGGTACCTCATCAAGGATTGCGTCTTCGGGGATAAAGCCGAGCTTTCTGGCTCTGCTGACCCATTTGGGTAGACGTTCACCATCACTTTCATCATACGGCCTACAAATCCTGATCTCTCCCACGAGTTTACCGCAGATGGGATAATCGGATACGCCTCTCCGCATCGCAAAATAGAATAGAGATCGGACAGTGGTCTTAGGCCGGCCGAAATCTTGAAAAGCCTCTGCTATCCATCTCGATTTGGTTCTGTCTGTCTCGGTATCAACGAACGGCTCAGTCATAATCACCTCAAAATTCATTCAAGCTGCATGATAGAGGACGATGATCCTCAGCATCGCCCTGGTATATGGTATACTAATGATACCAACTATATAGGATAGAATGTTTCCAGAAGGATACTAGGCGGAGGGATGCATCGGCAAAAATGGTGTTCTTATTAAAGGGAGCAACATCTTGAGAACCTTGAAGATCGGAGCCATTGCCTTCGACAAAAGCAGATACCCTGACCATGATCGACCAGATCATGGGTTTTTGACCTTATCTCCTGAGCTAGCAAGGCCCCAAAAGGCGGCAAATGAAACTGCTAATCTGGACACTTTCGCTCCGCTCCCAAGGCAAAGATTCACTTGGCCCCTGAGCATAAAGGCAGAATGTATCGACAATAAAGATATAAGCAAAGGTATTAAAGTCAGGAAACGAGAAAAAAACTGCAAAGATTTGAAGGAAGATACAAGAAGAATAGCCGGGGTTCGACCATGACACCTCGCGAGCGCGTGATCTCCCCCAGGCCGAATTCACCTCTGTAATGCAAAAGATATAAGCATTGCTCCAGTGAGTCCAGTCTGTCTAGCTATTCTTCTAGGATGTGGGACATGAATGAGGCTAGACATCTGGACGAATTGGATATAGAACTGCTTCACGCAGTGATCGAGCAACCGAACAAATCGATAATTTTAGACGTTATAGCGCCGTTTTCGGGCCGACTATCACAGCAAGCTCTCCGGAACAGGCTTGCCGACCTGGAGAGAGATGGCCTGATCATTTTGGATAGATCCAGGTCCAGCAGATCGATTTNNAAAGGCATCCAGAAAGGGTCGAAGACTGGTAGGTAATTCGGACTTAATGGGGCATAAAGAAGCCCAAAATTCCAAGGAGGCTGGACCTCTTGGCCAGTAGCGTATCTCTATCGGCTTTCAATGATTTCGGTTTCAGAACCGATGACGATTTAGTTCTACAGCCTCGATCGCTCCAAGATGGAGGAGAGATAAGAGGGGTCCTGCACTCCATTGACCCCTACGAAGATGGCTATATTTTGGCAAAGATTCATCGATCCACGATCACTCTGCCTGATAATCTCCTGAAAAGTCTGAGGCCCCTTGTTGGGAAGAGGATTGGGATATTCCACCTCGACCGTAGCCATTACATCAAGGAGCTGGGGCGATGACCGCTTTAGAGATCAAGAATCTTTGTTCCTCTCTCCAGCTGGCTGCATCTCTTCTATCGGCGCTGATCTTCATCGGGATCCTGGCCGTTTTTCTCAATCCGGGGATATTGCGGCCATGAAAATTGAGGGGATCCTTCGGTCTGGGTTCGTCCTGATGGAGAGGGTAACTGTGGAAGTGAAGCTTCCGGATCCGGACCTCACCAGCCATCGGGACATTAATCGGTTCATGGAATCCCAGATCGGAAAGTGGGTCGTGCTGCAGATTGAGGAGGTGGCATGAGGCAAACCCAGGTCAAGATGGACATCGAGACAATGCCCCAGCAGATCATAAGAGACGAGAATTGCCCTCGTCTGGAGTATCGGCACAAAAGCAGCTCAAAAGCCCGTTTTGCATATTGTCTTTTGCGAAAATCATTCCAGTTCAACTGCGGGCTATGCCAGGGGGCGGTCTGACTGGTCAAGGAGCTGAGACCAGTTCCGCCAGAAGCCTTTCCCCGTTATCGCTGGTCCAATGAGCTCGAACCAATGGGAACGAGGCGAGAGGAAGAGCTGGAAGATATCATTAGGACCAAAGATCTCGTTATCGAGAAACAGATCGAGATCATCAAGATCCTGAATAACCAGCTAACCAGGTTGGCCTTGAGGAGGATCTAGATGAGCAAAGAAATGGTTTCTTTGCTTCCTGAATCTCTTCCTGGTTATCAAGCAGACAACGATCTCGACTTAATTCCTAGAACGAGGGAAGAGGAGCTCGAGGATATAATAAGGTCCAAGGACAATTGTATCGAGAAAATCATTGAGAAGTTGGACCACCAAGTCAAACACGCTCGGGGAATGAGCGGTGAAGAACGCCTGGCTCTGATAAGTCTCCTAGACAAAATTGCCAGCAATAAAAAGGAGTTGGATAGCACAGCAAAAGGGCTTGCTATTCAGATCGAGGAGCTTTCGAAGGCCGATGAAAAATTACAGCTAGACATTTTTGATGTTAAAGATTTAGCCCGCTACACTCTCAAGGAGCTATCAAAAAGGATTACGGCTATTGAAGATAAAGAAATCAAAAAGGGTGTATCGGCTAGCAAGCATCTTGATCAGCTTTTTGCAGACATGGAGATACTGGGCCGAAAGCAGGTATCCTTTCTGGAAGCCTCAAAGATTTTGAACATAGGAAAATCCCGAATGAAGCAGCTCAAACCTAATATTGCTCATGATGAGCGCTTCATCATTGTGAAATCGAGATCTCACAAACAAAAGGAGATGATCAGATTGAGCAAATATCATAAATTAATTAAGTAAGTTAAACCGGCCAATTAGCCGGTAGCCGGTTCATGGGAACAATCGTTAGCGGCTAAAAAATGAGCCACATGATCGGTTCAAAAGAAGAAGAAAATTGATCATGTTTAGATTGAGAAAGAGAAAGAATAAAAAGAATGGTATATAAATAAAGACATTGTTGAGCAATGAAAAGTCAAATCTCGATAAACCGGCTACCGGATAATTAGCCGGTTTGGAGGGGTATGTCTGGCAAAGAATCTTTAGAAGATCTCAAAAAAGCGACATCATGTGAGCCATCAGATGCTCTTTACGAAAGCATAGTGATTCATTTGGATGAGCTTCTGGACAAGCAACTCACAGCGCTAATCGAGGCTGTTCGGGTGGTGCAGGTGGAACGCGAAACGGAGAAAATTCTGGCGGAGGTAGTCTAAAGTGGAATCCATCCGAGATATCAAGCAGGCAAAGCGCAACAAGAATAGCGGTTTTGTGGACAGTCAGGTCCTTATCTTGGTAAGAGACCATCAGCATGAAGAAATATGCATTGAGGATCTGGTGAAACTAGCTGAAAAGGAATTTCCAAAATGGCCATGGAGCAATGACAAGATCAGGAATTCAATAAACAGGCTTGAAGCCAGAGGAAAAATTGAGACCAAATATGTGATCAGGGAGAAAAAACAATGTCGAGTGCCTTATCTAGCTTAAATTCTTACGACGTCGTAAATCTTCGGACTATTATAAATGAGGAGATGGCTAAATACACTGACATTGAATTGAAGTGCATCTCCAAGGACGTAGGCTTTTCTCCTATTTGGAAAGGGGGCATTCTGCACGGTGCCCACCTTATCCTTAAAATCCAGGTATCGAGGGACGCATGGGGCAGGCTGCTCTACAATGGTCGGCCATACAATCGCAGTAGCTGGTCTTACAGGCCGCCAAAATTCATCAGGCTCCAAGGGCGACAGGCAAAAGAATACGCATCATTTTATAATAACTATCCAACTGATGTAATAGAAGTGGATAATGAGAAATTCAGGATAAGGCGAACCTGTGACTGTGGTGGCAAGCTGGTCTATGATAAGCGAGCTTGGCTGTACTGCGAAAAGTGCCATCTGATTGACAATGATATTGCTCAAGACCTGCAGGTCTAAGCCAGCCTGCAGGACTCCTCCCGATAAGTTCTCGCCAGACATAGGACTTGGACACAAATGACTCTAGCCACCGGTTCATAACATTCCTGTCACCTCAGTCAGACTTGATGACCCATTCATACGATATCAGTAGCCCGAGATCTGTCTTTGAGATTAGATCCTATAATTTGTCTTTTAACACCTAGACTCTATTGATGACGCATGGGCACCGATATTTGTCCACCGCGGATTATATAACCCACAAAATCGGCTTGAATGCTCTTCTCGCTAACTGGCTATTTCGCGGACTTTAGGTACAGGTTGGCCAGCTCGACAGCTATTGACCAATTGTGGCGATGCATAATGAATCTTACAGAATAGAATCTATCTATGAAGGTAAATGGATTGTGTCCAAAAAGGTGTCTTATAAAAACCCCATTTGGTTTAAAGGATGCCGAAAAAAGGACGGATGATTTGCAGGTTGTATACTGTAGAATCTCTTAGCTATCGTAATCTCTAGCTAATAAATCTTGGCCACACCAAAATATCAAGTAAGTTAGACAGGGTATTTTTAAACTCAAAACACACTGAATTAGTTATGAATTTCTGGTCCCCCGGCAAATTTATAACATTTGGTGTGTTGCAGTTCGCCTTCCTCACGCTCATTGCAGAAGTTATTTATCCCGGCTATAACGTTTCAAGAAACCATCTCAGTGATCTTGGTGTAGGTCCAGAACCTTCCGGAACTATCTTCACCATCGGAATCATAATTTGTGGAGCCTGCATCATAATAGCAGCGTTTCTGATTTGGATTTTAAGAAGAGATATGATTTTCTCTGTCTTCTTAGCCTTGGCAGGAATTGGGTCAATTGGTGCAGGTCTCTTTAACGAAACCGATCATCTTCCTTTACATATCGTATCCGCTTCTTTAGCATTCGGATTCGGAGGCTTTGCAGCAATCACCTCTTTTAGACTATCTAAACCCGCTTTTTCTTATGTATCTATTATCCTGGGTTTCATGACCTTAACAGCCTTCGTACTTCTCGAAACTCATAATCATCTGGGTCTGGGAGAAGGCGGTATGGAGAGGATGGTAGCCTATCCAATTATTTTCTGGGCCATTGGATTTGGTGCTTATCTGATGCACCCGGAAGAACGACGGACCGCTAGATGACGCAAGAGACTTGCATCCACCGAAATGGATTTTACAAAAAATGCAAAGCACATGATGCATACAAGCCTTATGGATTATGTATCCTATTTTTCCGTCCCTGGCTCAAAAGTAGCTCGCGGAGTAAAGGCTGCTTTTCGGGAGCAGGCCAAAGTTTCCGTAGACGCCGCTATTCGGCTTAGATTTTCCTTGTAGCTAATCTTGTATTTGCGAAAAGTTTACAAGCAAGACCAACAAATACCATCCAAAGAATTGGAAAATGAATATATGGAAATCAAAATTCATTATCGAGGGTGGTCCAATAATGTCAAAAGTTGTCTTTCTTTGCATCTGGCTAACATCCCTGGTATCGTTGGTTTCATGCGTAGAAGCAGGCCAAGGAATTGCTGTTGATAAAACGTGGGCATATCTGGAAATAATAAATAAATCCCCGATAGACCTTCATTGGCCCCCTATAAATTATTATTCCCCAGATGAAATAGTCGTTCCGACTGGGGTAAACAAAACCTATCCTTTTCAGCCTCTTAAATACCGTATCTCTAGAGATGAATATTATATGATAATGAGTTGTTGTAATGGCGTTGAAGTACGATTTCCGGCAGAATCCTGGATAGGTCTCCGGCTAGATAATCGATCGATCAATATAGGTGACGATTTTTATAGAGTCGCTGAGGGTGGCCATACATACCAATTGACTGTCTATACAAAATAAATATAATTACATCTAATCAACTTCCTAGAAATATCATAGGTGGTCTTGCCTCTTATGGGAGATCGAACAAGGCTGATTTTAGCTTTTGTGCTAGGTGCAATTGCACTCTCGGTAGCGGGAGCGATGGCGCAATCGAGCGAAATTAATGCCAGCAACGTTACTGCTAGAATTGCAGCTAATCAGCCGGTGACGTTCGATAATTGTATTATCGTAGGGGATTTAAATATTAGTGCATTGAAAATTGATGAGCAACTCCATTTTAACCATACTATTTTCCAAGGCTCAGTGAATTTTAATAACGTTGAGTTCAATGGCGACGCTTACTTCAGGCTCTCTAAATTCAACAGAGAAGCCCATTTTAGGTCCTCTAAGTTCAATAGAGTTAGCAGCTTTTTTTTAACTACCTTCTGCCGTAATATTGACTTCACTGGAACTATTTTTAACGATACCGCCGGCTTCTATGACTCTATCTTTACCAACTCAACCTGCTATGCAGACTTCGGTTCCGCTAAATTCAACGGCATTGCCGAATTCGGTTACTCTAAGTTCAACAGCTCATATGTCAACTTCGATAGCTGCAAGTTCAACAGCAATGCAAACTTCTTGGGGAGTAAGATCAATAGTAGTACATACTTCACGCACTCTGAGTTTAACGGCATCGCCAACTTCAGTGATTCAAAGTTTACGAAGGTCACTTCATTCAATGGCAGCCAATTCATAAAGGAGGCTCTCTTCGAGGGGGCAGATCTTGACTGCACGCTCTATTTGACTCGAACAAAGTATGATAAGTTGTACATAAGGTGGCGTGACATAAAGAACCTAGGCTACGACGATGCCGCATACCTCTCGTTGATAGATAACTTCAAGAGGTTGGGCTATTTTAATGACGCTAATGACTGTTATTTCGCATATATGGACAATAGCAAGCCCACTTTATCTTATTATGTAGCCAAAAGTCTAGGATTTGGCGTTCGGTCGGATTACATAGTTGAATTTGCCATTCTAACGTTGATAATTTTCGGATTTTTTTATTCTTACGGATATTATATGGATCCACGATCACGTACCTCTTATAAAAGGGCTTTCTTTTTATCACTTATGTTTAGTGCAATGGCATTATTTTCATTGCCTCGAGAAGTATTTCCTTCAGGAAATAAATATGATGCATCAGGAAATAACTATGATAAATTAATGGAGAGTCATCTATATTTATTTCCTGAAGGAACAGCTAGAATATCCCTACGATTAGTATTCGCTTCGGAACGCCTCATTGGGTGGGGACTTCTGATATTATTTATAAACACTTTGAGCAGAGTGATGCTATACCGGCTTTGAAGTTTTTGCTCGATCATTGTTGGAATGATCTGGCAACACAGATATGACACATCATGATCCGACGAAGGCTTTGTGCGAAATCAGATTTGTGCGAGGGTCTCACCCCCCCCGCACTTAGTCGCAATTCGGAATCAACATCTATAGGCCACATTGTGGATAGTGCCATTAGGTATTACCTGTAAGCTCGCCACGCCCTAGGTCTTCAGCTTCCTAGTCTTCCCTGCATTGCCTTTGGAGAATCTAGGTTTCTCGTGGTTTGTAAGCTCATACAGACCTAGGTCGCGCTATGCCAAGATGCCCGTAAAATGATTAAAATTGAGATCTTCATGACACAGATGAATAAGGATTGGAAGTACTGGCAAATAAGGAAAACGATAAGAAGAATCTTGAGATTTTTCCGGAACGATTCAATAGCAATAAGACCAAAATGATCCATTTTTCCGAGAAGACGCCGCATGACGATTAAGCTCGAAGAGAAAGACTATCAGACAATCAATTATCTTGCCAGGAATTTGGTTCCGCCTGAAATTATTGCTCATAAAGTCGGGTTCAGAGATGAAAGCGGCCTTAGAAAACGAGCCAAAAGGGATAAGCAACTCCGGAATGCCCTGGACGGCAATTATGATGAAGGCAAGATTGGTCTTTACGTCTCTCAGTATCAAAAATCGGTAGATCATCGTTACACATACTGCAAGGTCTGCCAAAAAATAGCCGAAGGTGAGTTTTACGAGAGCTGTCCTTACTGCGATAAAGGAGACGATCCAGAGAACAGAGGCAAACATATTCATGTCCGGCACAGGTTAGTCGAGGCCGATACCCAGATGCTAATCCATTTGGGCAAACATCATCTCGGCCAGACCGAAAAGTCATTGCTTGAGATCCAAGGCAATAAGAATCATCCTCTGGCCTTCGAGAACTTGACCGAAGAACAGATAGACGAAAAACTAGCCAAGATCCTGCCGTTCCTCCAAAAAGAATACGCAGGCAAGGCATAAACACTGAAGATCCCCGACGATGGCCCTCACGTATCGCCGGAAAGTTGATTCCATCCAGAATATAGCGAAACGAATTCCCTTTGACCCGGTAGCCTTTGCAGTTCTTTACCTGGATTTCGTCCCTGATCCCTGGCAAGCCGACTTCCTGAGGTCCAGAGAGTACAGGATTCTCCTAAACTGTTCAAGACAGTCGGGCAAATCGACCACTACGGCGGTCCTGGCCTTATGGGAAGCTCTCTATATTCCCAAGAGTTTCGTAGTAATCGACTCTCCGAGCCTTCGACAGTCTCAGGAGCTGATGCTGAAGTTCCAAGAATTCTTGGGCAGGCTTCAGCTCGAAGATTCACTAGATAGCGATAATAAACTTAGTGCCCAGTTCGCAAATGGCTCAAGGGTAATGGCCTTGCCGGGCACTGAGAAAACCATCAGGTCGCTATCAGCCGTTACTTTGCTTATCGAGGACGAGGCGAGCCGAGTTACTGACGAGCTATATAATTCGACTCGGCCTATGCTGGCAGTGTCTCAAGGTCGGCTAATCCTCATGTCTACGCCTTTCGGGAAGAGGGGCCATTTCTTCCACATATACAGTGAAGAGCGTCGCCGATGGCAATATTTCGAGATCCCCGCCGAGTTGTGCCCCAGGATCTCCCCGGAGTTCCTGGCTGAGGAAAAGGAGTCGAACCCCTGGTTCGAGCAAGAATACCATTGCACATTCATGGAATCCGAGGATCAGCTTTTCAAGTTCGATGAAATCAAGAAAGCCACAGATGATGATCTTGAGCCTATGAAATTCTGAAAGCAGAGTGGCATTGTTTTTGGGAAAAGACTCGTCAATTCCTCAGGCCAGAAGACCAAAGCTTCGCTACCTACACTCCGGGACGTACATGATACTACAACGACCATTATTTATTTGCGATCACGCAGAGCGTCTTATCTGTCCTCTGCCGCTCAAAATCGATTGTTATCGAGGGTGTTCGACTCGCTGTGCTTACTGCTCCCTAAACGGTCTACGAACGGGCATCAATGGCTTTGATGGCGTCCAGCCCAACAGCATCCGATTCATCGAAAAGTTTTTCTACCGGCGCAAGACCGGGATGGAGCGAGCTCTAATAGATCAGAGATCGCCGATACAAATCGGCATTAGCAGCGATCCTCTCCAGCCCATCGAGAAGCAATATCAAGTTACCCTGCGTGTCCTGAGGATCTTACAAGATCGGCAATATCCGACTGTAATAACTACCAAATTTCCTGGTCAGCTCACAGAATCCGGATACTTAGGAGCTATTGAAGGTCTGCCGCTAGCCGTTCAATCCTCTGTTTCGACC
Source organism: Methanothrix sp. (assembly GCA_003162615.1). Classification (GTDB taxonomy): domain Archaea; phylum Halobacteriota; class Methanosarcinia; order Methanotrichales; family Methanotrichaceae; genus Fen-7. Next base: position 16,893 of record PMNG01000125.1, on the reverse strand, counting down.
CAAGATCAGGCTTTGCTCAAGAGACTGGAGCCCGTAGCACCAAGCCTCCAGAATCGCATAGCAGCCTTGCAGACTCTCAGCGATGCTGGTGTCCATGTCCAGCTCCGTCTGTGGCCATATATCCCTGACTTAGCTGGCAACCTGGATGAATTACTTGGCATGGCTCACGATGCGGGTGTAAAAGACGTTCTGTGCAACTTCCTGAAGATCTACCACGCAGGCGGAACTTGCCTGAAGATCAACAAGGCGGTTGGCCGGGATTACCTCAAGTCCACTTGCCTGAAATATCGAAATGCCGGACTGTTTAAGATCGCCTCCTATGAAGATCAGATTAGAGAGCTCTCCCACGTTCAAGATCTCTGTCGTGGGTTAGGGTTGAATCTTCTGACCTGCGATGATTTCATTGGCACAAGGAACTGGCAGGATTGTTGTGGAGTCGGACACTACCCGGGCTTTGAGCCTTCACCGTGGGCCTATTACGTCAATGGATGGCGAATTACCGATCATACAAGTTTTCAGGAGTACATCTCGAACTATGATTGCCCTTGGCATGACGAATTTGAATCAGAGTGGAACAAAGGGAAATTGGCCAGATCAATTTCAGGACTGATATTCAACGAAGAAGATAAAACATATTCAAGGAGGAATGAAGACGTGTGGCGGCTCAGGTAAAAGATTGCTAGAAGAAGGCATTGGAAACACAATTGAATCAGGTATCCAGGGAGGGACTCTTGGCAGGGACCAAATGGAAAAGAAGCCTAAAGTATTGCTAAAAGATGGCAAAGTCCAGCCAGGTACAAAGGCGTATGCGATGCATTAGCGTTTAAGAAAGGGTTAACTAAAAATGTCATTTGACCAAAGAGAACTTCGATATTTTGTAGGCCTCGACCTTGGACAGAGCCAAGACTATTCGGCCATCTCGATTCTCCAGCAGGACTACGATGCCTTCCTAAAGCAGTACCTCTACCAATTGAGGTATCTAGAACGAGTCCCTCTAGGCACGAAATACAGTAGCAGCGATCCCAACGAGGATTCAGTTGCCCGACGAGTCAAGAGGATCCTGTTATCTGAAACCCTTAACGGCAACACAGAGAAGGGCATTGATCCGCCTATCGAGCCTGTGGCTCTAGTCCTGGATCATACCGGCGTGGGATCTCCCATCTCGGAGCTGTTTGAATTGCCTAGACTTCTGACAGGTCCAGGGCCTCAGTACAAGCTGGTCAAGATAAACATAACAGGCGGCTTGAACCCGTCGAGGACCAGGGGCGGCTTCAATGTGCCCAAACGCGATATCGTCTTTTCGTTGCTCAGAGTCTTTCAGTCAGGAAGGCTGAAGATCTCCGGCAAGCTCGCCCTGGCTCGTACCTTTCAGGACGAACTCCTGAACTTCAAAGTCAAGATTTCCGATAGCGGAAAAGACACCTATGGAGCCTGGCGCGAGGGAGTTCACGATGACCTTGTTCTGTCGGTTGCTATTGGTTCTTGGTACGCTGAAAAAAGATATGAGAGGAGGGCAGTATCATGATCTGTATATTTTGTTCAAGGGAAATCAGGCAGCAAGTCCCGATTATTGTCAACATCTTAGAAATGAGCTCGCCCTGGAACGAAAGCGGCGAGGTTGGCAAGGACACTCTCACGAACAAATACGCCTGTCAGACCTGTTACAGGGATATCCTTGAAAATGCTGCCAAAGCATCGAGCGAGATATCCGAGATTCTGCTTAAGCTTAAACCTAAGAAATAAAGCCGGTGATGTCGTATTCTGCAAGATCTGTCTTTTATAGGTCCTAAAAGGTTATGGCCTCCCCAGGACCTGGACGAACTGGCCCGGCTAAAGGAACATAAAGCGAACCGGCTCCTTTATGACGAGGCCCACGAAGAGATCTTCCCCGCCTATGCCAGGTATCTTGCGGATAAACATTTTGACGACAAGAAACAAAAGATCGTTTTGGGTTGGGCCGAAACAGCCACGACCAACTACATGGATTTGATGTTGGGCGAATCGCCTAAAATCGAATGTCCAAAGGTCTACGATATTCCCGACGAAGAGATCTTCATCGATGTCTCAAGGTACGGTATAGGCCTGTTCGAGATAACCCAGGATGGCATATTAGCTGCCAATCCCGAAAACTGTTATATGGTCATTCAGCCTGGAAACATGAGAGAGGTCACCGCTTATGCTTTCTTCCAGGAATTTGATGTTACCAGCGACACCGATCCCAACAAGGAAACTCATTATATCAAGTTCACAGTTCATCAACCTGGCAGCATACATCACATGGTCTATTTGGTCAATGGAGGTAGACTCGAGGCCCAACAGAACCTCGCCAACTTCCCCGCCTTCGAGGATTTGAAGGTGGACATAAATGGGTATCAGTATCCCTTTGGCCTCGATCCGGCAACAGGCCTGCCTCCTGAAGACAGCCCGATGCTGATAGTCAGGGTGGACAATTCGTTGAGCTCTGATCGATATTACGGCCGATCGGATTACACGCGGGCGGTTCATTCCCTGATCGAAGGCCTGGAAAGGGCGTTTGCGTGGCGGGCTGAAGTTCTGGCTAAGTTCGCTCGGCCTATCCCAATGGTTCCAGAGAGCGCAATGCAGTTCAATCATGCTCATCAGAAATGGGAGTTCAAGACCGACGAGGCCATGATTATCGAAGAAGGGGCGCAGCCAGCGGCTTATCTGGTCTGGTCGGCTCAGTTGGCTGATGTCGAAGTCGAAATTAATGGCATGATGAAAGAGCTCATGATGAAACTTAAGCTCTCGGATGTCCTCTTGGCGGGCGAGGCGTCCGGAGGCAGGACGGCAATGAGCGGGACGGCTCTAGGCATCCGCCTTATCCCCACCACCTCGAAGGTCCGAAAGTTCGCATCAGCTTACAAGCTTGCGGTTCCAGAGGCCTTAAGCCTGAAATCCAAGCTCGACGACTCTTTAGGACAAGGGGAGGTTCCAACGTTCGAACCGGATGAAGTCAAAATATTCCTGTTCGACGGTGTGCCCAAGATCCCGGCCGAGGAGGCAAGCACCAGAGCAGCAAACGCTGGTGCGCTGGTCGGTATGCTTGGGGCTAATATCCTGGACCTTAAGACGACCTTGAGGCAATGCTTGATTTTGGGTGTGATTACCAAGGATGCCCTTGTACCTCTGGCCGATGCCGAAGCCGAGGCCGCTCTGGATGAGTTCGAGAAAAGCTTGATGGCAACTATGCGAGCTAAAGAAGCGCAATTGGCAGACATGGCAGCGAGCCAGGCCAAAATAGCTCAAGCAACGGAGAAACCTTCAGCCGAAACATTGGCCCGAGGTGGAGCTGGGTTGCCAGCAGCAGGATAATTCAATATGCGCGGTCCTGCTCACCAAAAAGAGATTGAGCAATACGTTAATGGTTGGATAATGGGGCTCGATGTACTCCTGGGCTACAAAGAGTCTCTTAGATAACGATTTGGAGCTACCAAATGAAAGGCACCAGGCGATATTTTACCTTTTTTTGGTATTCCAAATAGCCGTCGAGGTTCTCCGCTAGGAATTTTTCCTCATCCAGCAACCGCCAAACAATCGTTGCCACCATCAGAACCACCGGGAGCAAACCCCAACGCGAACCTAGCGCCAAAGGGATGCCAAAAAGCATGATAAAAGCTCCAGCATACATGGGATGGCGCACGATCGCGTATGGCCCGGTTGAGATTACTTTTTGTGCCGAGCCAACTTCAATGGTGGCCGAAGCATAGCTGTTCTCTTTGAATACCAAGAAAACGGCAAACAGCCCAAGGACCACTAAGACATTTCCGGCGGCAACCGCGTAAACCGGCAATGTCGACCACCCAAAACGATGATCCAGCGCCGAAACTATGAACAACGCGATAAACGCCAGCGACGCCAGTGATTGGATAACCTTTTGCCGTTTTTCCTTCTCGGCGCCCGGTCCTGCGTTAATTCGCCGTTCCAAAAGCTCAGGATCGTTTTTCATCAAGTAAACGGTGATCAATAGTGCCGATACAAAGATTACGCACAAAGAAACCCACGCCTGCCAATAATCGACGGTTCCGGCCGGAATGAACAGCAACCCCGCCAGGGCGAGAATGAAAAAAATAAGCCCACCAAACGATTTTTTGTTCAGATCGTTCATGATACGATGATAGTTCTTCGTCGATAAGGATCAACCTTATTAAATGGAAATTAAGAGCAAAAGAAATCCCAGTCGGCTACCTTCCACTATCTGATTCCCCTAGCCAGGATAACTTAAGATTATCGAATCTCCTCGGAGCTGTGGGATGGACTGCCCTGAAGTTTGTCAGACACCCTCTGTACAGGCCTTCTTTAATTTCTGCGATTGCTGATAATGACCTACAATTACGAAGAACCAGATAACCGTTCTGAAGACCCTGACGACAACGACGCGGATATCGAGGATCCCGAGCGACGGGATATCTGCCAAACTTGCCTGGCTCCTATCCTGAATCTAGGCAAAGAGGCGGCTGATATCTACAGATCCGCCAGACTCTGGTTCAAATGCGGGTGCGGCACCTATTCGGTCATTATAGGACCGCCACAGGATCCTAAACAGTTTGAAGATTTAGGAGCTTGGAAGAGGCGACAGATAACAAAAAGGAGGTAATCGATAATTGGCTTACAAAACAACCTGTAAAAGCGGGTCTGGGACCAAGGAGTTCAAAAGCAAGGCAGCAGCCGAGCGAGCGAACCACCATAAGAAGATCTTGAACATTCAAAAGAAATAGGAGGTTAGCTAGTCTCCAGGCGTTGTTGTTTACTGCTATTTTCTAATAATATATTTACTAAATTATATGTAGGTGTATCTTAATGACTGATCTCAGCAGCCCGAATGTTGTTGTAGCAATATCTTCCCTGATATCGATTATATGTGCTACAATTGGCAGTCTTTACGTTTGCCGGATGGCTGCACGAAAAGATACAATACAAGAATTGCGAGATAAAATTATCGGCCAAGAAGTAATAATCAAGCAACTAAACGAAAATTACGACAAACTATATTCTCGATTATTACAAGAACGAGAACAGGCTTGCAGAGAACGCGAGAGTCTTCAGAACGAAATCGACCACTTGAGGTCCGAGATCAAGGAACTGCGAGAAAACAAGAAGGACAAGGACAAGTGAGTTTTCGAATTTCAATCATCTATTTCAGTACAAGGCCACGCAGCCTCTAAATGCGGGTGTTAAGAATGGCGACAGATGCTGATGAAAAGGCACCAGAAATCGATGAATCCGGTGTGAAGGAAGGCTCGGGCAAAGGACCTGAGACTGATAGCAAGACTGATGGCAACAAAGGCTCGAAGGATAAAGAGCTGGAAAAGAAGTACAGTGAGGCCGATGTCGAATCTATATTTAATCGAAAGTTCGGCCAAAAGATGTACGCTTTAGAGAAGAAGTACGGTATGACCTTAGACGAACTCAAGGCCAAGGCTGACGAGCTGGATAAGCTCAAGGATGGTAGCAAATCCGAACTTGAGAAGCTAACAGGCAATCTTGCCAGGGCTGAGAAGAAAATAACAGAATTGGAAGCTGCCAAGTCCAAGGCCGAGCTAGATCTTCAGAAGGTGAACGTACTCCTCAGTAATGATGAACGCTTTAAGAAAATTCCCCTGGTCTTAAAGAGAATAACAGGAACGACCGAGGACGAGATTAAAGCCGACATCGAAGAACTGAAGACCTTGGGCCTGTTCGAACAGTCTAAAGGGGATGGCACACCTGGCAATGGGTCGAAAGACAAAGATCCGTTTGCTGAAATGCGAAACAAGGCCGCTCAAGGCAGCGGCAAGATACCGCCAGCATCCGGGGCCAAAGAGCCCAAGAGGTTTTCGCGGTCACAGATAAAGGCGATGTCCAAAGAGGAATACAAAGCAAACCGCGAGGACATCATGAAAGCGACTGCGGCGGGATTGATAACAAATGACGAGGGTTAATTAAATCAGAAATTCCAATAATACCAATACTGCGATCTAATTGACCCATATTGCAAATTTTGAGGTGAATTTAATATGGGTCTTGAGAATTTCATACCTGAAATTTGGGCTAATGAGATAGCCATTTTCCTTGAGAAGTACCTGGTGTACGCTCAACCTAGAATCGTTAACCGCGACTACGAAGGCGAAATAAGTGGCGCGGGCGATACCGTCCACATCTCCGGCATTGGGCCGGTAACTGTCGGAACTTACACAAAAAATACGAACATTAATGCTGCCGAGACTCTTACCGACGCTCAGGCCACGCTCGTTATCGACCAACAGAAGTATTTCAACTTCCAGGTTGACAGCATCGACAAGGCACAGCAGAAGCCTAAAATCATGCAGAACGCCATGCTGCGGGCTGCTTACGGCATGAGTGATGCGATTGACCAGTACGTAGCAAGCCTCTACACCGATGCCGCCAGCGCCAACCTGATAGGCTCCGACAATTCGCCAAAGATCCCCAACAATACCGCTCTTGATGCTCAGAACTGCTACAATCTGCTTGTTGATTGTGCTGTCAAGCTCACCAAGAGCAAGGTCCCGATGGAAGGCCGGTGGATTATCGTGCCTCCTGAGTATTACGGTCTGCTGCTCAAGGAGCCTCTCTTCATCAGGGCGAATGAAGCGGGAACTACCGAAGGCCTGAGAAACGGCATAGTGGGCAGGGCCGCTGGATTCGATGTCCTGCAGTCTCATAACGTGCCCAACACTGCCGCGGCCAAGTACAAGATACTGTTCGGGATCGACCAGGCTATCACCTTCGCTACTTCTGTGGTCGATGTGGTGCCCTACACTCCCGAGATGAGGTTTGCCGATGCTGTCAAGGGCCTCAATGTGTTCGGGTCCAAGGTTGTCTATCCGGAAATGCTCGGCTGCATGACTGTATCCTGGGCTTGATGGAGGTTGATTCTAAATGACTGAATCAACTCTGATCCAGAATGACAGACAGGTTGGCTCTTTCGCCGAAATCGGCACTCCTGACACTATCGAAACGACTCTTGGAAACCGGATTTTGGTGGGACCTCACCAAAGGATCCTGCTTCTGGTCCATCTGTCTGCTTCGACCAGCAATGATACTGTCAAGGTCCTGGCAGGAGCCAACCCGCCTGCATTCCGAGGCGGCATAGGCGATTGCGTCTATACCTCGACAGGCGGCGCGAAAGAGCTGTATATGCTCTTGGAAACGGCAAGGTTCGCAGATGACGATGGCTATATCCACCTGACCTTCCCGAACCACGTGAGTCTGGCCGGGACCCTTGAAGCCTACGGACTTTGAAGGAGAAATAAGGACATGAGAAATTACCAAACTTTTCTGGCCCTGATTGTCTTGATGACATTGGCAGGGTTGGTAATGGCTGGTGACGTTGCCATTACCGTAAAACAACCGACACCTACTGCAGCATCGACCGTTCTCACAACAGGTACGGCCATGAAAGACGGCAATCCCGATGTCAACTATCTTCGATGGCCTGGCGATTGGAAGTACGATCTAATCCTGATTGCGAACGTTACCTCAGTTAGCGATATCGATAACACTAGCCCACATATCACTATCAAGCACGGCGACAATCCTCCGGCTTTCAGGTCGGGGATCGGCGATCTGAACATAACGACTGACGCGAATGGCACCTACTTCGTTGGCCCACTGGAAAGTGCGAGGTTCAAAAACACCACTGGCTACCTGAAAGTCTACGGAACAAACCTTACCGGCACAGTCTCGGTCATGGAGGTGAAACGAGCATGAGCGACCCTGTAGAGACTATCAAATTCAAGGTCGTGAAACAGAGTCCTGAAGGCAAAGAGCCGGTCATTGTCGAGGTTGAGAAAGGCAGCGTCACCTACGAACGCATTTCGAAGATCCCTACAGAGTACTTACCTCTCAGCCCTATCGAAAAAGAACCGGATAAGACCTCCATCATAGATGCGGATGCACAGTCCAAGGCAAACAAAGCGAAGAAGTAACGGAATCAGGACGCACGCAGCTAATGACGCTCCTATCCTATGATTCGCATTATCAGGTTCAGTCTCAGGTAGCCGCAAGCAGCACTAGCCTTACGCTTGCAGATGATCCACAGGCAAGCCAGACCTTCAACCTAGCCGGGGCTAGGACCGTCTTGGTGATCTACCAAGAAAGCTGTAATCACGGTTCGGTTCAGGGCAATCATGGTAAAAAGGCGGCTATCGATGTCGATGGCACGATGTACGGTCTTGTGACCGACTCGCCTTATGACACGAATTTTTGCTGTGGTAATGCGACTTTTTGGATAGGAACTTTAGCAGCGGGCGACCATACCATAAGCGGCGCATTTGCGGCGGTTGCTTCTGGCGAAACCGCAACAGTCAACACTAGATCTTTAATGATCCTCATCCTAAACGGGGATGAGTTCAGCTTTGTAACCTCGGCCACATCGTCGTACTTTACATCAACGACCCTAGCCGACGACCCGCACGCTTCGGCAACCTTTACGCCTAGCGCAGCGTGTAAGGCTCTTTACCTTTATGCTGCATCGAACAATGACGGCAACACCGACGAAACCTATTTCGGCAAGAAAATAGCGATCAGTAACGGCACCGATCACGGCGAAACTCAGAAATCGCCTTGCGACAACTACCACGCTGACAGCATCTTAACTTTCTTCAGCGAGAGTTTAACAGCCGTCGAAACAACAATCAAAGGCCGGGCCGCTCCTACTTCGGGCGCGGTTGCTGGAATAAACAATAGGCATCTAGGGGTTTTGCTCTTCTCGGATGACACCCTGTTAGATTTGGCCCAATCATCAAGCCTAAATGCCATTACTACAGGCGGTTATTATGGCGACTACTACGGCTCAATCACGCCTCGAACGACCACAGATAACCGGATACTTTTAGCTCTGACTGCCATTTCATCACGCTTTGGCAGTGGCAACAATGGCGCTTATACTGGCCTCCGGGCAGGAATACTCGTTAATAATGCTGATACGACAGGTGGAGGGGTAAGGCGTAGCCCGGCATCTCAGGGTTATCCTATTTCCTGTTCTTGTGCCAGCATCACATCTCAATCGGCCCTGGCGGGAAATACGGTTCGCGATGGCTTTTCAAACAATGCGTCCACCGATTACGAAATAGTAGACCAAAGGATAACGATAGCCCTTTGGCTAAAACCTCCCTCGGGCCGAACCCTTCAATGTGGCTCAGGCGAGTTCGTCTTAACCGGCTCAGATGTCACCCTGTCGGCTCGAAAGTCACCTTTGATTTATTTTGCCCATGATGTAGAACATAGCGACAATGGGCTAACCTATGACGGCGACACTCTAACCGATGATGTAGACTGCGAGTACGCCTTTGTAATAGATCGGTCCCTAGTCGCTTTGGTCATCTATTCCAACAACAGCAGCCAATTCAATGTTTACCCGGACCCGGTAACAGGTTACAGTTCAGCGATAAGCATAGACGGTGACGACGTTTCGTTAGTCTCGGATTCGCCTTGTGGCCTATTTGACAACATGATAAGCCGGTGTACGACTATTTGGATGGGCGAGCTTGAAGCGGGCGAACATCACATTAAAGGCCGGATCAAGAGCAATGTAGCCAGCAGCGCCGTTAACATCGCCAGCAGGACCCTAACGGTAATCCTGTTCTCGGGCACCGACTACGAATTTATTTCTGATGCTACCAAGTGCGCTTATGAATCAATGATAGCAGGGACTTATGAACCCGATACGCCCGCCCTGATTTCACGAAAGGCATCTGCCAACAGCATAGGCTTATTATTATACGCCTCTTCGAATGATTACGGAGATGAGGACCAACACGACACAGGCAGAAGCCAGAGGCTACAGTATTCGATTAACGACCCCGGCAATTGGGCCTCTCCCTGCGAAGTAGGCAAAGCACCGAGCTTTCTAGGTAGGCCGATGAGCCTATTTTCAGCCTTTGCTATCCCCTCATTAAATCAAGACTATGAGGTAGTAGCTCGGGCTGAGATGACAGCTAATCAATATGAGGAAGCAGGCTTGCCTATCTGCGTCAACCGCAGATACTTTGCTTTCCTCGTCCTGGCGACTGAGGGCAACGAAACCCTATTTGATGCAGATGCCGGGTCAATGCAAGTAGCCACAGGCGACAATTCGCCCGCCGACGATTGGCAAGCACCGGCCATAGTGAGGACAATAGAGCAGGAACGCGAGCTTTTGGTTATCGCTGTTGCGAACAGAAAGATGTTCGTAAGCGGTAACATGCCCTCTCAGTATGGCGACTACTACGGTATCTCTATTGATGCTGTAGACGTAGCCGGGCAAAGAGCATCAACCAAAACCTTAGCCTTCTGTAGCTCTGAGTCGATTTCGTGGGCACAGCACCTAGAACCCGGCGAGCATACAGTACAAGGCCGGTTCTGCAACAACCTACTAGGCGAAACGGCAGTCATAGATGAGCGAGTAGTTATTGCCTTATGGTTCCTGCCTTCGAGCAAAACCTTAAGGTGCGGGTCCGGGTCTATCGCTTTAACTGGCTCAGATGTAACCCTAGATTATCATGCCCATCATGTAGTAATGGAATGTGCGCCCGGCGAGTTCGTCTTAACTGGCTCAGATATCGACATGGAATTAGTCGATCCTTGGGCCGGGACACAATACCGGGTAACTGTGCCTTTCACGGTTCCACCAAAGCGCCAGGACAGCACCTATTACAATGTCGGGGATATTGTCGCACCATCTGAAAGAACTGGCAACCTGTACGCCTGTACGGTGGCCGGGACGACCGGGATAGGAGGGCCTGAAAAGGGATGGCCCATAGACGATTTACAGGCTACCGTAGAAGATGGCGAGGTTACATGGGAGTTCGCCAGCTCAGATAATTATGTTCTCAAGCTGAATATCGACAACGAAACAGGCGAGAACACGCCCGGCAATATTCACCTAAATGGGCATTGCGTTGACCTGAAAACCGATATAATGATTTGTGATGCCCTCGGGCCTTGGTTTGGTCAATGGTTCTCATTCTACAGAGAAAGCGATACCGGGCCTTGGTATGTTCAGTTAATCGCTCATCCTGATTATTGTTCAGGCATTTATATTTATTACGGCCAAACCGACCCCGGATATCTTTGGGATTATAGCGGAATGTGGCTTCTCCCCTTCTGCTGTGATTTCGAATACGGTCTAGGAAATTGGGATCATGCGGGATCATGTTGGAGCCAAGATGATACAGTCGCAAAGTATGGCAGCTATTCAGGTAAGGCAGTTCCCGGCTCGGACCCTGACAACGTGCTATATAAAGCATTTATAAATGGAGTTTTCAGAAACGTAGCGATTCACGGTTGGCTCTATTGGGATGGGAATAACGGTGTATGGTTCCTTGAAGGCATTGATAGTTATTGGGATACTATCGGGGCGCTAGATATCAATTGGGACGGCCAAATACTTACTTTCGCAGGTGGGGCCGCATGGTTGCCCTTACCGACTGACGTTAGCATAGTTGCTAACACCTGGACAGAGTTCGAAATAGCCTTTGATGTCATCAACTCAAAGACCCGGTTCTTATTCTTCAAGGACGGCGATAAGGGCGTTGCTGACTTATACGACACTAACGGTAATCCGATTTCAGGGTCAAACTCCATATTAGCCGGGACTTTCCTTTCAGCTCAAACCCTTTCGACCTATTGGCTTGATAATGTTTGGATCAGGGCTTACATTTATCCTGAGCCGGCATGGACCACACCCGGAGCTGAAGAAAGTAAGGGCACGCCTCTTAACAATTACGTCCTAAGCTGCGAGTCGGGCACCTTCGAGATAGGATGGCCCGTTATCCCATTCTTCGACCTAGCAGCCGGGGCCGTCGAAATAGATGGCTCAGATGTCACCCTGAAGAAAGACAGCCTGATAGTCCTAGAGTCCGGGGCTTTTGAACTTGATTGGCCCTTGATAGACTATTTCAAGCTCGGATCAGGCGCTTTAAGCCTAGTTTGGGCCTCGATAGACTACTTCAAAATATCAGGGTTTGCAGTCTCACTCTCGGGCCAGGACCTTACCCTGAAGAGAGACGCGGCTATCTTCCTCGGCTCAGGGCCTTACTCCTTTGAAGGCTCTGACGTTACCCTTAAACATGACTCGCTTATCGTGCCCGAGTCCGGAGCCTTCTCTCTGGATGGCTCAGATGTAGGCTTGAACAAAGGCCGATTATTCGTACTAGGCTCAGGGTCCTTTGAGCTTGAGGGCGAAGATATCCACCTCATCAAAGGCAGGATAATTTCGCTCGGGTCCGGGGAGTACGTCTTAGATGGGCAAGACCTCATCCTAAAGAAAGACTCCTTGATAGTTCCCGGCTTAGGGGAGGTAGTTTTAGACGGACAGGCTTTAGGGCTACTGAAAACGTGGCTCTTATCGCCAGAATCCGGCGATATCTCCCTTGAAGGCTCAGATTTGGGCCTCTATCGTGGCAGGACCATTTCGTTAGACTCGGGCACGCTCGAAGTAGATGGCTCAGATGTAGGACTTAAGAAAGACTCTTTAATAGTTCCTGCCTCGGGCGAGTTCGCCTTAGAGGGCCAAAACGTAGGACTCTCGAAAACCTGGATTTTGGGCATAAACTCAGGATCTCTAAGTTTGGCCGGTTTTGACGTTGGCCTTAACAAAGGGCGCACTCTATCGCTTGATAGCGGTTCTCTTGAATTGCTCGGGTTTGATGTTGGCCTGAACAAAGGCCGAATAATCTTGCTAGACTCGGGCATTTTCACCCTGGACGGCTCAGAAGTAGGGCTTATCTTTGACAGAATCTTTAGGATCGGCTCGGGTTCACTTGAGCTAGACGGCCAACTTGTACCCCTCCTTCGAGGCCGCAAGATCTCCCTAGACTCGGGCGAGATCGACCTAGCAGGGTTCGACCTATCGCTTAACAAGGGCCGAACCTTAAAGCTCGGGTCCGGGTCCTTGGAGCTGGACGGCCAGCTAGTCGCCCTGCTTAGAGGGCGCAAAATATCCTTATCACCGGGTTCATTTAGTTTGATCGGGTCCAATGTAGACCTAAATAAAGGCCGCACAATAATATTAAGCTCGGGCAGCTTTGACCTACTCGGCCAGGATGTAGGGCTGCTTAGAGGCTCAAAGATAAAGGTAGGCTCTGGCGGTTATCACCTAACCGGCAAGGTCGTACACCTTAAACGCGGTCGAATAATCCATTTGGGCGCGGGCATCTACTCGATAATAGGGAGCGACATAAGTCTAAGAACAGGTCGCAAGATCCGGGCCGGGTCGGGTAGCTACTTTGTATCCGGTTATGCAGTAAGGCTATTGAAAGACAGCGTTATCAATGCAGCATCAGGCGAGTTTGTCTTAATTGGCTCTGATGTCGGTTTATTCATTGAAAGGGTTTGGATGGAAGTTATCGAGCTGGACAGCGAGATAACAGAAGTAATAGAATTGGACAGTCAGATTTCGAATACGACAGATCAAGAATCCCAAGTTTAATAATCGCTATCTGCCGCCATCGAAGAGCAAAATCTTTTGAGAGGTGTTTAACTAATGCCAGCGGCAACCTTCGTAAAATTTCAGAGCTTTATAGACGCTCTAGGTAAGGGAGTTCATAAACTCCAAGCAAGCGCCTCAGGCGGGCATGTTTTCAAAGTATACCTGACGAACAACACACCAGACGCAGCGACCCATGTAAAGAAGGCTGATCTTGCCGGGATCACCGAGCAGAACGGCTACGCAGCCGCCGATATTCAGCAAGGCTATTCACAAACGGGCGGCGTTGGGACCATGACGGCTACAGATGTCGTATTTACGGCTGTGAATGGCTCATTTGGACCCTTCAGGTATGCAGTCATTTACAACGACACGCCCACAACGCCCGACGCTGACCCATTGTTAGCCTACTTCGACTACGGCGCTTCAGTTACCACGCTCGAAGGCGAGACTTTCACGGTGGATTTCGGGGATTCTCTGCTCACCCTGTCGTAAGGGGTTGAATGTCCAAAATTTACGTAGGTCGTGTTGGCGTAATCATCAGGCTAAACGCAAACCCGCTAGAGTTGCCGGGCCTAGATATAGCCTCAGCCAACACCCTAAAAATTTTGGTTAAAAAGCCTGATGGAGTCCTGAAAGAGTGGACAGCAACCCGGTACTTAGACACTGACAAGATCCAATACACGACTAAGGCGGGAGATCTCGATATCAAAGGGACCTACAAGGTGCAAGCCTTGGTAGAATGGGATGACCCGGAATCTGACCCGATGGGTGAAACGGCAAGGTTCAAAGTTTACGAGGCTTTCAAATGAGTTACCCCTACCCGAATTATCCTGATCCTGATTTCGTCCCTGTCAACCCTGATCCCACATATGCGACAGTCGAAGAGGCCGACGCTTTCCTTGAGACTCGGCCCGCCTCTGATTGGGCACTTTGGGACGCTATCACCGACGACGACGAGAAGTTAGCCTACCTTTACGCAGCGACCGCAGCGATTGACTCTTTGCCACTTCGAGGCCGAAGGTTTGAGCCGGTATGGTTAATCAGTGGCAAGCAGATAGATATTAATGGCGATGGGATTATTCAAATATTAGAATTTCCTCGCTTTATTGACGGTGTAATCGTTTATTGGGATATGGGAGTAGGACCCTTGAACAGAACCGGATTTCCCATAGTGCCGCCAGATATCAAAACTGCTACGATCCTTGAGGCTCTTGCTGATGTCATTTTCGACTCTGACGTGGACAACGTAGACCGCCAGAATATGAAGAATCAGGGAGTCACAAATTACAGCATCGCCGGGGCCTACTCTGAGTCTTTGGGCAAGTCGTTCTATGAAAAGTACCACATCCACAGCATGAAAGCCCGGCAAATCCTGGCTCGATATGTCGAAAGGCGACCCAAGGCGGTCTAAATGGTCCCTGGCTTAAAGGTAAAAGTGACTAGGGTTACTAAGGAACCTTGGCCGCTCTTCAACGCGGTAGGCTCAGGCACGTTAGCCCTGGACGACCCGCCACCGGGCCGAATCAGGCTTTGGGTCAAGGTCCTGGCATCAAAGGGACATACCCGGTGTCTAGGGCAAGTTATCATCAATGGGACTGAAACACTCGATTTTTCACTTACGGGCCAAAAAAGGCAATCGACTACCTTTCTTTCATCGAAACCGAAGCTTGAAACTACTGATCTCGATTGTACTATCATCGTCACTGCAACCGATACTAACGGCGCTCCGATTCTCAAAGAAACTCTGAAACCTATCTTGTGTCGGTGGAACTCGAAACACCGGCGTATTCAGGTTGATGATAACACTTGGCGGCTTGCCTCTGCTGACATCTTGACCAAAGATACCGGCTGCATCACCGGGGAGGCGATCATTAGAAAAGACGACAAAGATTACGAAATAATTTCAGATGATTCTAGCAGTGGACTTTCTGGCCGAGTCTTTTTAGTTCATTGTTACTTGGCCGGTTAAATGGAGTATAAGAATATGACAGAAGAAATAGAAGTAATGGTTCCCTGTTGCGATCAGGTGGTTAAGATTTCGGCTACTCAGATCGTCCGGGGAATAATGCACGAAAAGCTAGGCGAAACGCTAGGTCGGGTTCTTGTCGGCTGTCCATACTGTTCTACAGCCCTAGTCATGGACCCCAACATGCCTACCGATTTCCCAGCGTTTCAGAAGTGGGTAGTTCAGCAGGAAGATAACCCGGATTGGAACCCTTGCGTTCCCCTATTGGACGAAAGGATAGCAGCCGAGCCGAACGGCTCAGTAACCATCAATGGCAAGACCAAATACAGGCCGGGAGATGGGAGCGAGCTGCTAGACAGATATCAGTACATGCTCAAGTATGGCATTGACCCCGAGATAGCCGAAAGCAAGAGGCCACATAAACCGCCTGTGGTGGTTCCATGAGCGATGGACCACAGGTTACACCATTTGGATGGCTCAGGCAGCTCCCTTCAGAAAAGGACTTCGGCCTAGATCATCCAACCTCTAGGACACTCTTGAGCGCCCTATGCACCGGCGCGGTAATGCCTCAAAGCGTAGACCTCAGCGCCTTTGATGTCCCTGTAGTCGATCAGGGACCTTTAGGGAGCTGCACCGCCAACGCTTACGCTGGCCTTCTTGGGTGGTACATCAAGAAGAATTTCGGGATTACCTTTGTCGCTTCAAGGCTGCACACTTACTACAAGACTAGGGAGCTTGAAGGATCGCCGGTTTCTCAGGACACAGGGTCCTCTATTCGAGGCACAGTAGGAGCAGGGGCCATCTTTGGCGTACCTCCCGAGGTTAGCAGCCTGAAGGGTATTACATGGCCCTACAATGTAACGAAGTTCGGTCAAGCTCCACCGATGGACTGTTGCCTAGCCGCCTTGAACTGGCAGGGTACGACTTACGCATTGATCGACAAACCCGGCATAGGCGACAAACTACAGGCAGTTAAGGCAGTCCTGGCCGCTGGCGCTCCTATGGAATTCGGGTTTGATGTGTTCTCGAACTATGGCACAGCACCAAAAACAGGGATATTCGAGATACCGGGCGCAGGAGATACAATAGTAGGAGGTCATGCAGTCTTAGCAGTCGGCTATGACGACATGAAAGGCGCTTTGGTTATTAAAAATTCGTGGGGCGCTACAGGTAGACCCGACAAACGCGGGTATTACTATTTGCCCTATTGGTATCTGAACAATAACCACGCAGCGGATTTCTGGACTCTAACCGGCGCTCGATTCTTAAACGCAGGACAGTTCAGTTTTTGAGAGGTGTTTGAAATGGGTGATGCAGTTCTCGGCTCTAAGGAGATAGCGATTTTCGCTATCACCGTAATTCTGCAACAGAGTTTGAAGGCTACAGGTATCGACTTTCCATTAACACCCGAACAAATTTACGCCGCAGGATTGGCTCTTATGGCTATCGTGCGGGTGTTCTGGACAGAAGGAAAGATAACTAGTGCCCATTCATAGAA
>PMNG01000072.1 GCA_003162615.1 Methanothrix sp. | reverse complement strand
GGTTTTTCGAAATCCTCTATAGACAATTAATGAAATTAAAAAATAAATCAAATCAATCATATAAAGAATGCGATATATGGATAAGAGGCCCAAAGTCAGATAAAACTTTCGTAATTACGGTTAAACTCAATATCATAGATAAAACGGACTTCTCTATAATATTAATGTATGTTGATAGAAACGGTATTCGCTATATACTTAGGAGATATAATGGAATACATCCCCACACAAATAAAATAGAACGTATTAAGATACGCTCGTTCCACATCCATACAGGAACTGAAAGATATCAAATGAAATTCGATGAGATTGATGGGTATGCTGAAGAGACGACTTTATATAATAATTGGATAGACGCATTTGCTTTAATGAGGTCAGATTGTAACTTGAAGGGGAAAGATATGCTCATATCTCAACTCACCTCAATTATCAGAGTGTGAAAAATGGATATACCATTATCAGACGAGCTTCTTAAGAAGCAAATATGTGAGGCAATATCGTTTATTCACAGTGGAGACAATAGAATAATCATAGATACGCCATTTACTTTTCCAGATGGCGATGCAATCAAAATTGTTCTAAAAGAGAATGATCGAGGACGGTATTTAAGCGACGAAGGTCATACATTCATGCACCTTTCTTATAACGATTTAGATCTGTCCAAAGGAACAAAGAAAAAGATTTTAGAGAATATATTATCGATGAACTATATAATTAACTCTAACGGAGAGTTGATATTACCTCTTGCTGGTGAGCAACTTGGAGATATGTTATTTACTTTTCTACAAGGCTTAAGTAAAATAACAGATTTAACTTTCTTGAGAAAGGATAGGCTAAAATCGTTATTTCTACAAGAATTTATTGAATTCCTTAAAGGGCTCTTAGGAAATCGTGCCGTATTCGATTACGTGGAAACGAATAAAGATCCCAATGGAAGGTATAAAGTAGATTGCTGTGTACCTATTAGAAGGCCAGTTCTTATTTTCGGAGTAAATAATGATGACAAATGTAGAGACGCTACTATAACATTATTAAAGTTCGAGAATTGGGGGGTAAAAAACACGTCGATTATAATCTTTGAAGAAGAAAGTACTCTATCATCTAGGGTTGTCCCAAAACTGCTTGATATATCCGGCAAGTCTTTTTCTGATTTAGGAGTTGCAAAAGAGAGATTGCCTGAATATCTTAAAGAAATTTCAGCGTTGTCGCAAAATTAAAATAATCTAAAAGCTATTTTATTATTAAAGAGTTGACTTAGCATTAAGTAATACATCTGTGAATATCTTTCTTACTCACAAACCCCAATGCACCACCCCCTGCGAACAACCCTTAATGCAACAGAACCTTCGCCCGATGCTTTTATATAGAAGTTCAAACACCCGCTAAATCGTTTCGATAATACGAATATTGGAGGAAATTGAATGGCTGGACAACTAGGTGGAACACCCGTACTCATTCTGAAGGAAGGCAGCCAGAGGACTGCCGGACGTGAAGCACAGAGGTCGAACATCATGGCTGCCAAGGCAGTGGCTGGAGCAGTCAGGACAACTCTGGGCCCCAAGGGCATGGACAAGATGCTCGTTGACACCATGGGCGATGTTGTAATCACCAACGACGGTGTCACCATCCTCAAGGAGATGGACATCGAGCACCCCGCGGCCAAGATGATGGTGGAGATTGCCAAGACCCAGGACGCTGAGGTTGGAGACGGCACCACTACAGCAGTGGTCGTGGCCGGAGAGCTGCTCAAGCAGGCCGAGGCCCTTCTGGACCAGGAGATTCACCCCACAGTGATCGCTGCCGGTTACAGAGATGCCACAGACAAGGCCATCGAGATCCTGAAGTCCATAGCTGTTAAGGTCACAGTCAAGGATGAAGAGCTGCTGAAGAAGATCGCAATTACGGCGATGACCGGCAAGGGGTCGGGCACATCCAGGGGCGATCTGGCCGGCCTCGCTGTAAAGGCAGTCAAGGCAGTGATCGACGAGGACGGAACAGTCGATACCGACAACATCACCGTAGAGAAGAAGGTAGGCGCTGGAATCACCGACTCCCAGCTTGTTGAGGGCGTAGTGGTCGACAAGGAAAGACTCCACCCCAACATGCCAAAGAAGGTAACAGGCGCACAGATCGCTCTGCTCAACGCTCCGGTGGAGATCGAGAAGACTGAGGTCGACGCGAAGATCGAGATCACCTCCCCTGACCAGCTCCAGGCATTCCTGGACCAGGAAGAGGTCATGCTCAAGGGCATGGTCGAGAACATCGTCAAGACTGGAGCCAACGTTGTATTCGCCCAGAAGGGCATCGACGACCTGGCCCAGCACTTCCTGGCCAAGGCCGGAATCTACACCGTTCGCCGCGTAAAGAAGAGCGACATGGAGAAGCTCGCGCGTGCAACAGGCGGCAGGATCGTCACCAGCATCCACGAGCTGACCAAGGACGACCTCGGCAAGGCAGGCCTCGTCGAGGAGAGGAAGATCGGCGACGATAAGATGACCTTCGTAGAGGAGTGCACCAACCCCAAGTCCGTCTCCATCATCCTCCGCGGCGGCACTGAGCACGTCGTGGACGAGCTGGAGAGGGCCATGAACGATGCCATTCGCGTTGTGGGCGTTGTTGTAGAGGACAAGATGCTGGTCCCAGGCGGCGGCGCTCCAGAGGTTGAGCTGGCCCTGAGGCTGCGGGAGTACGCGGCAACAGTGGGCGGCCGTGAGCAGCTAGCCATTGAGGCCTTTGCAGATGCAATGGAAGTAATTCCAAAGACCCTTGCCGAGAACGCTGGCCTAGACCAGATAGACTCTCTGGTGTCCCTTAGAAGCCAGCACGAGAAGGGCGTAAAGAGCTCAGGTCTCGACATGGAGACCGGCAAGCCGGTGGACATGCTTAACCTCGGAGTGGTCGAGCCCCTGAGGGTCAAGACCCAGGCTATTCAGTCGGCAGCCGAGGCAGCAGTCATGATCCTGCGGATCGACGACGTCATCGCCTCCAAATCAGGCGGACCGGGCGGTATGCCAGGCGCTGGCGGACCAGGCGGAATGCCGGGCGGCATGGGCGGAGAGGACTTCGATTAAGCCCTAACTCCTCCTTTCTTTTTGGTCTTTTTTAGAATTCTAGATAAATCAGATTTTTAGATAAATCATAATTTAGAGTAAATCATATAATCCGTTCTATATTTTGTCCAAATACTGTTGAGGAACTGCAAACGCAAAGATTATCATCTTCTCCGGACCTAAATCAGCCCGATGGATCGCAAGCTTCTGATGAAGGGAAAGGTCAAGGCTGCCTACGATTTGGGCGATAAGCTGGAGTTCAGATTTACAGACAACATCTCCGTCTTCGACAAGGTCATCCCGAGCCTCATACCCTACAAGGGGGAGACCCTCTGCAGAGAGGGCGTCTACTGGTTCAACCGGGCGAGCAAGATGGGGATCCGGAACCACTTCCTGGAGTATCTGCCACCCAATGGAATGCTTGTCAAGAAAGTGGACATCGTCAAGCCCGAGAAGATCACATCAAATTCCAGGTGCCACCTGATTCCCCTAGAGTTCATTTGCCGCTGGTACGTGGCTGGTTCCCTTCACGACCGAGTAAAAGCAGGAGAAGTCTCGCCTGAGTCCTTGGGCTTTGCTCCAGGTCATCAGGTCGAGTACGGCGAACTGCTGCCCGAGCCTTTCATAGAGGTGTCGACCAAGCTAGAGAAGACCGACCGTCTCCTCGACAAAGCAAGCGCTCTCCAGCTTTCCGGACTCTCTCCCTCCGAATATGTGGATGCTCGTGAGATCGTGCTCCGGATAGACGACGACATAAGAAAGAGCGTTGAGCCTCGCGGCCTTATTCACGTTGACGGCAAGAAGGAGCTGGCCTTCGACGTGGACCGACAGATAATGGTCGTAGACGTTTACGGGACCGCCGATGAGGACAGGTTCTGGGATAAGGCCAGGTACGATCAAGGAGAGTTCGTGGACCTATCCAAGGAGTACGTCCGCCAGTATTACAGAAAGACCGGATACAAGGACGATCTTTACGCTGCCAGGTCGAAGGGACAAGCCGAGCCGAACATACCGAGGCTGCCGGCAGAGGTCATAGACCAGACCAGCAAGATCTACGTAGAGCTGTACGAGCGGATCACCGGGGAGAGCTTCAAACCAGCAGGCTAATCTATGACGCCAGGTGCTATGATTAACGGAAGTTCGTGCGAAATCGCAAGAGATTTAAGCCTGTGCTCTATTTATGAAGCGTAAGAGAAGCCGGACTGGGGCGAATCGCCATCCGGACAATTTATGTCATTGGAGATAATGAGATGAAGAGACTGATATTGGCTTTGGCTATAATCACTGTGGCCTTATCTGGCTGCACAGAGAAGGCACCCAGTTCTGATGCAATCAAGACCTCGTTGAACCATTCTGCAGCAAATCTTAGCGCTTACAGCTTTACAATATCGGACAACCAGACGGGATCTATAAGGGATTTGGTAAAAAATAATATCACCGACAGTTACAATACAACTTCACGCTCAGACGATACAGATGTTACAGCATCCATCGATCTGGCGGGCAGGAAAGCAGAGGCGAACGTCTCCACTACAAGCATAATACAAGGCCCAACAGGGTCACCAATCGTGGGGAACTCTGAGAGCACAGAGTACAACATAGGGAACATCACCTATGTCTTCCAGAACGGCAACTGGACTCAGCTAAAGGCCCCAGAATCGGCAGAAGCCATTTGGGCCAGGGGGAGCTTCGATATAATGAAATCGAGGGCGATCTCCATTAATCAAACCCAAGCGGTGGTAATCGGATCCGAGAGCGTCGATGGAAAAGACTGTTACAAACTCAGCCTGATCTTGGACAACCAGACCTATTTGGGAGCTGAGTACAACTTGCTTGTCCGCGCTCTGTATCCTTTCGTTCCAGAGGCCAACCAGACCGATCTGCTCAAGAGCAGCAAAAATGAGAACACGGCATGGGTAGAGAAGGACAACAACCTGCTCAAGAAATACCAGCACACTATGAACATACAAATGATACCAAACATCACTGGTGTCGTCGACAACCAAGGAAACATCCAGAGGCTCAACCAGACTATGAAGCTTGTCGAAGTAACACTTGCCTCGGACAGCATAGAGACCTATACCGACTTTAACAAGCCTGTCGTTATAATCGTACCGAAAGCTGCCCTTAACGGCACCATGATTGTGCCCTCACCGATAGAGGCTGCCACTGCCTCAGTGTAGAGCATGACGGAATCCCTGGATTGGCTCTTCCTCCGGGAAAAGCCAACCCTTGCCCTGCTGGCTGTAGGGGAGCTCGATCCGGCTTATGCGGCCTTGGTGTCCAAACAGATCGACTCCACCTTTCCCTATACTTCCAACATACTCTCCCAGTTGGAAGAGCAAGGGCTGATTCGTGCTCGCCCGGAAGGGCGAGTCAGGTACTTGGAGCTAACATCCCGGGGCAGAAAGGTAACCCTCGGCCTGAAATCCCTGATAGATGCGCTCAGGGCACCCGGAGTTCACCAACGCAAGGCGGAACGGCTCAGAGAACTCCTCAGTTCGAAAAATAACGGCTCAGAGCTTGAGCTGGGCCCTCTCCGCCGAGACGTCTCCAAGCTGAAAGGCCTTGGGGACGAGGAGCTGATGAGAACCGCCGATGAACTAGACCTTATTATCCGCGCGGCCATCCACAAGCAGGCCTAAGTCTGTATCAAGAATTCCGAAGTTGATTCGACAAGAGATCGAAAATATTACTCAAAATCAGAAATGGTACATCTATAACCCATCTGCCCTATCGATCCGGGAATGTTGAACTCCTGCTGTGGAGCATATTCCACTCTATCCAATGAAGTTTCTTCAGCCGACTGAAGTTCCAAAACGCATACGACAAAACTCTTACGTTGATGGCCTTACTTACATTCGGCCTGGCACGCGATCAGAAAGCTTTGATCCCCCTCACGCGTCTCAGGTCAGAATTCTACAGATTGCCGGAGGACGCAGACCTGTTCAAGCGCAGAGTTCTCAAGAAGACCGTGCACGAACTCGGTCACGTCTTCGGCCTGGACCACTGCCCGGACCGAACTATGTGATGTACTTCTCAAACTCAATTCTAGACACCGATTCAAAGGAGTGGATATATTGTGTGCCGTGCGAGTGGTATCTCATAGGAGGCAGCTGGGCAGTGGTTAGCTTTCTGCTGTGTTAGCTTCATAACCGATTAATCAGTTATTGCCCAAAACAGAGTCTTTATCATCTTTCTGCGCCTTAACAGTATAATCAAGCTGCAGGAACTGTATCGACTCGAAGAGACGAACTAAGAGAAGCAATTGAGATGATTCACACAAAGGTACAGATGGCCGGTAAGCAGGCCGATGGATACGTCATCACTCTAGGCAAGGTCAACCTGGTCAATGTGGTCACTGACGTGGGAATGGTAGGCTGCGAGGCATTTGACGTGGCTGCCCTGA
The DNA here is from genome assembly GCA_003162615.1 of Methanothrix sp. GTDB lineage: Archaea > Halobacteriota > Methanosarcinia > Methanotrichales > Methanotrichaceae > Fen-7. Next base: position 6,574 of record PMNG01000072.1, on the reverse strand, counting down.
ATAACTTCGGCTATCCAGCCGCCAGGGTCAAGCCAACTCGCGGCAGCTCCATTGCCACGATAGACGACCTGTTGGACGGAGTAATAAAAGACGCCAACAGCGCCGCAACGAGGCTCGGAATCAAGGTAGGAATGTCGGGCAAAGAGACCCTCGATCTGCTCTAATCCACTTCATCATTCTCAACTTAAGGTTCTTAATCTCGTTGTGAAGCATCAGTTTTCGATACTAGGATTCATTAACGAACTGTATAGTCTTTTCAACTTGCTCATAGCAATTGAGCAACCAATGGACCTGAGATTAAGGCCAGGAAAACAGAGGAAAAATAAGAGGGCCCACAGGTTTTGTGGGCCGATTGGTTTTATCCGATGACGTATGGGATGTGTGGTGATTTGAACCACGATCCGATGACGATCACAGCCCGGGAGATACCTGAGCCTAACTGCCAGGGCGTCTTAGGAGTCGGCTTGTAGGCGTGGAAGGAGTAACCCTTGGCTAGGCTGAAGTTGTCGCTGAATCCTACGAACTGAGTTCCGTCGTTGTAGGTTACGACCGCCGCAATCTTCGCTGTGTCGGTCTGGAAGTTCGGCGACCTCCACAGGTAGCTTGTATCGGCTCCTAGAGTTGCCAGGTGGAGCGGGTTGTTCAAACCTCCCCTCATGGTGAAGTCCCCGTCCCTAGCGAACCACAGGTCAACGGACAGCACATTCTCTGGTGTTGGCATTGTCCAGGTTATCTTCCATGGCGCACGGGTAAGCGTGTCGCCTGCCTTGGGGCTGGTGATAACTATCGGGCTGACAGGCGGTACGTTACCGCCCTTGGTGAACTGCCAGCTTATCTCCCCGTCTCCCCCCACGGGAGGCAGGCTATCCCTGGTGAAATTGAAGTAGAAGGTATGGGTTCCGTTGGTCACGTTCGCCCAATCTGCATCAGAGATGGCCCAACTGGGGTTCTGCCAGGTGTTGCCGCCGACATTCTCTATCAGCTTCCATCCGTTACTGGCGTGTCCGTCAAGCTGGTAATACACAGCACCGATGTTAGTTGCCGAATCTATGGTGATGTCCAACACTGGGTTGGTCGAGATTTGCTTTGTCGGGTCTGCTTTTGGAACAAAGGTGACTTCGTAACTCCTACCGATCAGGGCTATAGGCTGGCCGCTCAGGCTCTGCGTGGAGAAGTTTCCGCTCACTACACCATTATCTGGGTCTCGTATCAAAGTTCCATCGATCGGACTTCTCCAGGTTGTGCCAGTCCATAGGTAAGGCGTCAGGGAATCCTCAAGGACTCCTGCATCCGCGACCTCCTCGGGCGTATAGCTGATGTTCACCCTGGCTTCGTCCGCGTTGTCACCCTTCACAAAGACATCAACGTATCTTATTGCAACTCCCAATCCAGATGGGATCGTCCCATAGGGCGTTCCCAGGTATGCGGCTGACCCTACAATGCAGGAAGGGTCAAATGCCCCGAAGATGCTGACGTCAACCCCCGCATCTGGGTTGAGCAGGACAAGATCATCAGACGTACAATCGATTGCGCTGATGACTTTCCCGTTGATGACACCAGCTGTAAGCCACGCTGAATCATCCGCAAATCCATCAATCCCATTGTTGGTATAGACTACACTGCCAACCTTGCTGTTTGCCTTGGTTTTGGGCTTGGAATTGGCATTGCCATTGACTTTACTGTTTGTACCCTTGACTTTGCTGGCGACCTTGCTGCTGGCTTTGTTGTTTACCTTTAAGTTAGACTGGCCGTTAATGATTGTAGATGCACCATCTTTGCCTCTTTGTGGACCAGTGCCGTTCTCTCCCCAGAAGTTCAATGTATACGGCTCGTTGTCCAGGCATGTACCAAAATCAGACGCGTTAAGCCCTACGCCATTACGATATATATTATTGTAAACCAGGGCGACGTTAGCTGCATCGGGACCCTCGACAAGCACGGCTGTCCCTGAGCCGGTTATGTTGAACCCTGTGATTGTAGAGCCGGAGCCATCGCCCGTTACGTCAACCACGGGAGAGGCATTAACTAGACTTGAGGAGGCACTAACTAGACTTGGGGAGGCATTAACAAGCACAGGGTTGTCAATACCCTCCAGAATAATCGATTGATTGACGATTATACTTCCCGTATAGGTGTCTTGTGGTACTTGAATAACATCTCCGGGAGAAGCGTTGTCGATCATTCCCTGGATGACACTAGAGTCTGTGGCAAATGCCCCTGAAACAAACAGGAAAAATACAGCCAGCACGAGGGACGTCGTTATTGCTCGGCCGACTGCCCATCTTCCCTCCATTTTATCGTTCATTGCTATACACCCCTTCAAAATTTAAGTTCATGATATAATGATTAAGAAGAAGTTATATAAATACTTTACCAGTTTCCTTTAAGTTTATGATTAAATGAAAGATAACTGAACCGTATCGATCATAGATATATATTTAATAGAAAATTGAAATAAATAATTACAGTTTTTAGATAGTATTTAAATCTGAAGTCCATTTCTCCTATCTGCCACGACGGACGGCGAAGATGATCCTCTGTACCGCTGTGACATTGGATAGGACTGCCACCACTATGATAGCCCACAAGAGCCAGTTCTCATCGAAGATACCCAGGAGCATTCCCAGGTACAGGACTATGAGCCTCTCGGCCCTCTCCAGAAGCCCGCCCATCCTCTTCTGAAGAAGTGGATCTTTCAAGACTCCTCGGTGATCGGCATAAGCCCGGACAAAGCTCGTCATGACCGACCCGAAGATCATCAGCACCATCCAGAATGGAATGGGGAGCAGTAGGTAAGCTTCGGGGCCAAGGTAAAGGGTCAGCCCAAGACAGAGTAAGAGTTCTACATACCTGTCCATGACACCGTCGATGAAAGCTCCTGAAGCTGTTGAGCTGTTGGTGACCCTGGCCACAGCTCCGTCCACCATATCGATGAACCCGGAGGCTGCAAATAAAACTAGGCCGGCGGCCAGTCGATGGCTGGCTAGAGCCAGAAAACCGACAGAAGCGGGCACAAGAGACAGCATTGTCCAATAGTTAGGACCAAGGCCCAAGGCAGAGAACCAGCACAGCACACTGTCGGTTCGCTCCGTCGGCAGACGGGATTTTAGCATATCTTAAAGGCCTTTCAGGAAGGTCTCCATTCGATCCAGGGCCTCGATCAGCTCCTCCCTGGATGTGGCGTAGGAGCACCTGAGAAAACCTTCGCCGCCAGCGCCAAAAACGTTACCCGGGACCACAGCTACCTTTTGCTTTTTCAGTAGCTGCTCGGCAAATGCCTCAGATGTAAGACCAGTCTCTTTCACTGACGGGAAAGCGTAGAAGGCTCCCTGGGGCTCGAAACAGTCCAGGCCTATTCGGTTCAGCCCTGAGACGAACAGCCTGCGGCGCAGATCGTACTCGTGCTTCATAGCAAGCATTCCGTCCTCTCCCTTCTGCAGGGCTTCGAGAGCTGCCACCTGAGCCATGACCGGCGCGCACAGCATAGTGTACTGATGAATCTTGGTCATGGCCGAGACAAGGGCGGAATTGCCAAGCGCAAAGCCGACCCTCCATCCTGTCATGGCATGGGATTTGGAGAGCCCATTAAGGACGATGGTCCGATCCTGCATCCCTTCAAGCTGGGCGAAGCTGACGTGCCTGCCAGAGTAGGTTAATTTACCGTACACCTCATCGGATACTACCATTAGGTCGTTCTCTACTACTACGTCGGCAAGCTCCTCCAAGTCTTCTCTGCTCATGATGGCCCCCGTGGGGTTGTTTGGATAGCTGAGTATTAGTGCCTTGGAACGCCTTGTCAAAGCTCGAGAGATCTCCTCCGGCCGGACCTTGAACAGGTCAGAAAGCCTTGTGGTCACCGTAACCGGAACGCCCCCTGCGAGTACGATGTCCGGAACATAGGCCACGTAACACGGCTCAGGAACTATCACCTCATCGCCGGGGTTGAGGGTCGCCCGGAAGGCGAGATCCACCGCCTCGCTTACCCCCGTAGTTATTAGTATCTCCTCTACGGGATCGTACTCTAGGCCGGCTTCCCTCTTCATCTGCTCGGAGATGCGATCCCGAAGCTCGGGCATCCCTTTATTGGAGGTGTACGAGGTCATGCCGGACTCAAGTGAGTATATGCACGCCTCTCTGATGTGCCATGGGGTCACGAAGTCCGGCTCGCCCACCCCCAAGGAGATTGCTCCCTCCATCTCGTTAACCAGGTCGAAGAACTTCCTGATCCCAGAGGGGGGCATGGCTTTTACTGTCGATGCAACGTAAGACTCGGGATTGAAGGCGTGAATCTCTTTCTGGTGCTGCTTCATGGGGTGACCACCAACCTCTTCGGCTTTGGCCTATCTGTGAGTATTACGCCGTGCTCTTTATAGCTCTTCAATATGAAATGAGTGCAGGTCGATTGAACCCCATCCAAGGTCGCGATCTTCTCAGCCACGAAGAATGCCACATCCTTCATGGACTTCCCTCTCACAGTTATCTGGAGGTCGTGATCTCCTGAGATTAGCCTGACCGAATCTACCTCTGAGAACCTGGCGATCCTTTCTGCTACAGAGTCGTAACCGGTTTTGCGCTGTAAGGACACCTTCAGCTCTATCACGGCGAACACATACGAGCCCTCCAGCTTCTCCCAGTTTATCAGGGTGATATATTTCTTTATGACACCGGAGTCCTCCAGATCTTTTATCTCGCGGGCTACGTCCTCCTCGGATAGCCCCAGGAGGGTCGCAATCTCCGCAGGAGTGGCCCTGGCGTTCTCAGACAGGATCTCCAGAATCTCGCTCATAGAATCCCCTAATTGCTGTAGCCCTTTATTTTAGGCTTTGCCTTTGGATTCGAAAGTATATTCATATCAATGGAAAGTTATTAATACTCTTATTACAACCGTGGATATATGAAACAGACAAAGTGCGCTAAGTGTGGTTACCGCTGGGAGACTAGGGTGGCCAAGCCCAAGGCCTGCCCGAGGTGCAAAACGAGGCTGGACATAAAAAGGAGTAGGCGACTCTGATCAGAATTGCGGCTCGTTTATCAGCAGCGGCTTAAGGAGGTGAGAACTCCCGGCTTGGGTCATCCTGCCCTTTGCGCTCGGAGCTGTCGCGACAATGCTATCTAGGTACGTCTTCCTCCACGTGCTGTTTATTTGTGGAGGTGTCAGATTTCCGTCCTCGAACAGTCCCAGGAAATCGCCAAAGATGGCGAAGCTGTTGAAGTAATCTTGATAGGGAACATCGTACAACGCACCTGTTGGGATACTGGGCTGGATTGGCCTTACTTGCCCACCATAGAGCTGGTATATCTCGCGGCTGCCGTTGGCATCGCCGTGATCCCCCGAAAGCAACGCATCCAGCTCCGCCAAATCGCTTCCCGTGCTTTTTTCTTCGAAGAACGATGGCTTGGCCGTGGCGATCGGGCCCGCTAAGACTAAGAAAGCAAGAGCTATGACCAGGAAACACATCAAGAACTTGTCCACAGCGCTCCCCCAATTCGGCCGAAAGTCAAGGAGCCCCGGGCGTGATTCGAACACGCGACCTATTGATTACAAGTCAATCGCTCTTGCCAGCTGAGCTACCGAGGCGCACCCCGCAAATAATCTCCGTCTCCACTTAAAGGCTTTGCCCTGACGCTATAAAAAACCCGAAGTCAAGAGGGTCCAATCCCAAATCCACGTCCCAGAAGACTACGGTTTAAGTTTGACCAGTCGCTCCATGCTGCGCAACAGGGAGTACTTCGTCCCGGGATGTTTTCCTTCAAAGTCCTCAAGGCTTTTCTTGACCTCTTGTCTCATGGGATCTCCAATGTAGGGGCATGGGCAAGAGTCAGAGGGAGACAGATCATGAGTTACAGCGTAAAGGGCGACTTCCCTCTCCGGAACCCTTCTAAGGGGTTTGATCACGGGCACCATTCCCTGAAAGCGGTATTGCTGCTGAAGCGTGAAAATCCGATCGACTTCTCCCCGAAGATAGCTCTGCATGATGGTCTGGGCCTCGCGGTCGAGGGTATCGCCAGTGACCAGAACATCGGCTTTTAGCTCCAAGGAAGATCTGTTCAAGAGGGCACTCTTCATATCTAGGCAGAAAGTGCAAGGCGGTCCCGAAGAATTTTTAGCGGCAATTTCGTCCGTTGTAGCCTTGTATGCATCCTTGAAGCTCTTGGTAATGTGCGGTATCTCCAGCCGCTCTGCCAGAGAGCGAGCGTTTGCAAGCATCTCTGATCTGTAACCAAAGATCCCCTCATCCACCAGAACTGCAACCATCTTGATGTCCCTTCTTCTCGAGAACAGGTTCTTCAGAATGTAAAGCATGGCAGAGCTGCTCTTGCCGCCATCAAGGCCTATGGCGAGCTTCGCGCCCTTGCCGAAGATCCCAGTCTCGCGCAGGGCCTCGCGCACTTTGCGGTGAACGTCCTCATCGAAGTGGCTCCGGCACAGGCGCATGCCGGAGTACCTCTGAAAGATTACGGATCGAGCATTGCACTTATCGCATCTGGTCATTCGGGCTTCCCACTCTTTTAGGATATAATAGTCTATGCACCCCCGGTTATAGAGACGAGGTGCGGGGGTAGCGAAAACTCC
>PMNG01000148.1 GCA_003162615.1 Methanothrix sp. | reverse complement strand
TTTTGGAAGCTAAACACTAGTGATGTTTGCGTGCGGGGGATGAGACCCCCACACATAGAGCCTATCGTTTTATCGTTGCTCTATAAGGAACATCTTGACCCAGAATTTCCCAACAATATGCAGCCCGGAAAAAATGAACTTCCTTGCGAGAAGTAGAACATAATCTCCCGGGCCAATATATGTTTGGGCATTCGACGCATATAAATTGAGTGGTATTCGGCTAAGTATGTAACATAAGATATAATGATATTTAGTAAAGTTTTTATATACGAAACCCCGATTGGGGTAAAACTTCCTTGCGATAGTAGTAGTACTGTATCAACGATAAAACGGGATCTGTCTGAGTCCTGTAGCTGTTGCTAGATTTGGATAGATAGTAGTAATTTAACCATTCAAAGGTGAGAAAAATGGCTAAGTTGAAAACTTTTAGGTTTGGAAAGCACGCGCCGAAACACGACTATCGAACGCTCCGTCTAAAAGACTACATCTCCAAGCTGGCACCGCCACCTGAGACCTACGACGTTCTGGCATCTGACGTGTACCCGAATTTGGGAATTTCAGATCCAACCCAGCTATTTCCGATTGACGGCAACGACGTCTACGGGGACTGTACAATTGCGGGTATATCCCATGCGATTACTGTCTATCGGGGAATGATCAGCCAGAACGTGATTCCGTCCTCCGACGATATTGTTAAGCTGTACTTCCACCTGACTGATGGGCAGGACACCGGCTTGAACGAGCTCGATGTTCTCAATTATTGGCGCCAGAACTCTTTCGAGGGAGACGAGATCATCGCCTACGCCAAGATCGACGTTACCAAACATGACCAAGTCATGCAGGCCATCAGCCTCTTCGGTGGTATCTACCTGGGGTTCCAGGTTCAGGTGAACGCCATCGATGATTTCAATAACGGAAACCCATGGACACCCGGAGACCTGACGAATGACGGCCACGCGGTTTACGCAACCGCCTACGACCAGAACTATGTGACCGTCCTGACGTGGGGCAACACCCAGCTGGGGACATGGGGTTGGTGGGATGAATGCGTAGACGAGGCTTATGCTATTATCTCTCCAGAGGCTGCTGATCCGAAATTTGCGCCGGGATTCGATCTCGATCAGCTGCTCGAAGACCTTCAAGACATTGCCCAAGGCGGTCTGCAGGAGAAACGCGAAACCATAAGAGAAAATCCAGAAATGATCGTGCGTGGCAAGGTGGCAAAAAACAGGATTAAATGATGTAAACTATGATGTGAGGAAGCTTTATGTCCGACGAACCAGAAATGGGGCAAGCTCAAAGAGGGACAATAGAAATCGATGTTTCTATGATACCTCGTATCGCCGAAGAGATGCATGTAATAAAATTGGCTCCCGTTAAGGCGCCCGAGCAATATATTCACGACGTCCTGAAAAAGGCGGCCCCTACAGCCGGGCGCTTGGAGAAAATGGAAAAACGCCCAGATGTGCTTGTGGCGCGCCATGAGGATCAGGTTATTGCCTATGCGGATGTCAAGAACGGTCATTATGAAGTCCACCCGTTATTCGACAAACTTAAGCCGACAGTGCTCAAAGAGGAACAAGCGGCCAAAGTAGCACTCACTTATTTCAGCCTCGAAGATATTCTTCCAAAGGATGACACTCGGTTTGTAGCCGGGCCCGCATCCCCTCTCTACGGTGCAACATTGGAACGTGGCGAGAAAGGCGCTGTAACCGAAAAGGCCGGTAGTCGGGGGGTCTATCTGTATTCTGTATCCGCCCTTCGCTATGTGGGCAAGTACCCAGTGTTCGGCCCAGGTTCAAGGGCGTCAATCTCGATCGGCGATAAGGAGACGATTGTTGGATTATCACGCCAGTGGAAGGCGGGGCGTATCGATCGCAAGATAAAGCCTTCTCTAAGCCCGGAGCAGATCGCCGCCGCCATACAGGAACAATTGGAACCATCCACAGCAAGAGGCAACGTTACTGTTAACACGGTGGAAGTGGGATACTATGACGGTAATCAGGACTTCATCCAGCCGGTGTATCGTTTCACCGCGACCATTCACAGTGAAGCCGCAAAAACTGACCCCCGGCAACGTCGTATAGACAGTCACGTCATCGGCTATATACCCATCGAAAAAGGGATAGAGCCTGTGCCTATTCTGTCCGCAACCCCAAAAGTCATGCCCGCAATGCCGACCGGCGAAGGGGTGCCGCCACTTCCTCGAGCGCCGGTAAAAGAAGATGATCCTACCGTAGGTCGCTATGTTGTACGCAACGACGATCCGAATTGGGTGGCGAATGCCAATGAATTCTGGAACGGTCTCACTGCCATTCCCTCGCTGGCACCCAACTTCACAAATGCTCAGTACTACTGGGCATATCCATATGAGTACACAACCAGCAAAAACGATTTTGTAAACAGCGTCAATGTTGCGCTTACGGAGGCCCATGGGGACTGGTGGCTCTTTACAACATTGCAAAACTGCTGCGACGTGGTTGACATCAACACGATCCCAGGCGGGTATGGGACTAGTGCTGGAGGAAATCTGTGTTTCTGGGCCATTCACTCCTGTGAAGTAGTCCCCGCCCCGGAGGATACGGCCAATTGGCCAAATCCCTGGTGGAATATTTTCAAGGGGCTGCATGCTGTTGTCGGGTATCGTACGATCATGTACATTGACGACGATGTGGGATACCCATTCGGCTATAACCTTGCTATCGGCATTCCGTTTGTGAGCGCTTGGTTTTCCGCCGTGCAAGGCTCATCGGCATACGCCTCTGGTCCGAGATGGTACTGCCATGGTGCAAATAAGCTCATGGGGCGCGCATGTGCAATAGTCGTCTGCGGTCATGAAAACGACAACATATATGACACGCAGGTCTTAGCGCCGGCAAATTGCCTAAATGTATACTGGTACCAGGGTTAATATCGGCAGGAGGTTAGAATAGAGACATTAAAATTTGCATAATTAAAGATGCTGAAGGCAAATAAGGCGATATTTATGCATCGATAGCTAGTGCCAAATTGGGTTTGACGCTAGAGCTGAAAAGATCTGTTAACAAATTAGGAGAAATTCAGTATGAGCGTAGAAGTCGATTTCATCCGGTGGGGAACCATTTATCTTGGGCCAAGTCAAGAGACCTGGTGGTGGTTCACCTGGATTTTCGATGGGAATTATTGGTCGAGGATGAGTGCCGTTCCAATGGCAGGCTCTCCTGACGGATCGAGCATTCAGATAGTTGAAGAATGGGCGACCCCGGGAACCCTCCATGTCCACTTTAAGAACAATGGAACCCAAGGAGTATTATTCCAGCCAACAGTTATCGTGGCGCCAAGCAGATATTAAGGAGGTAGCGATATGAAGGCTCATGTATTATATGATACTCAGGGTAAAATTATTTCAGCAGGATTTCCTCTGCCCCTAACCTTCGATATCTTGAGTCCTAGGTTCGGCCCAAAGCCAAGTGAGGGTCAGTATGCCGCCATTCTTGATGTGCCAGAAGAGCTCGGCACAATGGACCTTGTAGAACTAGCTCAAAGGTTGCAGGTTGATACCAAAGGAAAACCTCACAAACTCATTCTAACTAGCAAGTAACCGAGTGGTATAGTTTTATTTTTTAATCTGGAGTGATCTATATAAAAGGTGGTTAGAGATGGTAGTTAGTAAAGATCTTAAATCCATCGCGGGAAGCGAACGCGATCTTGTAAAAAATGCCAAGGCCATTGGCACACCTGACCCAAATGAAGTTGTAGAAGTAACTGTTGTTCTACGCTCAAAGGGAGCAGGTACTCAGACTTCGTCAATCAGAGAGATGAGCACTCAGCCGCTGAAGGAGCGCAAATATTTAAGCCGCGAGGAGCTCGCTACGGCCAATGCACTAAATCCCGATGATCTTGCCAAGATAGAAGAATTCGCCCATGAGCATGGCTTGACCATCGTTAAAGTAAATCCTGAAAGCAGCAGCATATCCCTATCAGGCACCGTAACTCAGCTCAGTGAGGCATTTGGCACCAAGCTATCGATGTATGATAGCCCAACTGGTAAGTACAGAGGGCGTGTTGGTCCGGTCCAAGTGCCTGCCGATCTGGCCCCAATCATCGTTGGTGTCTTCGGGCTAGATGATCGTCATGTGTTCAGGCCCCATTCGGTTCGCCTTGAAACGCAAGGAGCGATTGTAAAGGCCAGGGCCGTGTCGGTTTCTTATACTCCGCCCCAGTTAGCAAAGCTTTACGACTTCCCAACTGGGTTGGATGGAAGTAACGAGTGCATAGGACTCATAGAACTAGACCCCTGTGGTTACAAAGCTAAGGATCTTCAAGCATATTTCAGGGAGCTTAAAATAACTCAACCCAAGGTCACCGCAATCTCAGTCGATGGTGGACGCAACCAACCTGGAAACGAGGCAGACGGAGAAGTAGTCCTTGATATAGAAGTAGCTGGAGCCATAGCACCTAAGGCGAAGATTGCCGTTTATTTCGCTCCCAACACAGACAAAGGGTTCATTGATGCCATCAACAATGCTGTTCACGATAAGAACAACAAGCCAACGGTGATATCAGTAAGCTGGGGTGCAGCAGAGAATGAATGGACATCTCAGGCCATGCAAGCCATGGACCAAGCATTCCAGGCAGCTGCTACTATGGGCGTTACAGTCTTTTGTGCAGCTGGGGATGACGGTTCGAGGGATAATGAGAACGATAACCTAGCTAACGTGGACTTCCCAGCATCAAGTCCAAATGTCACAGGCTGTGGCGGCACAAGGCTTGAAACTTCAGGCACCCCCCCCCGACAGATCTTAATCGAGACCGTATGGAACGCAACCGGTGGAGGTATAAGCGATTTCTTCCCATTACCCAGCTGGCAATCAAACGCTCATGTCCCTCCATCGGCCAATCCTGGCAGTAAAGTAGGAAGAGGTGTACCAGACGTAGCCGGAGATGCAGATCCCAATACGGGTTACATCATACTGCTCAATGGACAGAATGATGTTTTCGGCGGAACTAGCGCGGTAGCTCCCCTTTGGGCCGGCCTGATAGCCCTCATCAACCAAAAGCTCGGAAAGCCTGTTGGCTATCTGAACCCTCTGCTCTACAACCAGCTAGCTAAATCTGGCGCATTGCGTGATATAACCGTTGGCAACAATGGGGCTTACCATGCCGGACCGGGCTGGGATCCCTGCACTGGTTGTGGCGTACCTGACGGAACCAAGTTGCTGCAAGCTCTAAGCAACCTTTGATGACTGTAGTGGCGGTCGATCAGGCGATTAGTCTGATCGAACCGAACTTTATTTATTTACAGGTTTTCTCCCCAAATCATAAGGATCCTATTATGAGAGATTGTGACCTCATACATCTTCTTAAGAACGATCTCGAGCATCCTCGCGCCGAACCTGAATCGCAAGTGAGCATCCTTTATCATCTGAGCCTCCTTTTCGTCGTAAGGCTTCTTTGGACGACCGACACCTTTGCCATTTATTGGTTCGCGTCTATGATCTTTGTAATACTTCCAGAGCTGCTCGACACGTCTGCTGGATATGGCCAAATCCTTTGCTATATCCTTAGATGGAACTCCATCCAGCTTCTGGCGAATGATCCGATGGACCTTTCGCCTATTCAACTTCATGTCCTGAGCTAAACGTTCAGGACTAAACTGGCTGCGAAATAATTTCGGGACTCTACAATATTCCCGTGCGGGGGATGAGATTCTGACACATCTTTTAATTGGTAACATAATTATACATGAAGAACACATCAGAAATTCCATTGGGAGGGAGATCGACCACGAGACACATAATCGTTTTTGCAGTGAGACAAGCTGGTGGAGAAGGAGTCTGGAAGCGGAAATGTAATTACAGAAAAAACGGAGCTTGAAGCTGAGAGACAAATTAATAGTGGTTGCGGACTCAATATAAACGTTCCACCATACTTCCCGGCATGGGTTGGATTATTTCTTAATAATCTTGGCCCATTTAGTCCAAATCAAATTGGATGGTCAACGGGAGTTGGACCAATGGATTACATCAACTTTACCAAGGAAGCTGAGTTCGAGTACATGTCCGTCTCTTATCAGACAGGTACCTATGACCAGAAGTGGATCGAAAAACTCTGTGTACAAAATTATGTAATAGGAACAGTCCTCACAGAAATGTATACACATGCCGAGCATCTACAGAAAAGCACAGAGGTTAAGACAAGAGAATACGACCCCAGGATTCCTAATCTTTCCTATTTAATAGGTTATTCTCCAACAAACGTGAAGGTAGGTCAATACCCACCATATCCCTGCTGCACAGGTGTTCTCGAGGCTAACCTCAACTCTAACATGATCGGCGTTGCTCACATTGGGTGGATATCCAGGGACCCGGCCACGAACGTCAAGGGACGCCACAATGAGTGGGGCAGAAGCGTTGAGGACCTGACAGGAGTCTTCTCCATCGAGAAGTTCATCCAGCTATGGGGCAACAGCACCTGTGGTTCCATCAGTGTTGATTGGCTGCCGTGCGTGTGAATCAGAGTAATCCCCACATCCCTTTTTTGCGTCTAAACTAGGTTCGAGTACATATAACCTACAAGGCATTCCTTTCATCTTTCGCTATTCCCAACCCAGGTAGATTATTATAAAGGCGGAGTTGGGTTCAAACTCCCTGCCTTTGCGCTTCCGATTCTGGTTCTTCTTTTCGGTTCGGCTGATATCGAAAAACCGATAACGGGCAATTGTCGATAAAACGTTCCATAGTGTACTGGAATGACCAGTTAGCCAGAAGAGCATTTAGGCCGTTTTTGCAAGGTGTATAACTAGATAGAGACAAATATTGGGTTAGGTACGTGTATCTATCCTTTTCCTAAATCTACACTCAACCTGAATCTCCTCATTTTTATCAATAAAATTTAAATATTGCCTTTATACAATATATTAGTAAATACGTCTTCTTGGAACAGATGCGAAGCACATTAGGTGGGGAATTATCGTTTGCGCTGGGCAGGTCGAGGAGGGATTCCATGAACCACGAAGAAGTTCTGGCAGTTCTTCCTGATAGCAAGGATGAGGCCAAATCTATCAAGGAGATAGCCCAGGCAATGGGGCTGGAAATCACCTCCTATGTGGACTGGGTAAGGGCAGAGCGGCGATTGGTCAGGGCTTTGGGAGCTTTGACTAAGTGGGGCTGGGTTGCCTGTGACAATAGACAGAAAGAGGAAGGCCACAAGTTCTGGTACAACGCCTACTGGAAGACTGAGCTAGCAAAGGAATAGGCATTCTAGCAATCTATAGAACCTTTACCACGAAATGGTTCTTATAGGAACGTTATCAGTAACCTATATATCCTCAAAAGTAAGAGCCAGCACACGCATTTTCGAACTGGAGGGATCTTTTATGGCCGAGAANNAGGGAGCGAGGAACAAAGAAGGTGCATATCTTTACTGGAGAGCGGAAACAGATAAAGAAGCCCAAGAACGCTCCGGCCTGGATGCCTGCAAAAATCTGGAAACCCTTTGTCAAGAAGGTCGGCCCCGAGAAGCTTGATGATCTTTAATTGGGAAGTATATATTTAATTTTTTTGCAACTTTGTTTTTAGATTTTACCCATTCATAGGCACTTATTGAATGTTATATCTACACGCAACGCCCGAAATCTGTGCAACCAGAGTAA
>PMNG01000176.1 GCA_003162615.1 Methanothrix sp. | reverse complement strand
GTCGAGAAGGATAAGGACGGATTTTGCTTTCTCTCCTGAACTCCAGGGATGTTATGCCCAGAGCGACACATATGAAGAGGCCCTTGAGAATATCTGAGATGCCATACGCCTCCACGTGGAGGACCGGCTGGAAAGCGGGGAAGATGTTCCTCAGCCGGAATCCGTCAGCCTGACCTCCCCAGAAGTTGCAATATGACGGATAAGCTTCCCAGAATTCGTGCCGCAGAGGCTGTCCCGGACAGTTGAAAAGGCAAAATTCTGGAGTTTCGCTAAGGAACGGTTAATAAANNATCAGAGGTTAATAGGAATCCTCCACCATTCGTTATTATAAATAACTTCCATCTATTTTGTGCTGGCGCTTAGCATCACGAAGTATCTCTTTATTATCTCTCTATTTTCGGCTGGTAGGCTTTCTATGTAGAGTTCGGTAGGAACGGCCTTGACCTCTCCCGCCTGTGACTGCGTGAAGAGATTGTTCTGGGGCTCAGATCTAACTGGTATTGATCCTGATTCAGCACCAGGATAAAGCTGAAGCTGAAGCTTGGTCTCATTAAGTACGGCTAAGGATGGCTTGCCATAGATGTTTCCCGAAAGGTTGACTTTGGGGTTTTGGGAAGCAGACTGGTTCTGAAAGAGGCCGAGGGCTTTATCCTTCAAATCAGAGATAGACTGGAAATCTGCCGGGGATATGTCAGCGCTTATTTGACTGTGAGCGATGAAGATCGCAGTGCCCAAAAGCAGAGCCGTCAACCCAATTCTGACATGTACCCTGCGCCAGTTCAAAAACTGTGATGATTTGACCCTTCCGAGTCTGCTTTTCACTTCTCTGGCTAGACTCTGCATTGGAAGCGTGCTGGTGTTTCTATTGTCATAGGCCGTTTTAACTATTTCGGACAGCTCGGGTCCAAGGCGGCCAAACAAATCGGATCTGGTTCTCCTCTTGACGAAAGTAGCGATCACGGCTCCTAGAAGGATAGCTAGCACTGCAGGTGATTGGGCCAGTGGAAGGAAATCCTGCCAATAGAACTTCGTAAATGCGGGAAGGCCCAGAAGAAGAAATGCTGAGTAGATCACGATGGACGTTACAGCTGCGTTGAGCAGCCATATGAGCGAGTCAAATCGTTCGAATTCTCTCCTTAGCCTGTTCAAATCAGCCAGGAACTCATAAGAGCCTTTCACAATAATTATCTGAGAAGTCCAAATAAATAGTTTCCGGGCAGAAGCATCTCCAAACGAAGCTGAAAAGAGGTTTATACCAGCAGGTCGATCTCCCCAGTGTCCTGGTTAGAGTTTGATGAAAAACGCCATGAAACGACCGAGTACTTGGCTTCGTTCGATATTCATGGGTTGATTACCATCCAGGAGACGTACGGAATGCGGATCCGATTACCTGAAAAGGACTCATCGTACAACTAATATGGTAAGAATAAAGCGTATAGGAGGATTGAGGCTCAGGCTGATGGTGCTTCTTCTGGCCTTTGCTCTGGTGCCGGTAATAGCTATCGAGGTTATCTCTTTAACGGAAATGAATCAGGCATCTAAGGACGTGCAGGAGAAAGTGTCCGACCTCAGCAATACGCTCAACCGGTCGGCGTTAACTGCGGCGTCGAATGAGGCAGATCAGGTCCAGATCTCCATGGCTAAAGCCCGTCAATACGATGAGTTATTTGAGAGGGTAAAATCTGAGAATGAGATTGTAGCAAATGATGCATCCAATTCCCAGGATAATCAGAGCTGTGAAGTTCAGGCAGGCATTTGGATTGCTCCGCTGGGTGTCAATGAGACACTACTAGGGAAGATGAAAGGCACTTTATCATCCCTCTGCGCTCCAGCCGAGATATTGCAGAGCGTGGTAGAAGCAGAGCCTCTTGCCAGCTTGGGCTACATAGGCACAGAAGATGGGGTGCTAGTCACATGGCCAAACATCGATGATGAACTCTCGAAGAAGGCTCCGTTCGATCACAGAGAAACTTCTTGGTATATTACAGCCAAGAGCATCGGAAAAACAATCTGGACTAAACCTTACACCGATTCCAGTGGGTCCTTGGCCATAACCTGCTTAACTCCCATTCGGCGTGGTGATCAGATGTTCGGGGTGGCCGGGATGAACGTTTCTCTGGTTTCTGTCTACAACGACCTGACCTCTCTCGGCGGTCGGGGCTATCCTTTCATAATTGACCAGTCGGGCTCCGTTTTAATGCGGTCGTCTGCCAGCCCAAGAGGTCAACTGGTCCATCTATTCGATTCTGAGAACTTCTATGAGTCTAACAGCTCTGAGATCCGAGAATTGGTTCGCAACATGCTCCATAGCGAGACGGGGTCTGCAGTAATAGGCTTAGGAAAGGGGGACGGGTATGTGGCCTATGCTCCTATAACGACTCTCGGTTGGAGCTTCGGGATAGCTTATCCTGTAGAGGAGATGAGCCTGCCTGCCAGGTTTATAGATGCCGGAATCAAAGAAACAGCCAGAGACGTAACCCAGGGGCTGGCGGATGCGGTCAGAGTCACCAGGGAATCTGCTATAGCTATCGTTGTCTTGGCGGGTCTTATAGCAGGATCATTCGGATTCCTGATGAGCCGGAGGATTGAGGACCAAGCTAAAGACATCGAGGAGGCAGCGGATAGGATTCGGAATGGCGACCTAGACATACCTGAAATATCCACAGGTGGTCTTGGAATCATAGGTGCATCCTTTTCGAACATCTCTGAAGGCATTAAGCATTATCTCGCAGAAAGCGAGGCGATCGCGGAGGATCGTGGGGCACATCAAAAGGAACTAGAGTTCTGGGAAAAGATAAAACTCGGCCTCGCGTTTGGTGATATTCCTCAGCCAGAAGGATACGAAATCGCAGCACTATCGATACCGTCTGATGATGGCGGATTTGATTTTTTCGATGTGATGGATGTGGGTGGGGATAATGTTGCAATCTCTATAGCAGAGGTTTCGGAAAGTGGAATAGCTGGTGCCATGTTGGCAGTAGCGTCCAGAGCAATAATACAGTCTTCTTCCCGGAATAAGGATCCTTCGAAGGCTCTGTCCGAGGTGAACCTTCAGATTAGCGAGCGCGCCCAAGGCAAGAATCTTGCTTGTTTTTATGCCGTGCTCGATACTGTAAACCACACAATGGAGTTCGTGAATGCCGGCTTTAATCCGGCTTTCATCGTTGACTCTGGTGGATCTGTAGACACCCTAGGCGGAGGAGGCATTGCTCTGGGGGTTCTTGATCGTCTGGATCTGCATCCGGAGCGCATACCTGTTCAGCAGGGCGACGTTTTGATGGTGTACTCAGATGGGGTTACAGAGGCCACTAATGCCTGGAGAGCACAGCAAGGAGCGGAGCGCCTGATAACGGTGGTCAAGGAGAATAGATCTCTTTCTGCATCAGAAATTTTGAGCGTGATCGAGAAAGAGATGAGATTGCATATAAAGGATCATCCGCTCAAGAATGATTCGACGCTCGTGATCCTCAAGAGAGCTATGAAGGCTTAAAACCATATCCACTCCAGTTTCGCGACGTTAGTTTACTAAAAATGGTCTTACTATGGCTCATTCGTATTTCTCGTCTTTCTCCTCCAGTATATCTATACGCGTCGATCGTTTCCGTTTTATTCCACCGCCAAGCTTAAATGATCGTGGGTAAAGGAGATGGAGCCGGACACGCGGATCAGTTCGTCCTTGCGCTTACTCTCGGTTAGTAAGAAACCGAAAGTCCAGGTTCAAGGGCAAACGTTAAATATGATTACTGATTACGTGTATGGGCCGATGTGCGGAACAGG
>PMNG01000168.1 GCA_003162615.1 Methanothrix sp. | reverse complement strand
ATCTCCCACCCGAGCCTCTCTTTTATTATGACGTAGCTCATCTCCGGAGGAATGGCACCAACTTCCGTGCAAATGACGTCTATATAGCTGTGCGGAGTGACATCGAAGGCCGGGTTGCGCACCCTCACATGTCTGAACTTGGAGATGTCCGGGTACACCTCTCTGGGATCGCGCTCCTCGATTGTTACAAGTTCTCCCATAATGGTCTGGGGGCTGAACTTGTAAGTCTCTGCCGCCACTACGAAACTGGTCCTGGCCTCATGAGCGCATAGAGCTATCTGGGCAGTGCCTATTTTGTTGACCAGAGAACCGTTGGCGGTTATAACGTCAGCGCCGACAACGACGAGATCCACGTCGTTCATGACGCTTCTGACGGCTGAATCGACTATGAGATCGGTTTCTATGCCCATATCCTCAAGCATCCCGACGGTCAGGCGGCCCTGCCACCTTGGCCGGGACTCTGTGGCTATCACTTTAATCGCTTTGTCGGCTTTGTGAGCCGCCTGAATTATAGACAGTGCTGCTTGAGAGTTGCAGTGTGTAAGAACGGTATCCCCTTTTCTTATCCTGCGGCTCCCGATCTCTCCTATCTTTTCCACAGCCTTCTCAGAGTTCTCGATGAATCTGTCAGCGCTTGATATAACAGCAGCCTTCGCCTCTTCCACATCATTTGCGCGGTAGCGAGTGACCATCCTAATAGCGTTTGATAATGATACAGCGGTCGGTCTCGTGGCCAGCAGGGTCTCCGCCGCCCCTTTGATCCGAGAGTTGAACTCCTCGAGGCTTTGGACGTCAAGCTGTTGGGCCAGATCTCGGAGAGAAGCAGCAGCTGCTCTGGCGATCCTCCCCGCCCCTCTGATCTCCATGCTGCCTATTTTTCTTGCGGTCTCTGTCAGCGGCTCCACAGTTCCCTTTTTCTCTGAGCGCTCCACGTCTTTCATCTTAAATCCACTAGCGATATTGAATACCCTCAAGCCGAGAGTTTCCTAACAAGATTGCCCACACGGAGCCCGAGTAGTCTGCACGCATTCAGAACTTTCTCATCCGGCATTCCAACTGCAACTACTCCGTAATGGCCGCCGGTCTCCATGGGATCGCCGACAACTATCATGGCGTGTATCAACATGGCTTGGATTATTGAGAGAAGGGTGGTCTGATTTCCTCCTTCGGAGCTGCCGGAAGATGTGAATGCCGCTCCTACCTTGTTCTCCAACTGACCACGCACAGGAGACGAGCTATCGAAGAGCTGCTTTATCTCAGAAGCCATCTGTCCGTAGTAGGTGGGAGAACCTATTATTATTCCACTGGCTGATAACAGATTATCCAGATTGACATCACCAACCTTTTTGACCGATACATTAACTCCAGACGATTTGGCTCCCTCTCCTATTGCCTCTGCCATCTTCGCAGTGTTTCCTGTTCTAGAATGGTATACTACCAAAACCTCTGCCATAACAGCACCTCATCTTAGCGATCGTTAACATTAATTTTTCGTACATCCTTTTTCCGACCGCGAATTCCTTGATTTATCATGAGCTACTTTCTACTTAACACTATCCGGTCGCCGTTCAATACACTCTCGAATAGATTCAGCCCTCCAATCACTTTTCCTAGGTGGTTCACAGGAGAATACGGTTGTGTCCTACCGAAGAAGATGCAGAAGGCTGATCCGGGTGACCAATAGGATATGTCACCGCTCTTAGCCGATGGCGATGGGTTCTCATCTTCCAACGCCAAGGGTACCTCGAAATAGACTTCTTCTCCCCACAAATTAGCCTTTGCCTCGATGGGGAGACTTCGGTAGAACTCTGCCGCCGTCTTCGGATTTCTATCATCAATCTCAGCAACAGCTTTGCCTCGTCCCGAAATATCGATCTCAATGTACTTCAGACAAACACCTTCCTCGCAATATTCATATATTTGGTTAGAATATAAATACTAGCTAAATAAAGACGCAATGGGATGGGGATAAATTCTATGATTAAAAGCCTAGCGCTCTTTTCTATCATGGCAGGATTCGTGCTCGCTGGACTATTCTCTTGAGGCGGCACCAGGAATTAATAGTGCACTCTCCTCTGGAGATGTTGTGAAAGCATCGTTTGATGCCAGTCCCGAGGGGGAAGTTTCAAACCAACTGCCTGTCCTGGTAGATCTTCAGCCGGACCAGAAAGGCTCTGCAAAGGCTGGATCCACTATATCATGGTCGGCAAAGGCATCGGACCCTGACGGTGACACAGTGCTCTACCAGTTCTGGCTTAGCGGGCCTTCAACTGGGAACACATGGAAATCAACCACCAACTGGACAGCAGAGCGGTTCTGGAACTGGACGACCACTTATGAAGATATAGGCAACAATATTGTTGAAGTACGCGTAAGAGATGGACATCACGCGAATCCAGAAGAATGGGATGACAAATTAAGCTCAGAGTTCCGCGTTGAAGAGAATGTGAATCAAAAACCTTCTGTAATAAGTCTTAAGCCGGATAAAGTAAGTCCTCAATCTCAAGGTGCCCAGATAACTTGGACTGCCAATGCACATGACTCCGATGGCGATACAATTCTTTGCCAATTCTGGCTCAATGGACCATCAACCGATGAAACATGGTCTCCAATGACCGATTGGACCACGAAAAACATCTGGACTTGGAACAGCTCACCCTCGGTAACTGGAATATATGGCATCGAGGTACGAGTGAGAGATGGATATCATGCCGGTCCTGAAGGAAAAGATGACTTCCAGAGATCAAACTTTGTCATAAAACAGTTTGCTCCATGAACTGAAAAAATTCACTTAGAGAAATCGAACATTGGTAGTGCACTATGATATTGAACCAGATGATCTACCAAACCGCTTAATCATTTTTCATGCAAATTAGACCTTCTATATAGATATATGTACTAATATTTTTGGTCCCCGCACTTACTCGATTGGGGAATTCAACGTAATATTGAGCAAGTACGAAAATCGGGTAGCACTCTATGGAAATTATCTGCTCATGAATATGGCCCAACTCTTGAAGACTGTGGATAGATTTAGGATCCGCATCGTCAAACTTTTTAAAACCTAACTGGAATGCTCTTATCCAGCAACAGCGCACCCAAAAGGTCGCTTAAACGAGTTCAAGTCTTGTCCGAAGGATCAATAGATTCAAGGAAGCCAATATATTGCCCACGGTCGAGCTGGATATCATTCGGCCTTCCTGTCCTGGTAATCTTGCCGTTGACCAGAATGGCAAACCTATTTGCCAGCCTCCGGCACTCTGTCATGTTGTGGCTGGCAATGATCACCGTCGTTCCGCCATGAGCCAGTCGCTCAATCAGATCATCTATGGCAGAAGCGCTCTTCTGGTCGAGGTTAGCGGTAGGCTCATCCAAGAGCAAGACCTCGGGCTTAATCACCATGGCCCTAGCCAAAGCAATCCGTTGCATCTCTCCTCCTGAAAGAGTAGTAGCGCTCCTGGATTCGTATCCTGTGAGGCCTACCTCATCTAGAGTATGTAGAACATCGTCTCTGGAATTTTCTTTGCTTCTTACCTTTAAACCGTAGGAAACATTTTCGTAAACGCTGCGGTTGAACATCACCGGCTTCTGGAAGACCATAGCCATTCTCCTGCGGACTAGGAACTTTTCTTTTGAAGAGAGCCGACAGATATCTTCACCATGGAAAAATATGCTGCCCCTCGTGGGCTGATCGAGCGTGTCGATATGTCGCAGCAAAGTTGTCTTTCCAGAACCCGTTGGACCGATCAGGGCCATGACCTTGCCTTCCTCCATATCCAGGTTTATATCATTTAGTATCTCCGACTTTCCAAAGCTCTTGTAAAGCCCCTTTATCTCTATCAGAGCCATTCTATCTCCCTTGAATCCGGTTCAATAGAAGGTTAACCGCCAAGGAGATGGATATTAGTATTATCCCTAAGGCCATGGACAATTCTAGATCTCCCATAGATGTTTCCAAGGAGATGGCGGTGGTCAGAACTCTTGTATATCCGCGAATGTTTCCGCCGATCATCATAGCCACACCTACCTCTGACAAGGCTCGTCCGAATCCCAAGAGTATGGCCGCAATGACGGCTGCTTTTGCCTCTTTCAAGATAGTGAATATGACCTGGAGATCAGTCGCTCCGAGGGACATAGCCGTCTCCTTTATCTGCACACTCACGCCACCCAGGGCAGAGATGGTGAGGCCGAGCATAATAGGAGTTATAAGTATGGTCTGGCCGATGATCATCCCTTCCGGACTGAAGAGAAGGCCCAAGCTGCCCAGTGGTCCCGACCTGGATAAAAGCAGAAATACCAACAAGCCTACGGTCACTGTAGGGAGGCTATAAAAGGTTTGTATTAAATTTATGAGGGCTCTTTTTCCCCGAAAATTGTGAAACTGAATGATTCCGCCGATGGGTATGTCGATCAGAGAGGCAATGAAAACAGATGTCAAAGAAATGGAAAGAGATCGGGCGGTGATCTCCACGACCTGTGGATCGAGGGTTACTATTAGCTGTATGGCCCTGATGAACCCCGCCGAGATCTCGTCCAACCCATTTCACCCTAGTTTTCAAGCTGCTGCGCAGGAGGCATTGGTCGGTACAGCGCACTCCGCTGCGGAGCATCCTATCTTATCACAGTTTCCAGCCGCCGGGAAGAACAATGGTTGGCCATATTTATCCTTTCCATAGTCAGCTATTAACTTCTGTCCTTCTGCTGAGACGAGGTAATTTATGAACTGGTTCGCAGCCTCACAATTTACTCCTGGATGTTTTTTGGGGTTAATTGCTATAGCCACGTAGACGTTCAAAAGATCATTGCCTCCTTCGATCAAGGGCACGAGACTCAGATTGCCGCGGTATGCCATATATGTGCCTGTATCGCTGAGCGTATAGGCTGACTTCTCATTTGTCATCAAGAGAGTTGCACCCATTCCACTCCCTGCATCTATATACCAGGGACCGGAGTTGTTGATCTTCGAGTAGTTGTAACCGGCATTCTTCCAGAGCAGCTGCTCCCTAGCCTGGGTACCAGAGTTATCTCCTCGTGAAACGAACTTGACATTATTTGGATCCGCTTTGCCCTTCTCCATTATGATCTTCAGAGCCTGCGTAGCATTCATCCCTTTTATGCCAGCGGGATCATTCTTGGGCCCGACAATGACAAAATAGTTGTATGCTATACACCTTCTCTGCAATCCATCTCCGTCCTGAACGAACTTCAGTTCACGAGCTTTGTCGTGGATCATCAACAGGTCAACATCTCCACGTTGTCCGTATTGAATGGCAATCCCAGTTCCACCTGAGACTATGCTCACGGATGCATTGTACTTATCTTCGTACTTTCCTTGCAGGAAATCAAGCAGCCCAGTATCATAAAGACTGGTCGTAGTTGCTATTTTGAGCCTGCTATTATCTGCTACCCCGACTGCTGTGCAGAGCACTGCCAGCGCCAAGAGCAACATCGATATCTTGAGGACTTTTCCCTCCATATCAAATCACGAGGTTAAACACTATAGCTTACCATAAAAAGATTATGTCAAACATAGAAGATAGAAAACAAGGCAAAGAACACGAATAGACTGGTGAGCCATCAAAGCTAAAAATGTACAATATACTCCATTACTTCAATCCCCTAAGGATCAGGTCGCATAGGAGACCGAGGTGGTCGAATCTGGTGTGATCGAATGGAGAGCGATGTATTATACAGACTCATACAGACTCAGGTCTTCTGGTAGATAATAGAGCCAAGGCGCCGGAAAACGTTGAACAAGGCCTAGATATCGCCGAATTTTTGAGGATCAGAATACCAGCTGCCCGGTACCGTAAAGCTCATCAGCAACTTGAGCCAGCGACTTACCCTTTACTTCGCCTCCGTAATCCGGAAGAATGGCTATTCGTTTGGCGCTGTACATCCTCTGAAGCTCCTCGATGTACCCAGTTTGCGACGACTTCTTCTGATGACAGTAATCGCAGTCGCAGCCCCGTATGACGTGATTGATCACAATAGAATCCACGTGCACACCGTGAGACTCCACAGTCTGAATTAGCCGCTCTGTCTCCATTACCGCTGCCTTCTCAGGGATCGTTACTACGGTGATGGTGGCAATCTTGGGGTCTAGTAGAGCATTTCTCATAGTCTCCGCTTTAACCCTCATGGACCTGACCTCGTTCACGATGGCGTCTCCAAAACCAGGTTCCAGCATGTTAAGTACGCTCATCCACTTGTTTCTCACTCCCAAGATCCTGGTGACAAAACTTGTGGTTATGGATGGCAGTTGAAGCAGGGGAAGCACCATGGCAGTGGGGGCCGAATCGATCACTACGACATCGTACTTCTTTTCTACGTAAACGTCGTTCAGCTTGTCCATGAAAATGAGCTCGCTTACCCCCGGCATGGAGCCGAAGTCGTCGGGCTTGACCTCTACCTCGAAGAGACCGAAGAGAGCAGTCAGCATGTTTTTGTATCTTCTGAAGAAGTTCTTCGACTCCTCCTTCAGGTCGGGCTCATAGGCGTGGAGGTTCTCACCTATCTCCTTGGGCTGGCTTCCCAGTTCAACGTCGAAGATATCGGATAACGAGTGGGCAGGGTCCATGGAGAAGGTCAACGTCTTTTTTCCATGAAGTGAAGCCCAGATTCCTGTAGAGGCGGAGCAGACGCTCTTGCCCACGCCACCTTTTCCTGCCACGTAGATGAGTCTCATTGAGTACAGTTCACCGGAAATAGATTTACCATTTTCGCTCGTTTTCCTCATCTTTGCCATAGATCTTCTGAGAATCTTGGCTAGGCTCAATTGGGCCAACTCAGTAGAATTGATTGTAATGCTGGGAGCAGATTGCCTAGTGCAAAGCATTAATATGGCTTCGGATGATCCTGCTAAAAAATCACGTTTATAGGATTTGCGTTTGAGGAAGGGTCATGAAGAGAAACATCAAGGTTGAACGCCTTAATCAAAAGCCGATAGAGCAGCAGGAGATAGAGCTGGTAGAACGCAAGGGAATTGGCCATCCGGACAGTGTAGCCGATGGCCTGGCTGAATCCATCAGCCGTGCTCTTTGCCAGGAGTACCTTGATAGGTTCGGGGCTGTGCTTCACCACAACACGGACAAGACCCAGATTGTAGCCGGCAGGTCTCATCCGGCTTTTGGAGGCGGCGAGGTCATATGTCCGCTCTACATTTTGCTTACCGGAAGGGCGACCAGGGTATTCAAAGGAGAGGAGATACCTGTAGACACGATTGCCATCAAGGCTGCAAGAAGGCTTCTGACTGAATCCCTCTCCAACCTGGACATCAACAACCAACTAATCCTGGACGCGAAGATTGGAATGGGCTCGTCGGACCTGCGCGATGTCTTCAGCAGGAATGTCCCATCCGCCAACGATACGTCCTTCGGCGTAGGCTATGCGCCCCTCTCGGAGACGGAGACCATAGTTTACAACACCGAGCGAGAGCTTATGAACCTGAAGAAGAGGATTCCGGCCATAGGCGAGGACATCAAGGTCATGGGAATGCGTGAAGGAAACACTATCAACCTCACAATCGCCTGTGCCATGGTGGACAGGTACCTGGCGGACATCAACCAGTACTTGGAGACCAAGAACGAGATAGTCCAGCACATCACCGATTATGCCGCTCAGTTTACCTCCCGGAAGATCAACGCCCAGATGAATGTGGCCGACAACGTTGAGGCAGGATCTGTTTACATCACAGTCACAGGAACCTCCGCGGAGATGGGCGACGACGGTGCAGTTGGCCGTGGTAACAGGGCAAATGGCCTAATCACTCCCAACCGGCCAATGAGCCTAGAAGCCACCTGCGGTAAGAACCCCATCAACCACGTTGGTAAACTTTACAACCTGCTTGCTATGGCAGCAGCAAAACAGATAGCGGAGGAGGTCAAAGGCATAGATGAGGCATACATCAAGATCCTCTCTCAGATCGGCAAGCCCGTGGACCAGCCGCACATAGCCAGCATTCAGATTGTTCCAAAGGAAGGCGCAGACTTTGCCAAGGTGCAGTCAGGGGCTACCGAGATCCTGGACGACTGGCTTGCAAACATACCCAAGCTGCAGCAGATGCTGTTCAAGGGAGAGCTCAGCACATACTGAGCTTATTATTATCATTATTTAATCCCAATTTTAATCATTAAATTGAACTTCACAATTTACGGGCAGAACAGCTAATCCTATTTTCGTATTCCAATAATTAAGCCAAGGTCCGGAGTCGAACCGGATTGGTATTGCTCTGCAGGCAATTGCGTGGCCGTTCCGCCACCTTGGCATATTCCGATGCATTTGAGGAGCACTGTTAAGCTGACTGCCCAGCAGGCACCTCAGCCCTATCACCTAAGCACGCTATAAAGGTTTTGGGTTAACGCAATTTAGGAGTAGCAACTTGAACACTCGCTGAAGAAGCCCCATAGGACTGTAGCATCTTCAGGATGAACCGAACCATAATCCTTTTCTATTTCCGCTGTTTGAAGGCATATTGATGCTTAAGCGGGCCAGGATCATAGCCGACTTCCAGTTCGGCAGGGGCGCAGGAGATGCGCTATTTCCGGAGGACACAACCTATAAGCTCTCCAACACTCGCCGGCTCAGGTATCTCTACGCAGGGACCGAGCGCATCGCCACTGTCCGAGCGAATGACGGCTTGTTGACGTTGAGCATGCTTGGTGCCAGGCGGCTGCATGCCCTTTTTGCATCGCCGAGGCTGAGGGTCACAGTCTCGGAAGATGCCGCGCCCTTCGTGGTCAAAGGGGGCAACGTATTTGCCAAACACGTCCTTAGCGTAGACCCGAGTATTCGGGCCGGAGAAGAAGTCTTGGTAGTTGACGCACAGGATAGGCTGTTAGCCACCGGCAAGGCATTCTTGGCTCCAGAGGAGATGCAACAGATCAAGCGCGGAACTGCAGTCGAGACCAGGAAGGCAGCCGAGCACTGATCTGATTCATCCTTGATTATTCGTTATCTCAACGTCATCAATATTTATCGGCGATTATTATCTGCCCAGTGCTGAGATGCTCCTGAAACGCTCTACTGCCTCGGTTATGGACCTGGCGACATAGTCCACGTCTTCTTCGGTATTGGATCTTCCCATGGTTATCCGCAGAGAGCCGTGACACTCCTCAGCCTTCAGGCCCAGAGACAGCAGGACATGGCTGGGCTCCAGCTTTTTGGATGAACAGGCTGATCCGGTGGAAACCGCTATGCCCTTGGAGTCCAGGAAGAGCAGAAGAGATTCGCCCTCGACATACCGAAATCCGAAGTTGAGGTTGCCGGGAAGGCGCTTTGTCATCGTGCCGTTTATCCAGGCATCTTTTACGCTATCAAGTACCATTTTGGCCAGTTTATCCCGGAGATCTGTCAGCCTCTTGGCCTCGGATGCCATCTCTTGACTTGCCAGGTCAGCCGCGCGGGCCAGGCCTACTATCCCTGCAACGTTTTCTGTTCCGGACCGCAGGCCGCGCTCGTGTCCTCCACCCTGGACGATGCTGTCCAACCTGGTGCCCTTCCGCGCGTAAAGAGCGCCGACACCTTTTGGCCCGTAAAGCTTGTGGGCGGAGATGGAAAGAAGGTCCAGGCCCATATCATTAACATCGATTGGAATCTTACCGGCCGTCTGAACGGCATCGGTATGGAAGAAGACATCCTTCTGTGCTGCGATCTCTCCTATCTCCTTCAGAGGCTGGATTGTGCCGATCTCGTTGTTGGCGTGCATGATGGAGATCAGAACCGTCTCCTCCCGCACAGCCGACTCCACAGTTCCAGGATCAACCAGACCATCTTTGGTTACCGGAAGATATGTCACCTCGAACCCTTGGGTCTCCAGTTTCCTACAGGTCTCAAGGATTGCCGGGTGCTCTATAGAGGAGGTTATGATGTGGTTCCCTAATCCTTTCTCTTTGCTCCTATAGCCTATGCCCTTCAAGGCGAGATTGTCCGACTCAGTCCCGCCGCTGGTGAAGATGATCTCCTCCGGCTGCGCACACAGGATGGCCGCCACCTTCGCTCTGCTCTCCTCAAGCGCTTCCTTCGCCTCCAGGCCGAAGCTGTGCAGGCTAGAGGCGTTGCCGAACTTCTCTCCGAAGTAAGGCAGCATCGCCTCCAGAACTTCGGGTGCCACGGGCGTAGTGGCCGAATGGTCCAAGTAGATCCGTTTCATCCCAGGTTATTACTGCATAAGGATGGTAAATAGCTGGCGAATAAGGCAAAACCTCAAGAATTGAAGAATTGAGTGCAGTGGATTCGTTACGAGTAAGGAAGAAACTATAAGTATTCTACAGCTAGTGGTGGAGTTATGAATATATCCATCCCACTTTTTTCCATCCCGCTTTTGGCCTCGGCTGTTCTAATTTTACTCGGCCTACTGGTGACGCCCTTTTCGGTTAGGTTGGGCGTGATCGGCATCGGTGCAGGAAGCGTAATCCTCGGCTTAGTGGCCATAAAGGACCTGCCAATGGGCTTCGAGGTCCAGACTATTGTGCTCTTCGGAATAACGACTGTAGTTGGACTGTGGATGATCTCTATAGGGCTGAAGGAGCAGCACAGGAATTAGCGGGGAATTTGGGGGATGGGAAACCCTTATATGTGATCTCTGCCTGATGGTTTCGCCTGGGGCCGTAGGGTAGCCTGGTATCCTACAAGACTGGGGGTCTTGCTATCGGTGATTTGAACGCCGATACCGAATTCGCTAAGACCGCTACTTTCCAAAGGCTATGTTTTAACGATTACATATAAAACCGCATGAGCCGAAGGCTCATGCCCGAAGGATGTAAAGCGTGATGTACCTTTGCAACATTACTATGTCTGATATGGGTAGTGAAGGCTGTAATATTTTTGTGACTAGATCCCGTTTATAAAACTAGCCCGCCAATTCCCGGATGCCAGAATGCGTCTTAGAACGCGAATAGGAATATGCACCCTTGAGGATTTTCTATCTGCCCATATCAGGACAGGCAATAGTTATGGAGAAGCAAAGGAATAAGGTTTGTGGAGCAGACATCCACAAAAAGTTCCTCGTAGCTACCATCATTTCTAGAGACGGCATTAAGATGACCAAACGATTTGGGATGACACTGGAAGACCTTCTGGAATTCAAAAGTTGGGTCGTCGAGAACCAATGCGAGCAAGTAGCTGTCGAGTCCACGGGAGTGTATTGGATTCCAATACACGCGGTTCTAGAGGATGCAGTAGACTTGATAGTTGCCCCAATGCATACAAAATCAAACACATACCAGGAAGAAAGAGTGACCTTATCGACTCAGAATGGATTGCTGAACTTTGTCTTAACGGCATGATCGAGCCATCTAGGATATTTCCGAAAGAGGATCGGGAACTCAGAAGGCTAACAAGAGCTAGAGAAGGATACGTCACCGATATGACTCGAGAGAAGAACCGAATTCATCATGCCCTTGAAAGTTGTGGCATTAAGCTGTCCTCGGTACTGGCAGATGTCTTTGGCAAATCGGGTCGATATCTTTTGAACTCCTTGCTGGATGGAGTGGAACTTGAAGAAATGATTAAAGGCATACCGGTGAAAAGTATCAGGAAGAAGGCGGATCAGATAAGGGAAGCCGTCAGAGGTAGCCTGGAGACCACTCAGATCATCCTGATTAGAGGCGGTTTAGAACAGATCGAATCCATCCAACGCAGAATCGATGAACTGGAAGGAGAGATCAAGAACAGAATCGCTAGTAGGAGAGAGGATCTGAAGATCGCCATGTCTATTCCTGGAATTGGATTTACCTCGGCTGTGACAATCCTCGCTGAGATCGGAGATTTCAAAGACTTTGCTAAGGCAGAACAGCTAGCAGCTTGGGCGGGTCTAGTTCCAGCTGTCTATCAATCAGATGATAAGCTCGTTACTGGAAGCATCACCAAACATGGTTCAAAACATATCCGGTGGATACTGGTCGAGGTTGCTCAGGCTATAGCCAGGACAAACAAATCCGAGCTAGAGATTCTTCCTCAGGGTTCAGGCTAAGAAGGGGTACAATGTGGCCGCTGTTGCTTTGGCTAGAAAAGTGCTATGTATACTATATCATCTGTTGATGAACCAAGAGATGTACCAGGAAGATGAAGTCATAAAGACCAAATCAATAGGTATCGATCCTTCGTCTTTGCCAACAAAAATGGGCTTCGAGGAAATGATTCAAGTTCTTGTTAAAGCAGGTTATGAAATACGAAAGACATCTTCAGGTACAGGAGGATGATCTCCTCCTGCTAGCGGTTTGACGATTCTTTACATAGGAAATTATCGAGTCCTTTTAAGGCGATCCGATGAATATCTATTTTGCTATGGATAACTTATGGACTTGATATATGCATCTTCGATTGATAAGCCATCAATCGCAAATTATAAGTATTAATAAAGA
>PMNG01000198.1 GCA_003162615.1 Methanothrix sp. | reverse complement strand
TAAGAACGATGGGGAGGTAGTAGGCATAGATTCACACCTGAAAACAAGCCAAATGTCGAGGCCTATGGACCTGTCATGTATTCAAACCAAGGGCTTAGAGGATGAATTAACAAGCGATTTGGAAGAGTGCCCCGGTTACTACGAACGGGATGAGTGGATGCTTAAGTTTGATGTGAATGAGAAGGGAGTAGGAAGGATTTTGCTGCCTCCTGGCCTAACCGTCTTTCTTCAATCGGACAGGGTCTGTATTATGCCAATGGGTGGGTGGGCTATTCATCAAATCCGTGTAATGTGATGGATTCCTCCCAAATGAGAACGGCTCATTTAGATTATGGACAAGAATCGTCGGTAGATGAAAAAGTCCCTTCTGTGCAACTTGGATAGTCTTTAACAAAGTTCATTCACATTCAACCAATAAGCCGATCTCCTTGCCTATCTCCATCCAAGCCCAGGCCCAAATCACAGCCTCGAAGGCCCTGATCAAGTCGCCGTTATCCAGGAAATGCCGAGAGTCTGACAGGTAAGCAGCTATGTTCTCTGCAAAGCGATTGTCCTTTGGCGAAATCCTACCGAAGAGAATCTCCGCCTTTTCCAACCATTTTAGGGTCTCGCTCATTAGGTCAGTATCCAGATCTCGGCTCATTCATTTCACTTCTATTTGATCAGCTCAATGCCGGCAGTTCATTCAATCAAGTCTCTGATACCTGGTACACCCTTTTGTCGTTGACATCCACTTTGACCATGGTCTTGATGCTGTACCCCTGACGCCTCAGTCTTTCAGCGCCTTCTCCTCGCTGAACAACCACCACTACATCTTTTACCTTGGCACCTGCGGCTTTCAATCCGCTCAGAGTGGCCATTAAAGTGCCGCCGGTGCTTATTACATCATCCACTACTACAACTCTATCGCCCTGCTTTATGCCGTTGAGGAAGAGCTGGGACTTGGAGTAACCTGTTATCTGGCTGGCCTCGATCTCTCCAGGCAGGCCGTACTTCCTCTTTCTGATGATAACTAACGGTATATCGGTGATGAGAGAGAGTGCCATGCAGATGGGGATTCCCATGGCCTCAATTGTTACGATTTTATCGACTTCCAGATCTGCTATTCGCACTATATGACCAACAACCTCTCTGATCAAATCTGGTTTTATCTCTGGAACTCCATCAGTAATGGGATGGATGAAGTAGTTGTACTCACCTCGCTTGAAAACAGGTGCTTCAAGGAGGGATTTCTTTAGCCGCTCGAGCATTCTTTTGCCTCCTCTCAGATCATGCTCTCTTTGAACTTTAAACGTATTGGTTGAAGGAATTAGCAGTCTTATATTCATATAATTTGCAGATTTAAGCTGACAAATTGATTCACATGATTACGATTATGTCCGATGTATAAACATCACAGAGACCGCTTAACTTCGGCAATTCTATATTGTGGTCCAGATTCTAAAATACTCGTGTTAACGCTTAACCGAAAGATTCATATTCGTTAAATGTCGATATCGACAAAAGTCGAACCGGCGATAACAGAAGGAGGAGTAAATGAAATCGATCGGCAATGGCTCATAACTACGAGCATAATTGCCCCATTTGCTCGATTGATTTGGAGGTGGATAATGCATGAGACTCTTGATTGTTTCAAATCGTTTACCAATTACAGTAATCGAAGAAGGAGGGTCGTTAAACTTTAAGGAGAGCGTGGGCGGCCTCGTCTCCGGGTTAAAATCATATTTAGACTCACCCCGAAGTTCGCCATCAACCAAATCCATTAATGATTATGCATGGCTGGGCTGGCCGGGGACTACAGTTAGAGAGAAAATGAAAGATGAATTGAGATCCAGACTTCATTCTGAGCTGCATTCATATCCGGTTTTCATGTCAGAAAAAACTATGGATAAATTCTACCTGGGATTCTGCAACAGAACGATCTGGCCCCTCTTTCACTATTTCACATCGAATGTATCATACGACGAAGATTATTGGCTCAGCTATAAGCAAGTGAACGAAACATTCTGCGAGGCGATAACGCAGATATTGAGGCCCGACGACGTAGTTTGGATTCATGATTATCATTTGATGCTGCTTCCCAAACTAATACGAGAAAGGTTCCCAGGGGTTCCCATTGGATTCTTCCTTCATATACCATTTCCATCGTTCGAAGTATTTCGCCTCATCCCGAGCCTTTGGCGAAAGGAGATACTGGAGGGCCTTCTTGGCGCGGATCTAATAGGATTCCATACCCACGATTACACCCAGTACTTCCTGAGATGTGTGTTGCGTATACTTGGACATGAACACAACATGGGCCGAATAATCATTAGCGGTCGCCCGGTGAAAGCAGAAACATTCCCTATGGGCATTGAATTTCAAAAATTCCACGAAGCATCGTCCATCGCTGAGGTTAAAGCGGAGAATGCCGAACTTCAAACGATATTGGCGGGGAGCAAGGTAGTCCTTTCCATCGACCGACTTGATTACACAAAGGGAATTCTAAACCGCTTACAAGGCTACGAAGAATTTCTTGAAAGAAACCCCCAATGGTCGGGAAAGGTAGTGCTCATCATGATAGTTGTTCCATCACGCACAAAAGTGGAACAGTACCAACAGATGAAAAGGCAAATAGACGAGCTTGTCGGCCGCATTAACGGAAAGTTCGGGTCCATTAAATGGACTCCAATACTGTATCATTATAAGTTCATACCTTTCAGCAAATTGATCGCCCTGTACGACGCTAGCGATGTAGCGCTGGTCACTCCCCTGAGAGACGGCATGAACCTCATTGCTAAGGAGTATTTAGCCGCCAAAACCGACGGGAAAGGCGTATTGATCCTCAGCGAAATGGCTGGTGCTTCGAAGGAAGTCAGAGAAGCAATTATCATAAATCCTAACGACGTAGGTGAGATCGCCATTGCCTTGAAACAAGCACTTGAGATGCCGGAGGAGGAAAAAGTGAGGAACAGTCGGGTCATGCAGGCTCGGCTCAAGCGACACGATGTCATTCACTGGGCAGACAGCTTCATCCAGTCTCTGCTAAACCTTAAGGAGGAAGAACGAGGCTTGAATTATAAACTGCTTGCTCCTTCTACCAAGGAACAACTCGCCAAGGATTTCAACAATGCAGAACACAGGCTTCTCCTCCTAGATTATGATGGGACTCTTTCTAAACTAGAGAGGTACCCTCAATTGGCAAAACCAACAGATGAACTGCTGAAGACTATGAAACTCATCTCAGATAACCCCAAGAATGAAGTTGTCCTAATAAGCGGTCGCGACAAAATTACTCTGCAAAGCTGGTTTGGTGCATTGAACGTGGGTTTGGTAGCAGAACACGGAGTATGGATCAGGAAGAAAAAAGAAGACTGGAGGATGCTAAAGCAGTTGAACAATGATTGGAAGCCGAAGATCCTTCCTCTTCTTGAGACTTACGCCGACCGGCTGCCAGGTTCGTTTGTGGAAGATAAGGAATTCTCCCTTGCGTGGCATTACCGCATGGCTGACCCGGAGATGGCTTCTATGGTGGCCAAAGAACTCATGGATGATTTAGTAAATTTTACCGCCAATATAGGTGTGCAGATACTACAAGGCCGGAAGGTCATAGAAGTTCGGAATTCCGGCATGAATAAGGGCGATGCAGGATCAAATTGGATCTCGGAGAACCATTTTGATTTTATAATGGCCATAGGGGATGATTGGACCGATGAGGATTTGTTCAACGTTCTTCCAGAAACCGCTTACTCAATCAAAGTTGGAATGACTCAATCTAAAGCGAGGTTTAATCTTCATGCCCAAGAGGATGTAGTAAAATTGATACAAGAGCTGGCAAAATGACCATACGATTCATGTTCGATGATAACCACACTGAAATTCCGGAGAGAAAGAGTTTATAAATTCGACTTAGGAATAGGGCACTGTTAAGGGGCATCTTTAGAGACAGGACAAATTGCGTGGCTTGACGCACAGTCCCTTGCATTAATTTGTATTCTTGTTGCAGGATTCAGTGACTCGTATTAAGATGACTATGGTGCTTAACCCAACGATTTACACTCAACATGTAATTGGACCAAGCGAAGCATAGCGGTCATTAGTTTCAAATTTTGGGTTAAACACAATAATATTTCGGTTGATTGAAGTTAAGTCTTTCGAAGATGATCCACTTTGAACCCATGTCACTTTCGATCTACTTATTCTTCAGCTCTTTATTCAACCACTCTTGGAAACGCAATCTACGATCTATTTTCTTGAGGATGATTGTGCCATCTCCGAGCTCGTCCACGGCCAGCTCGTCCCCGTCATTTAGGTCTAGCTGGTATCTGATCCCCAACGGCAATAATACCCTGCCATTAGCATCGATCTGGGTTATCGACATGGATTCATCCTCAGTTGTACGTTGGGGCCGGATTTATTAAGCTTTGTTTTGAGATGATACTCATATGAATGCTAGATGATCATTTTAGGGGCAACAAGTTTTAATTATTTGTGATATATTAGACGTGTTTTCGCAATAAAAGTAGTTGTTAATAGGTTAATCAGTAACATTAATCAGTGGCATTTGCCGGAATGGAAAGACCTTGGAACCCTCTAGCTTCGAGATCGACCACATGGATGTGCCAAAAAAGAGAACTATAGGCAGATGAGCCGCATGTTTGACTCATGAATATTCCGCAAGACGGTGTCAACGCCTCTTTTACGGTTCATAAATGAGAGCCAATCCTATATACCAGACAACCAAGAGCATCCTCCGGCTACAAATCCCAAATTTATCATTTGTTAAATAATTTTTTATTTATGTATTTTTTAAGTTCTTCCTCCTCATCGACGGTCTCCTCGACCTTCGTGTACATGGCGCATCGAGATGGCATGGGAAGTAGATCGTTATCAAGAAGATCATAGTAGGCATCGTCAACCCTGATCTCTCCCAACAAGTATCTCTGAAGAACGACCTTGAAACGTTCCAGATCGCTCTTGCTGAAATTTCCTGAGTTATCCAATGCCGCCCGTATCTGTTTAATCATACATCTGCAAGAGCACCACGAAATATTTATGCTTTGTCTTCCCAATTGATCAAGCGACGATCAGGGCAATCCCTCAAATTTCAACTCAAGTTACTCGATGAAGGAGACCACATTTCATAGATCTTCCAGGAAAATGTTTAATACAATAGAGCAATTGCTCAATCATACATGGGACATGCTTTCATAAGTCCTCTTAATTGGGGATTGGGACACTCTACTCGAGATATTCCCATAATAAGAGAGCTTCTGAGCCATGGCCATGAAGTGACCATTGCAACTAGTGGTAATGCCCTAACCCTATTGAAGAGGGAGATTCCAGAATGCAACTTCATACTTTTTAAGGACTATCCCGCACCTTACAGCTCTACCAGGTTTTTTTTGCCCAAGTTCGTGGCCAACATCCCAGTTCTCCTGAAAGCCATGGCCGATGAGAGAAAGAAGCTTGTTCAGATCCTCTCCCAGGGCAAGTACGATTTGATAATCAGCGATAACCGCCTGGGCGTTTACTCAGACAAGATTCCCTCCTATTTCATAACTCATCAGCTCCGCTTCAGTCTGCCCGAGTATCTATGGCCATTTGAGCTAGGAACCCTTTACGGACAAGCTTTCTTCTTCCATTCCAAGTTCGACGGATTGATAGTCCCTGATGTTAGCCCCAACGGATTCAACCTGAGCGGAAAGCTATGCCAATCCAATCTCGATGTAACCAACCAGATGACCTACTATGCCGGTATCCTGACCAGCACTGCCAAGATGAACTTAGACAAGGATCTGGACTACCTGATAATCGTCTCTGGTCCCGAGCCCCAGAGAACCAAGCTGGAGGAGATCGTGCTAAAGCAGGTGCACAAACTTCCAGGCGAGAAGGTAATCCTTTTAGGAAGCCCTCAAAAGGACGAGAAAAAGTTGCTAGATTCGAATACAACTATCTACTCCTATGTGTCAACAGAGGAGAAGACCGAACTGATGAACCGTGCCAAATTCCTGATAAGTAGGTCCGGCTATACCACCATGATGGAACTGGCTGAACTGGAGAAGAGGAGTGGCCTCTTCACTCCCACACCGGGCCAGACGGAGCAGGAGTATCTCTCCAAGTATTATGCGAAGAAAGGCTGGTTCTACTCCAGAAGCCAGTACAAGCTCAAGCTTTCAGAGGACGTGGAGACTGCAACGAACTATAAAGGCTTCCCCAAGGTGACCAAGACCAAGGAGAACGTAAAGTTGCTGTACGAACAGGTTCTAAAGAAGCACCTGAACTGAAAACAACTGCCCTTCAAGGACTATATACGTTCCATAGACACAAGGGACTTAATTAATATTCAGATATTCTGGGATCTTGATTCTGATTTCGAGCGCACATTCTCTGTCCGTCATCTAGCAGCACAAATCCCAGTGATTTCAGTAGTTGTAGAGCAACACCTCGACCGTGAATCAGCACTTCAGCGAGATCCGTTGGCTCGTCTATATCGCAACCCACCCTATAGGATGAGTATGTTTCCACTTGCAATCCAAGCCTTTGCGCGAAATTCAGATGCTTGGTAAAGCTAATTCCTCTGTAGCAAGTCCTGAACTCCGGGTTCCTTATCAAAACCATATTTGTGCCTCCGCCCCGCCCAGGAGATAGCACAACATCTCCAGGAGTGCCCAAAATCCCTGATATATCGTCCCTGGTCAAAAGCGCCAAATCCGCCATGACTATTAGCAGATCTGTCGGCCATCCCACCCCTTGCCATCTCTCGATAAACGAGTTGAGGGCATCGTTCAGCTCAAGGCCGGATTCCACTACATCCACATCCGTGCCTAGCTTCAGCTCATGAAAACCGGGCCTGGAAAGAATGGTCACCAACCCAACGCCGGAGACTGCTTCCAGAACATCTTGGAGCATGGCTAAGGCCAGTTGCATTCTCTCATCAGGCAAGAGCACAGGCGCTAGCCGCGACTTCGCATTTTCTAGCCTAAAAGGAACGACCACTTGAACTGGTCTCTGCACAGAACCGGCTTTTAACCCTTCGAATAAAACAGTTGCGTTAGCGCTTCAAGCACGGCCGGATGACGTCTTCTTCTTCAGGCATGAATAGGCTGCCTCCGGATTTTGGGTACTTCAAGCCTCGTATTACTGCCACCGGTGTCCCATCCCCTGCCTCTCCCATCAGAAGGTTGGACATACCGGCGACTTCATCGGCAATGGCCTCCAGGGTTATCTCAAGCTTACGGCCGTTCATATCAGGCACACCTCGCCAATCGCGAAGTGCAGCTATGCCTGACCAGCCGATGGCCACTCCAGTTACTCCGCAACGAAATGGTCTACCGCAGGTGTCGGTGATTATGACGGCACAATCCTTGCCTAGGCGGGATCTGATCCTTTCAGCGCTAGACTGTGGGTCCAGGGGAAGGAGCAATATTCTGTCCTCGCCAACGTTCGACTGATCTATTCCGGCGTTCACCCCAATGTGTCCGAACCTGGTCACTGACAAGATAAAGGGCTTCTCAAGGAGAATCTCAACAGATTCATCAAGAACTGCCTGAACGAACCTTGGGTCCTTTTCAATTGTGTTTGCTATTCGGGTTGCTCTGGGGCCGGGATAGTAATCGTCCAGTTTTCTGAACCGGCCTTCCGACTTGGCCACAATGGTGCTGGCGATGCAGACGACATCTCCTTCTTGGATTTGAAGGTGGGATCTTATAAGAGATGCCAGATCGTCATCTTCTTTGACAACAGGCAATCCGTAAACCAGAAACCCCTGGATAGATCCGTCGCAAGCGTTCATGACATCACAGCATCATCACTGGAAACGTGGATCTTCTCTCTTGCCGCTGAGGTAAAATAGCCTGGCTTGAACAAGTAGATCCAGAAGATACGAGTAGTTCTCTGCAATTACTGCTAGTCTGTCCTCGTCTGTCTCCCAAGGAAGCCCTGTGTAAGTGATAACGAAATTATTCCAGAAGGCTGGTGGGGAGAACTCAAGCAGGTACTTGTGGTTCTCCGTGTAAGTGAGGGTGATCTTTGGGTCCATGCCCGATCTTCCTCAGGTTGCCTTTCCTTTTCTCTCCACGACTTCAGCAAAGGCCAGGGTACCGCTTATCTTCTTGATTTTGGCCTTGACAATCTCGCCTTTAACCGTGCTGGGGATGAAAATAAGATACTTATCGACCTTGGCTATGCCGTCGCCCTTGTTTCCGACAGACTCAACGCGAAGCTCGTAGGTCTCTCCCTCTTCGATCATATCCTTCTGAACGGTGGCTACGGCTTTCCTCTTCCTGACCGGCCGGTGGGCTCCGCAGGCGTCACACTTCAGCATGAGCACCCTGTCGCTTTTTATCAGGTGGGTGTCGGGCAGCCGGCACTCTGAGCAGACCACATACTCCTCAAAGTAGGAGTCTATCTGTCTGGCTATGGCCTGTTCGGCGAACTTACCTTGGAAGACTCCTCGATGACCTTCGATCTTCCCTGCGGTTCCCATCTCTTGAAGCATGTACTTCATGAGGTGCTCGGGTTCCCGGTCGAAGGTGTCAGCAATGGCCCCGAAGTTCTCCAGCACCGTGGTCTTTCCTTCGTAGTAGACCTTCGGCACTGGCATGACGAACCTTTCCTTTGGGCCTTTTGTATCGGGCATTTTCTTCATAGCCCTTTCGAGGCCGGCTAAATAATCATCCAATTAGGTCACCAGTTACTTTATCTGTTCGCTTCTAGACTCCATGACGATCTGGATGGGTGTGGGCAGCTTGTGGCCTGCTCGTGTCAGAGCGGTCTTGGCATCTTCCAGGAACTCGGGTGTAAAACCCAGGGTGAACACTTTCTGGCCCGCAGTGACTTGAGCAGCGGTACCTACTGCCTTTCCAAAAGCTCGCCGCATTCCGCTGGAGACACGGTCGGCTCCTGCTCCTGTTGCCTGCTTGTTCTCTCTTATGACATGGTGAGGGTAAACCCTGAGCTTAAGGTGGAAGCCAGTCCTACCACACTGCTTCAGAAGGTAACGGTTGGCAGCTACCCTGGCCGCCTCAAGGGCGGTGTGCCTAATCTGGCACGGCTCTTTGACCACTAGGGTGAGATGGACTGGGAAATCATCCTGAAGGTTTCCCATATCATAGTGTACTACTTTGCTTCCAGGGACGCCTCCCATGTACTCCCTGCGAGTGTAGGGGCGCTCCGTCCTCCTGTACATGCTTGCCGGCTTTCGCGTCAAAACAATTTCCTCCGATGAACTTGAGATTTGTACTCTATGCACCTAGTTTATAAGGCTTGCCTAGACCGTTATTGGCGTCGAGTGCGAGATCTCGCCTGCAAGGGATGTCTGCATAAGGAACCGTGCCTCCTCCGGGCTAGAGCTGTTTGCCAGGACCCACATCAGCTTGACAAGGGCCACCTCAGGCAGCATATCCTCTCCCTCGATTGCACCTGCATCCAACATGTAGCGACCGGTATCGTAAACCCGGTCGCAGATCCGGCCCCTGAGGCACTGGGATGTGACGACTACGGGGATCCCCGTGTCTGTAGCTCGTTTGATGGAATCTATCCAGTTGGAGGCAACATGGCCTAGACCAGTGCCCTCCAGGACAATTCCTCGGTAGCCTGAATCGATGTAGTAGTTCAGGATCTCCGGCGAGGCCCCCGGCGAGTACTTTACTAGGGCACACTTGGACTCCAGCTTGTCTTTCACCTCGAGTTCAACCTCGCCCCTGTGTCTGTGATCGATGAAGGTCTCGACGCACCTGGATAGGTAATTCACCTTTCCGATGGGGTGCTCGTTAATGCTCCGAAAAGCGTCTCTCCTGGAGGTGTGCATCTTTCGGACCCTGGTGCCCCGGTGAATGGAGCAGTAGTCGTCGCTGGTTGTGCCGTGCATGACTACGCACACCTCTGCGATGTCGCTTATGGCAGTCGTCGCCGCGCAGATGGCGTTCATTGAGGCATCGCTGCTGGGCCGGTCGGAAGACCTCTGGGAACCGACGATGACCACCGGCACTGGCGTCTT
The DNA here is from genome assembly GCA_003162615.1 of Methanothrix sp. Lineage (GTDB taxonomy): Archaea > Halobacteriota > Methanosarcinia > Methanotrichales > Methanotrichaceae > Fen-7. The sequence continues at coordinate 8,713 of PMNG01000198.1, read as the reverse complement.
GACCATAAACGATAGCGCTGCAGCGGTGTACATCATTGTGTCAGTGCCGTGCATTATGATCACACCCTCGGCTCCGTTTCTGATTTCCCCGGCTACTGCCCGGGCCAGCTCAGACCAGTAATCCGCTCGCATGTTTTCGCTGAGGATAGTGTAGATGACCTTGGCGTTGTAGTTAGCTATCTCCTCCAGATCTGGGATTGCAGATATTATCTCGCCCGCCGAGAACTGGCTGGTCACCGCTCCGGTCCTGTAATCCACTTTGCTGGCGATGGTGCCGCCTGTGGACAGAATGGAGACGTTTGGCAGTCCCGCTCTGCTCTGGAGGGGCTTTGAAGGCAGCTTGGTCTCGTGCCCTTTCTCAACCAGTTCTATCTTTGACTCGGATCTGCGTAAGCCAATGTTATAGCCGTTGTCCAGCTTAATCACGACGTGATTTTTGCTTCTAGGCGGCATCAATACTCCCTGGTATCCGACGCCGTCTTTCTCTATGGATACTCTATCGCCCGGGTCCATTTTGCCTCACCAGATGACCATTAACCCAGTTACATTATTTAAGGGACCTAAAAACGTTGCCCTTAAGGCGGAAAGCAGCTCAACCTAGAATCTTCATCGATTATCCTTCTATCCGAGCCCCCATAATTCCGGGCCGCAGGGATAACAATAGATTGAATAGTTTTATCTCATCAAGAGGCCAAACAGCAAGTGAATGGTATCGACACAAAGATGGGATCCAGAAGTTTATGCGAAGAGTTCAGCCGCCCAGCAAAGATGGGCACAGGAACTTCTGTCCAAGATCTCGATTCGAAGAAATGAAAGGATACTCGATATCGGATGCGGAGACGGCAAGGTCACAGCGGAGATTGCGCCCATCGTTCCGGAGGGATCTGTTTTGGGCATCGATAATTCGGTGGAGATGATAAACTTCGCTCAAAGCAAGTTTCCTCCTACGAGCTGGCCTAATTTGGCCTTCCAGTATGGAAATGCTTCGGATTTGCAGTTCGTTGATGAGTTCAACCTCGTTCTCTCCTTTGCATGCCTCCATTGGGTACTGGATCATAGACCGGTTCTTGAAGGGATTAAACGGAGCCTCAAACAAGGCGGCAAGGCTTTGATGCAGTTTGGAGGCAAGGACAATGCCGCAGCGATCATTGAGGTTGTAGATGAGATCATTTCAGAAGAGAAGTGGTCCGGGTACTTCGAAGGTTTTAAGTTTCCTTATGGCTTCTTCGGTCCAGATGAGTACCTGATCTGGCTTGATCGAGCAGGCCTGAGAGCCTTAAGGGTAGAGCTTGTACAGAAGGATATGGTCCAGGCTGGGCGAGAAGGGTTGGCCTCCTGGTTCAAGACAACATGGCTGCCATATATCGAAAAAGTTCCGAAGGATTTGCGAGAGGATTTCATTTACGAAGTGGTGGATCGGTACGTCCTGGCATATCCTCCCGACGGTGAGGGGTCTGTCCATGTTGGGATGGTAAGACTGGAAGTGGAGGCCGAGAAACCGGGTTTAAGAGACATCTCAAACTACGAGCCGTAGAAGAGGACCAATCGAAATAATAATCGAAGAAATAAGAGTCCAATTTAGTCAAGATTAGTATAGGCTCAAGTTATCTAGCGAAGATTGGTTTGCGGGGGAAGAAATGATCTATTTTGTTACTAGCAACAAGGGAAAGTTCGTGGAAGCCCAGGCAATCTTCGGCGACCTGGTACAGAAGAACATCGGCTACAACGAGCTTCAGGTAGATACGCTTGAGGAGGTGGTCGACTTCGGAATGGAAGAGGTCATGGCCAGACTGAAGGGATCGGTCATGATCGAGGATGCCGGCATGTTCATTGATTGCGTGAAGGGCTTTCCTGGAGTCTATTCTGCCTATGTCCAGAAGACCATCGGAAACAGCGGCATCCTCCGGCTGATGGAAGGCACGGATAACCGCGGAGCGGCCTTCAAGTCAGTCGTCGGCTACGCCGAGCCGGGCATGGAGCCGGTTGTATTCAAAGGAGAGTTAAAAGGCGACATTGGCTTTGAGCCCCGAGGAACAGGCGGCTTCGGGTACGATCCCATCTTCTACGTGAACGGGAAGAGCCTGGCTGAGATGAGCCTGGAGGAGAAGAACAGGATATCACACCGGGCGGGATCGATGAAAGCACTGAAACAATGGTTGGAAAGCAGGAGATGATCGGATTCAGGCAAAATTGATGATCCCGAAGGTCCGCCAGCCAGTTTCTTTGCGCTGTGAGTTAATGATATGAGATCGAATTATTAACTGAAGCTGCTCAGGACCTGCAGAAAGTTTCAGTCTAATGTTGCCCTTTCGCCATCCATCTGATCGACCTCGTTTGACTTCAGAAAACTTGACTTTTAGTTATATATTAATGTTTTATCTATGACGCGATTCTACAGGATTAAACTTTTTTGCTCTCTAAAAGTCCATAAGATCTTTCGAAGTATACTGCACATAAGCTCCCCAATTTTGTCCATCTCTTCATGAATTGCATGTAGAGCACATGCTTCTCCTTAAAATGACTTCTCCTCTTTGCCGGGAAGGATATAGTGCTTGCTAATGGCCGGATCGTGTTAACCTCTTTCAAGACTCATCTACCTGCTTGTCCCAGCGATATATCTTTCCGGAACCTGCATTACATACGGCTTTTGGGAGATGCGCACCCATAGCGCCTCGCAAGTCAGGCCCGTCAGGATATTCATGATGCCCAGGACCAAAATTGTATTGCTCCAGTTAAGTGATATTATGGTCATGCCAATGCTTCCCATGAAGATGCCAAAGCAGCCCATCAGAGCCGCAGCAGATCCTGTATCCTCCTTTTGCTGCTCCAGCATCAAATTTGCGCCGGGAGTTCGCACACAGCTTGCACAGATGGTTGCCGGCAAGAGCACAATGGTCAGTATCCAAGGCTGAAAGCCGCCAAAAAATGATATAAGCAGACCGCTGGCAGATATCACCGCAAAGCAGGCGATGATAATCGATCTACGGTGGTATTTCCTGGGCACTCGCATATAAAGCATCGGGCCAAAGATCAATCCAATGGCATTTATAGCGAAATAATAGCTGTAAACCTGCGCGCTGAGCCCAAAACCGTTTATATAAATGTAGGACGATGCGGCTATGAACGCCAATGCAGACATGCTCGGCAAGGAAAACGGGATGAGCAGAGACGAAAAGGCTGGATTCCTTGCGACTTTGTAAAGCCTCCCCAGTGCCTGTAGCATCGAGCTTGTGTTGCGTTTGGTTATTGTCTCTTGCAATGCTATGCTTCCTGCTAAAGCCAGCAGGCCGACGAATGCCAAGACCAAGAACAGTCCCCTCCAGGATATGAACTTAAGCAGGAGCGCGCCAAGGACCGGGGCTGCTGCTGGGGATATGAGAACCATAGATTGGACCATAGCTAAAATCGGCTCCCTGCTCTTACTATCATAAACATCCCTGATCATAGCCATGGCCACGGCAACAGCACCGCCACCTCCGATGGCCTGCAGAATGCGAAATGCTATCAACTGATAAATATCCCAGGAGCCTGCACATCCGAGGCTCGCTGCAGAATAAATGGATAGGCCAATGAGCAGTACCGGCCTGCGGCCATGTTTATCGCTGAGCGGTCCCCAGAAAAGCGTTCCGGCGCTGAAAAAGATGAAGAACAAGATCAAGGTGAGGTTGGCGAGATCCGCAGATACGCCGAAGTAATTTGCTATTCCGGGCAAGGCCGGAAGATAAAGGTCGGTGGACAACGGCACAAAGGCGCTGAGAAATGTTATGAGGGCAATGAGGCCAAGCTCTCCAAGATGCTTCTGGGTCGGGCCTTTTACAGGAGCCGCGGCGTCCGATACCTGCAAATCATCGGTGACCGATCCAGCCCGACCGGATTCGTCCTTTCTATCATTTGATTCTTGCAGTTTTATGCCTCTTCGACTCTTGGAAACGGCTATCTATGCCGGCAAATGAAGGCGGCGATGCAAAAAAGGTGCATATTGGAAAAGGTAGTCTACCTTCATTGAGTTGACCGAACCTTCGCGGATCGCATAGGAAGCACGAGAAGAGTCGATTGCATTCGATTGACCTCCCCATAAGTTTCCCAGTTGATTTCTCCGGATTCTAGCACAAAATTTCTCAAGAATCCAATATCTGCAAAAAGATGTTGAGCGGCTGTAAATGAGCCGCTCAAGTTGTTTGCTCATTTACTTTTTTGGGAGTCCGAAGGCAACGATATAGCCACCGGAGTTGGTGGTATGGATACCGTTCCCCGTGGGCACCAGCAACATGCCGTCTCCTATTGAGGGTCCTCCTATTCCAACAGGCGCTCCAACGTTGAACTCCCACAGCTCTTTCCCTGTATCGGCATCAAGCGCCATGAGAATTCCCAAGGTTATTAGCGGCGTATCTGTCGGTCCTCCAAAGGTGCTGAATGGGTAGGTTACGCCCGTTTCTTTATTCCCCACAGCTGTGACGGCACCTGAGAACACGACTCCATTAGCAACCAATGGCGACACCCAGGTCGGGAAATCGGTTTTATGCTCCCACTTGATCTTTCCGGACTTCAGGTCGAGGGCGGTTATTGAACCGTTTCCGGTGCCGTTGGGCATGGATGCAAATGCAGGCTCGACATGGCCTTCTCCAGGTTTGCTGAAGAAGTTCATCCCCTGATTGGATACAGCGACGTATACGTTATTCTCGTCAAAGGCGGAATATGACTCGATGCCGTCAGCCGATCCTGGCCAGATTGCACCGCTACCGTTTGGCATGGCTGAAACGTTTGTACGGTAGAGCACAGCTACATTTCCCCACCAGACGGGTTTTCCTGTGGCTGGATCCATGGCCATGATATCTCCCCTCTTGTCATGACCTATGACTACCTTCTGCGGTCCTTTGCCAAAGTCCACGGTAGCGAGATTGGTCCCCCATGAAGTATCCCAATCGTGTGTATCCGGAATTGTGACGTTGAGCACTGTGCCTGCTGCCACGAAAGGCGTCGCCCAGAGGATCTTTCCGTCGCTAATGTTAACGGCGATGACATGGTTTGCATACAAAGTCTCCCCGGGTCTGGTGGATGCATCGAAGTCAGGCGCAGGGTTGCCGCAAGGCAGATAGATTATGCCTTTATCCGCATCGATCGCACCACCCGACCACGTGGCGGCTCCACCATTAACACTGCCATTCTTTCCCGTAACCCAGTCACCTACGGTGGTATTGATCTGCCAGACGATCTTGCCGGTCTTTTTGTCAAGCGCGGTTTCCGTCCCCTTTGCGGGGGCACCAAAACCTGGTGAATCTCCGAAAGCAGATCCCGCAATTACATAGTCCTTCCATGTCAGTGGTGGAGAAGTAAGTATGAAAGATCCTCCTAAGCGTTGCAGTGCAGGTGATTCCCAGATCTTTGTGCCGTTCTCGGCATTTAAGGCGATTACAGTTCCGTTAGGGCCTGTTGGGGCGTATATTACCCCGTTATCATAGGTTATGCCGTGTGACGGCGAAGGCATTTTTGTTTTAGGGTCGTACTTCCACTTGTTCTGGCCAGTGTCCATGTCAAAGGCAATGACCTGATGATTGTTATTCTGGGCATAGCCAGTTTTTCCCACAATCAATGGCGACGATTCAATTGTAGACCCTGTGTTGAGAATCCACTTAACCTGTAGCTGATTCACGTTATCTTTGCCTATCTGCGTCTGAGGACTATGCCTGGACATGGAATTATCATAGTTAACCGTTGTCCAGTTTTGGCCCACTGCTACGACTGAGAAGGCCAGTATAACCATGGCTAGAGATAAAAATTTTTTCACTCGCTTCACCTCTTCTATTTTGATAAGACTTAATATATTGGATTTCTTTCTTGCCGAAAAATCTAGAGATAGAAATATCTGAGAATTTTTTTACACCAGGCCAATCTGTTTCATCAGCTCGATCTTGTCGTAGAAGAGCTTCTCCTCGACTATCTCTCCATTGATCCAGTGGGCGACAGTGCAAAAATCAACTTTGAATTTTTTGCCTGTAGGCGGAATTTTCTTTCCATCGGTACCCGTCATGGGCCCTTTGAATGTGCCGGTGAAGTCCGCCACAGAGCAAGTCCAGTCACCCTGGCCGAAGAGCACTTTATACGGGTCGTTCCCGACATGGTTGTCAGGGAAGATCTTGAAAAAGGCAATCGCTTCTTCTTTATGAGATGGACGTCCTTTAGTCGGCTCCGGCTGTCCCGGCCAAAAGACTTCCACATTATTGGCATGCCTCTTCTCGAATGTTTCCCAATCTTGGGAATTCCATGCATCATCCAAAGTTTTCATCAATCTTAGGTTTTCATCTACGCCCATTTCAATTACCTCGTTGCCTGTTGCTCAACTAAGTTTTTGAAATTCATTAAAGTCTTATTTTCGGTATAAGACCGTCAACGCACGTGGCTACTATCGCAGAAAGGCTTATTGCGAGACTTGCCACAACGACAGAGTGTAACACGATTGCGAACTTCATAAGTAGTGCCATCGGCGGATTCAACCGGAATTTTATCGATCACCCGAAGCGGCCCAATTGTACCAGCCTGGCTATCTTCAACCACCCCGATGGATGGCCCAAATTCCGGTTCGATTTCTTTCTCTGTCTTTTTGTCCCAAGCAACCAAGCGGCCCGATGGGCAATCTCCCGCTTCTTCGATAGCAATTTTTTTGGCATCTGGATCATTTGATTGCATCGTGAGGTTCCAGGTCCCACCTGCTCGGTGGCAGAAACGAGCTGAAGCGCATAAATGCTGAGCATCGGTTAACTTTAGAGCCGGTCCATCGATCGACTCGCACAAATCAAGATATGGTTCTTTGCTTGCCTTCTCTGCGCCGTCGAAATTAATTTTTGCATGTGTCCCATCGCAGAACGGTTTGTTTTTGGACCCTCCGCAACGACACAGGGCATAACTCTCCTGTGATGGAAATCTCTTTCCTTCTTGCCATTTGCATGGATTTCCATCTTCATCAAATTCCATTTTATGTTCGGCCAGAGGTGTTTCGCCTGATACAATATAAGGTCCATTTTTGCTTACTTTGATCTTGCCTTTTTTGCCCTGTTTCCCACTATCGTCTTTCGTTGACATATCCACCTTTATACCCCGGATTATTTCTTTCTCCGAAACACTCTTGAATTCTATCTTGGCGTCAATAGAGATTAAGCTTCAAGTTGTCTCAAAATCCAGATTGATCTCGATTCAGTTTTTGCTGCACTTTACGTATTAGTCCATTCTGTTATAAAAGACTGGCGTCTAATATACTCTATTCTGATATATTTTATTCTAATATCATTTAAATAGTAGGACCCACAAACCAATTACTATGGCTGCAAAGCAGTCCGTATCAATTTATTTCACGGACGAGAGGTTATCTTGGCTCGATGAAGAAGCAAAATGCACTGGACGGTCGCGTTCAGAGATCGTTGGTGCGGCTATAGATCTGTTAAGAGGCCATGAGACCACAGAAGAAGAACGGATAAGAAATATCGTCCGAGAGGAAGTTATAGTCCATCGCGAAATGGCGCTAAAGCTGGTAGAAGATCTCCTGGCAGAGCATGTCGTAGTAGATCATGGAATAATAGACCATGCCATGTTAACGCGCAGTGGACAAGTTCTAATCACCATATCTGCCCTTGAAATGATAATTAAAGATCTTGAGGAGGGGCATGAACCCACACCCAAAGAGATTGGGAATAAGTTAGGTGTTGCAGCTCAATCTGTCAATATGTACTTGGGACGTTTGGGGATATATATAGATAAAATAGATAAGGGGATTGTCTATAAAAAAGAGATGCTAGAGCAGATTAAATCAGAGCTTAAGAAGCTGAAAGAGCGAAAGAGAGACGATCAATCGTCGTCTATATTATCGTTATAACACATCTTCTCCCCAAGGATATATTCAAAGACGATGTGAGACCAAAAATACCGTCCGAGATGGCTATCAGCTCCTGAAGGAAATTGTCGATGTGGCCAGAGGTGCCAGGTCAAGTGAGACAAGTGGGATGCAGATGAGTTGACAGAACTTTGATGACCCGTGGTTCCGGCTCAGGCACACCAGATCCTAGTTCACGACCAATACCATCAGGCTGCAACTCTTGTGCCTGACCTGTCCCGAGTGTCCCAACCTTGTCCGGACCAAATCGCTATCATTCCCGATGCACGGACCTTAAGGCTATTTTTCAGTCAAGAATATTGGGGGGTAACCAGATTCCAATAGGACACCGGGAATAAGGGACCTTTCGCCATCCATCTGATCTACTCGTTTGATTTCAGAAAATTTGACTTTTTAATTACATATTCAATATTTCACTATTGCGTGAGTTTGCAGAATTCCATTTTTCAGCTCTCTAAAAGCTCAATAAGCTCTTTCGAAGTATACTTGCTCATAAGTTCCAAGATTATTCGCTGGTATAATGCGATACGAGTGAAATTCATCTGATGGGCTTGGTACCCTTAATATTGACTTTACTTAATTTAATTACTTTTCCGCACTTGTCGATATAATCTGAAAAAATTTAGCTATAATTACTTATTTAGGTAATAATTTCCAATTTTCCTCACCAAAATAGACATATGTATATATATCTTAAGGAGAACATTCCATTAGATTTAGATTCATAAAAGGAGGAATTAAAAAAATGGCAAATGAAAATGTAGCGACTATGAAGGCTGATGCCAAGAAGATAATGTCTGATTTGGGGAATGGTACGTGTTTAGCTGGATA
>PMNG01000201.1 GCA_003162615.1 Methanothrix sp. | reverse complement strand
AGTCGCCAATGACTGATCTCCTGCAAAGAGCATCAGTAGAGCATCAGTCTACCGCTGTTTTTTGTTATCTTCAAATAGTTCTCCAAATATTTTTGCCGCATTCTCTTGGGAACATCCAACGGCACTAACACATCTTCCACCCTATTCATACCATATTCCACCCTATTCCATCCTATTATCGAAATATTCAAAATATTGGGTCGTGTATGTGCTGAAAAGCGCTAACAACGGACTCGGCATGCACTCTACGAGAATTTATGCCGACTCCATTTGATCCCAGTGGCATTTTTCCACGACTTGCACCCACGACAAATATTGCACGGTTTCTTTCAAAGAAACCTTCATGCCCTATTCCCAATCTCCTTCAGCCACATGTCCTCCTTCACATTCTCTTTAGAGAGGCCCTCGGCGACCACAACCTATCTACCAATATCCTGAAATTGTTGTCTTCAGGAGATTTATAGACTTCTATTGGTCTTAATCATTCCCAAATCAGGAGGATTGATTTCAATTCAATGTAAGATCCCAAGCAGGTTCCGAACATGTAATGTAATGTAATATGTGATGCTTATTCAGAATAATCTTTTGCTCCAAGAAAATATTTGCTTAAGTGATTGAGCCCACTTGGAGATGATTTGATCCTTTGGCACTGTTCAAAAAACTCTTATGCTTTGAAGACCCATAGTATTAGGAACAGAACAAGGTCAGTGATTCAATTGTATATAGATGAGGACATTTCGGAAGAGAAAAAATTTGAGTTGGAGCGACTTTTGAGTGAGATTAAGGCAAAGAATGGCCTCCCTCCTGAGAGTCGTTTAGTATATCGAACTAAAAGGATCGTTTCATAGAAGGTGAGATCTATTCTTTGGTATTATCCGCCTAAACCTATCACATACAGTCAAGTGCAAAATAATTGAAATATAGGTGGTGTAATCCCTATGGTCGATATAAACACACAGAAATCTTTAGCTGTTCCTCAGCAGCTCTCTGGATTAGGTGACCTTGCAGCTAATCTCTGGTGGAGCTGGCATCCTGCCGATAGAATGCTATTCAAGGAGCTGGGTCGCAGGGCGTGGAAAGAAAGTGGACACAATCCCATAAAAATGTTAAGGGACCTCCCAAAAGAGATTCTAGATTCAGCCGCAAACGACCAACAGTATTTGAGTCACTACCAAGTCGTGCTTTCCAGGTTTAAGGAAGCGATGAAAGCCAAAGAAGGTTGGTTCACAGAGAAAATCAAAGATCCCGGTACCTTCCCCATTGCATATTTTTCAGCAGAATATGGATTGCATCGCTCTTTGCCGTTCTACGCTGGAGGTTTGGGGTTCCTGGCCGGGGATCATCTAAAAGAGTGCAGTGACCTGGCCGTTCCATTAGTTGCTATGGGCTTCATGTACCCCGAGGGATATATGCGCCAAAAAATCCATCCGGATGGCTGGCAAGAGAATGTTGACGAAGTCCTGGACAGGGATGCAGCTCCGATCACCAGGGTTCTTAACAAAGATGGTGAGCAGGTCATCGTCAAGGTGCCTTTCATCGATCCTCCAATCCAGGTAGCTGTATGGAAGGTTGAAGTTGGACGTATACCCCTTTATCTATTGGATACGGACATAGATGCCAACGATCCTTGGAACCGCGGAATATCCGCTCGCCTGTACGTCGGGGATATCGAACAGCGATTACGTCAGGAGGTAGTCTTAGGGATTGGCGGTAGTGAAGTTTTGAATAAATTGGGCATAAGGCACTCGGTTTTGCATCTAAATGAAGGACACCCTGCCTTTGCCATTCTGGAAAGGATCAGGGAAAGAGTACAGGGTGGAATGGGCTACGAAGAAGCCGCCAGCCAAGTTAGGGCTACTACAATTTTTACAACCCATACACCGGTCCCGGCGGGACTCGATGTTTTTCCGTTTCACATGATGGATAAATATTTTAGCCAATACTATCCGCTATTGGGCCTGGATAGAGAGGCGTTTCACCAATTGGGATTAGACCCGAATAACCCCAATGGTTTTAACATGTCAGCTTTCGCCCTCAGGATGTCCGACTATCACAATGGTGTAAGCAAGAAACATGGAGAAGTTGCCCGCCAAATGTGGCAGTCCCTTTGGACCAGATCGGTACAAGGCAATTCACAGACTGATTATATAACCAACGGCATCCATGTTCCGACCTGGATTGAGCCCAAGATGGAACTCCTTTTTAATAAATATCTCGGACCTGAGTGGTTAAAGGATCATGATAACCCTGTCATCTGGGAACCAATCGACAACATTCCCGACCAGGAGCTGTGGCAAGTCCACCAGCACCTGAAAATTAAACTGATCGACTATATTCGAGAACGGGCGCGAAAACGTTGGTTTGAAGACAAGGTAGACCCGATTGCCTTAGTGGCGGAAGGTACGCTTCTGGACCCCTGGACATTTACGATTGGGTTTGCTCGTCGTTTTGCCACATATAAGCGAGCAGATCTGATATTCCATGATCTGGAACGATTGAAGAGGATACTCAATAACCGCAACACGCCTGTCCAGATCATTTTTGCTGGCAAAGCCCATCCGTCTGATGATGCAGGAAAGCTGATTCTACAAAAGGTGTTCAACTTTGCCCATGACCCAAGCTTTGGCGGTCGGGTTGCGTTTGTCGAGGACTATGGGGAACAGCTGGCTCAGTACATGGTTCATGGTGTGGACCTATGGCTGAATAATCCGTTGCCTCCTATGGAAGCCTGCGGAACTAGCGGCATGAAGGCAGCCCTTAACGGTGTACCACAGTTAAGCATCCTGGATGGTTGGTGGATCGAGGGTTTCAATGGCAAAAATGGCTGGGCGTTTAGCGGAAAGGGAGATTATAAAGAAGATTCCGAGTCTGTTTATAATATTCTAGAAAAGGATGTAGTTCCGTTACATTATGAACTGGATGATAACGGCATTCCTCATGGATGGGTCAAGGTTATGAAAGAATCGATAAAAAGGGTTGGACCCAATTTCTGTTCACGCAGGATGGTAAAGGAATATTCAACGCGATTCTACGAGACCGGTTTAAAATCTGCTCTAAGATAATGATCTTTGGCAAACACAGAAAAAATTAGAAGTGCCATCGGTCAGCCGGAGGAGCTCATATGTAGGGCCGTCTTACAGGCCTCTATCCCTTGGAAATACCTGGGAAAAAATGTGCTGTGGCTCAGACGAGGCTGATAGAGTACTCGGCACAGACATCGTAGTGAGGTTATAGGGGTTCTATAACTCTCATCTACCGATCATCTTCTTTTCCGTCTCCAGGACCTTCAGGGTGATCTTCATCACCGAATCTGGATTGATGGATATGGAGTCTATCCCCTCTCTCACCAGGAACTCAGCGAACTCGGGGTAATCGCTGGGAGCCTGGCCACACAGTCCGCTATGCCTCTTGTTCCGTTTGGTTCCCTGTATGGCGAGAGAAACCATCTTCTTGACAGCTGGATCTCTTTCGTCGAACTCCTTGGCAAGCAACTCGGAATCCCTGTCTATTCCCAGGGTTAGCTGGGTCAGATCGTTAGAGCCTATGGACATACCGTCTACCAGCTGACAGAACTCATCCACCAGGATTACATTGCTGGGGATTTCACACATGAGGTACACTTTTAGTCCGTTATCGCCTCTTTTCAGGCCGTTTTTCTCCATCTCTGCCAATACCTTATTGGCTTCATCCACCCGGCGGCAGAATGGTATCATTACTATCACGTTGTCGAGACCCATAACTTCTCGGACCCGTTTGAGAGCGGCACACTCCATGGCAAAACCCTCTCTGTACCTCTCATTGTAGTATCGAGAAGCTCCACGGAACCCCAGCATTGGGTTATTTTCCTCTAGCTCGAAGCCCTTGCCACCGATCAGGTTGGCGTATTCGTTCGACTTGAAATCACTGAGTCGAACAACGACGGGTCGAGGGTAAAAGGCAGCGGCTAAAGTTCCTACGCCCTGGGCGAGCTTCTCCACGAAGTACTCCTTCTTGTCGTCGTAGCCAAAAGTCAGATCCTCGATTTCCTTCCTCGTGGCCTCATCCTTAACCTTCTCAGGATGGACCAGCGCCATAGGATGGATTTTGATGTAGCTACTTATTATGAACTCCAGGCGAGCCAGACCGACGCCGTCATTAGGGATCATGGACGTGGAGAAGGCCACCTCGGGGTTGCCCAGGTTTATCATAACCTTTGTCTTGGGCCGAGATAGGTCTTTTAAGCTGATCTTCTCAACATTAAAAGGCAATTTTCCATCATATACAACGCCCACATCGCCTTCTGCACAGCTCACCGTTACTTCTTGACCAGTCTTGATCTTCTCCGTGGCCCCGTCTGCCCCCACCACGGCAGGAATCCCGAACTCGCGACTGACTATGGCTGCGTGGCTGGTCCTTCCGCCCAAATTGGTCACTACGGCCACAGCCTTTTTCATAACTGGCTCCCAGTCCGGGGTAGTAGTATTGGAGATCAACACCTCTCCTTCCTGAAAAGAGGAAAGTTGAGACGGGTCGGCTATTATTCTGGCCTTGCCACTAGCTATTTTCTCCCCGATACTCCGGCCAGTGACTATTACCGGACCCTTCTTCTCTAAGATATAGGTCTCAAGAACGTCCATAGACTTTTGGGATTGTACAGTCTCCGGCCGGGCCTGGACTATGAAAAGCTCTCCAGTTTTCCCGTCCTTGGCCCATTCGATGTCCATGGGCCGTTCCTTTCCAAGCTTCTTCGAGTAATGATCCTCGATTATTATCGCATAGTTAGCCAGAGTCAGAACGTCCTCGTCGGATAGGCAGAACTTTTTGCGGTCTGTTTCGGGCACATCTACATTATGAGTCAGGGCCTTTTCCTTGCCTGTACCGTAGATCATTTTTATTTTCTTGTCACCGAGGGTCTTTCGAATGATGGGTTTAAACCCCTTTTTAAAAGTGGTCTTGAAAACATAGAATTCGTCGGGGTTCACAGCACCCTGGACAATGTTCTCACCCAAACCGTAAGAACCGGTGATGAAGACCACGTCCCTAAAGCCCGATTCGGTGTCCAGTGTGAAAATAACGCCGCTGGCGGCCAGGTCCGACCTAACCATCTTCATGATGCCTATCGAAAGGGCGACCTTGAATTGATCGAAGCCTTTGTCTATGCGGTAGGAAATTGCTCTGTCTGTGAAGAGTGAAGCGTAGCATTTGATGCAGGCATCCTTCAACTCTTCGTATCCTCGCACGTTCAGGAAGGTCTCCTGCTGGCCGGCGAAGGACGCTGTGGGCAGATCCTCTGCCGTTGCAGAACTGCGAACTGCTACGTCAGTGTCTTTGCCATATTGTTCTCCTAAATTGTCATAGCCGGTCTTTATCTCTGCCCAGAGGTCTTCCGGGATTTTGGCTCCCAGTATAAGCTCGCGAGCCNNTTGGGGATCTTGACCCCTTTAGATGTGAGATCCTGGTACATTTCCCCTAAAGAGGCATTCTTTCCACCTACCGACGGCACATCCTCGATGCGTATCTCATCAAACCAGAGAGTGAATTTTCTTTCTTGCGGCATAGTTCCTCCTTAACAAAATCAAAATTGAATTTAAGAGCGATGTTCAGGACAATTTATCCGGCCACACGCCATGGACTACTCCCAGGGCCTTATCCACAGAACTGTGAACCCTATCAGCGGGGAACCCGCAGAATAAGAGATATGCTTCAACGTAGTTTGGCACAGGCAGAGACATCTGCTCCACAAACATAACCGTCTGCAATATGGTATAATCGCCCAGCTCGAAGGGTGTTATCGCATCCGAGAACAGAAGCTCGAAGATCTCGGGACTTATCGGTCTTTCAAAGCCGGATACAAAGGCCTCCAGTATCTCGCTCGTCCAGTCATGCTTCTTTCCGATATCTTCATAGGGGATAGCAACCACGCGCCTTGTCTTGGAGAGCTGCTCGAGCAACATATCAGGCGTTGGCTTTTTGTCGAAAACGAGGTTCAGCTGATGAACATGCGGCATGGTGGTCGGAACTTTGCTGGCTCTGACCGAGAACTTAACGTCCTTAAAAACCGTCCCTGCGTCCGTTCCCTGGTGGCCAACACCGCTCCCGAACTGAATAGCGTTGGGAGACAACTTGACTATGTTGTGAGGATCCCCGCTTCTACGATCCAGGTTGCCCAGAACAGCACGAAGGCCAAGAGGTTTTGCAGCCAGGACTGTCCTGCAGAGACCAGTTGTATTACAACTAGTGCATTGAATCAGCTTTGGAGCAGCCTTGAGAAACCGGTCGTAATTTCCAAGTCCGAAGAAGAACTCTCTAGCGAGATCTTCCCTGATCTTATCCGGCGTCTCAACTTTTTTCTTCACCAGATCGCTAAGTATCTCCTCACGGTGGGCTCCTCCTAGCAACATTGTATTGCAGTCGTGGGCTATGCTCGCCTCAACGTAAGGCAGTTCCTGGCCCTCCGGAGTTCCGACGACTATTACGTCCGATTCTTCAAAGAAATCGTCATAGCTGCCGTCTATCCCGGCCCCAACTTTCTCCCAAGCAGCTCTATCTTTTTCATCTGTCAAGAAAGCTCTTACGTCACACAACCTGGTGAACTTAGTCAGCATGCTCTTAGCCCTTGCATGGGGACTGCGAAGCAGTACGTTCATGTCCCCTGCAATTCCTTCTGCTTCCTTGACTTGATGTATTGCAGGAATAGCTCTCTTGCTCTCTTGTCCCATCAAAACCTACAAAACCAGCATTTAATTTCATAAAACAATCACTTAGAGTATCTGATAGGTCAGGAAGATATTTTAAATCTATCTGTGAAAGGTTCTAATTTTCGTAAGCCGAATATGGAGGAATTTACTACCAGAAGCAAATTTAAATCTTGAGAGACTCGTAAACTTATTTGTGACGGTTTTTAGAGCATACGATATTAGAGGTCTTTACGGCACAGAAATTAACGAGGATCTTGTTCGCAAGGTCGGCGCTGCGTTTGGTTCATATGCAGAAGGCGGCGACGTCTCTCTGGGAAGAGATACGCGCATCAGTGGCCCATCTCTAGAAAAGGCGTTTCTCGAAGGACTTCTTGGTACAGGATGCCGGGTAAATAGCTACGGGGTAATACCAATTTCTATTCTCAGTTATGCAACCATGAAAAATGAGCTTAAGGCAGCCGCCTACATCTCAGCTTCGCACAATCCTCCGGAATATAACGGCATCCGATTCAGGACCGGAGACGGTTACGGTCTCTTATATAACGAGACGAAAATAATGAAGTTCTACAGGGATGGGAACTTCAGGTCAGGAAAAGGCCGTCTGCATAATTGCGATGCAGCCTCAGCAATTGATGGTTACCAGGAATATGTCTCAAGTAAGCTTAACCTTGAGCATTCACTGAAAGTTGTTCTTGACATGGGTAACGGCTCAGCAAGCATAACGATTCCTCTTTATCATGGTTTGGGATTTCATTCTATAATCGTTAATGGCACCATGGACGGAAGATTCCCAGGAAGGGCACCGGCTCCTACTGAGGAATCGCTACGTGTAGCAGCGGGTGTTGTCCGAGAAAGCAAAGCCGATTATGGAATTGGCTTCGATCCTGACGCTGATAGAGGTATAGTCTTAGATGATAAAGGAAGAATAGTCCCTCCTGAGAAAGTGGCCATAATACTGGCTAGGAGTAGATACAGACCAGGTGATCTCGTAATTTCAGGATTCGATTGCTCAATGATTCTTGAACGCGAACTGGTGCCGGAAGGAATAAAGGTTCAGAGAGAGAAGGTGGGAGATGTCTTTGTGGCCAACAGGGTCAAGAACTCGGGTGCAGTTTTAGGTGTTGAGCGAAGTGGCCACTTCTTCATGCCCGAATTTCAGTATTCTGACGATCCCTTCGCGATGAGCTTAGCCCTTGGAGAGATAATATCAGAAGGTCAGAAGCTTTCCGAGCTTGCTGATCAGATACCTGATTACCCATTTCTGCAAA
>PMNG01000097.1 GCA_003162615.1 Methanothrix sp. | reverse complement strand
ATTATATCATTTATATTATTTATATTTTTAATATTATTATTTATCAGTCACTCCGCGTCATTTTTTATTTCCTATTTTTATTTAATTATCTCGTTTGATATAACAAATTATGATGTAATTTAATATGGCAATGCGATCATACTTATCACTGCCTCGACTTCGGGAATGACAGTGATTGCCATATCGCACTTGCTCAATTCCTTTAAGCTTTCCTGGTCGAATATGAGGACCTGCAGATCGTGCTGACCTGATCCGAAATCTTGCCAATTGATATCAATGCTTTCTCCTCCCGTTGATTCAGTGCCGTTGGCGTCAATCCCGTCCAGTTTCCATCGATAGATGCGCGAAGAATTGCATGCTAGAGCTGCCTTATATGTCTCTGTCTTGCCGGGGCAGGTATGATCCTGGCCCATAATTGAGCATGGACAGGGCAATACCCTCAGCTCCTTGCTGACAGAAGCTATCTTTTTGGATTGATCGCCGGCCTGCAATCTCACCGTGTAGTTTCCTGGGACTTTGTAAATGTGTACCGGATTCGTTTCCTTACTATGGAACCCATCTCCAAAGTCCCAGTCAATGACATAAGGACCCAATCCTCCTGCTATATGGGCAAAGAAGCTGGCCATCTCTGGAGCGTTTCCCTGAAAATCGAAGGTGAAGCCGACAGAGAGGGGCGTTTCCACAAAATATCCAATTTCCTTACCCCCATAGCATTTGGTATTGCGGTTGCTGCATTTCCGATTGTCCTGGGTGCAGCTAGCGCCTTTGGCAGTCTCCCAAGAGAGAACGAGCCTGTTGAGCATTACATCCTCTCCTCCCGTCCACATCAGGTGGTATAAGGGACGGGATATGATGGACTTGGGATCGATTATGTCTAGGGCGCATAGACCCTGGTCATAAAATGATTGACTAAGAGTGCCATTGAGGTATAGATCTGCCAGTAGAATAGCGGCGTATCGAGGTGAATTGGCGTTGTTCTTGAACTGTGCCCAGAGATTGCAGGATCGCTTTTCTCCTATCTCTCCAGGAGCAATATCATTTCCCAGGTCGTCGCCCAGCCATAGACGTGATACGGTTACATCATTGGCCTGACATTGGAACTTGCAATCAGGCCAGTCTTCCGAGAGGGCAAGCTGCATGAGCATGGCTAGGAGGACGAGGCCAAAGATATTGGCCCAAATTATGTTCCTGGTGCATCTCTGGGAAATATGTGTCAATATCATCCTTTAATTTCATCAGTAATTTTTGATCTTTCTATATATATCTGTTGAGTAAATCAATGAAGTTTCGCTTCTATTTGGGTCATAATTAATATATAAAAATTATTTGATTAAAGATTTAGTAAGAAATTTATGCCTGAGCGTGAGCTCAGGCACCGAAATCCAGCTAATTTTTGTTATATTGTCTAACTCTCCTCCTGCACGGATATTTCAGCGGACGGTTCCGGTATGACCTTTACATCCATGCTGCATTCACTATTAGACCAGGTCATCTCCTTATAGAGCCTGAGTATCTTCGCTGTGAGCTTATGGCTCCCAATTTCGAACTTGCTTCCGGAGATTTCTATGCTCTTGCCAGTGCCCATTGATTGGTTATCCATAGACCAGGCATAGGTCTGCGTGAACGTGGTATCCTCCTTTGGAGTGTAGGTGTAGGTCTCAACCTTGTTCTTGCACAGATCTGCAGGTCCATCCAGGCCGCAACCCGCCTGCGAGCATCCGCCTGATTTCGGGGTGGCTTCTCCAGTCTTGTCGTCGAGATTCCATACCAATGAGTCGCCTTTGAATGCAGCTCCAAAGACTGCCTTCTGTTCTCCTGGCTCAAAGGTCGTGGGCTGTCCCTGGCCGTCTGGGGATGGAGTGAACCGGTTCTTCTTTCCGATGGAGAGGGTTACGGCCACATTGTTGGTGTTGCTATAACCGAAGAAGGCAGTGTAAGTGCCGTCTCCATTGTCAGATACGCAACTTATGACAGGTGTTATTGCATCCCTATACACGCCAGCAGTAACCGTTGCAGGATCTGATTTTATCTGCTTGCCTATCGAGGTGCCTGTTGCAGCAACAGTATTTACGATTGTTGCCTTCAGTTCCTCACCCAGATCATCCTGAACCACTTTATGGGTCAAGCTGCCTGTAGCTCTTTCTCCGGGTGCCAGAGTATTCCTGTCAAAAGTCACCGCACCTAACTTGTCATCGGCTGCGGCAATTAGGCTGACTGTGGTAGTACCTGTGTTGGATACTACATAGGTGTAGACAATATCATCACCCAGCTTTGCCCCCATACCGGCGATCCAGAGCGGTGATTTTGAGGATGCCGTTTTGGTTATGCTGATAGAGGATGTATAGGTCAGGGTAACCGTGGCCGTTGCCGTCACGGGCTTGACCGGGTTTCTCAAGATATCGTTGCCTGATACGGTTACGATGTTGGTTAGGGGACCGGGCAGATCCGATTCCTTGATAGCGTAACTGACGCTTCCTGTCGTGCTCTCACCAGTCGCCAGTGTCGTCTTGGCAGGAGTGACCAGCCCGAGCTTATCATCGCTCAGTGCGATCGCATTTATGGTTACAGTTCCGGTGTTCTTGACAGTATAGTTATATGTCACCGTCTGTCCCACTCCAGCAGATCTGACCGATGATACTTTGGTTACGCTGAGTGTTGCGGTATAGGTCAATCTAACTGTTGCCTGAGCGGTCGCGGGCGTGACCGGCTTGTTCTGGCTATCCGTGCCTGAGGCTGTAGCGATATTGGTCAGGGGTCCGGGCAGATCCGTCTC
>PMNG01000050.1 GCA_003162615.1 Methanothrix sp. | reverse complement strand
ACTTGTGAAGGGTTGTGACTACCAGCTCTCCGTTCGCTCCCTCCTCGAACTGCTCGCCTGTCTTTGGATCGATGGTCTCTATCAGGAAGAGGTCTCCCCAGATGTGGATGCCGTTCTTCTCCTGGCACTCGGTGCAGAGGGGGCCGGACAGCTCGCTTGTACCATAGATGTCGTAAGCGTTTATTCCCGTGGCGTCCTCGATCCTCTGGCGTGTCTCCTGAGACCAAGGTTCCGCCCCGAAGATGCCAGTCTTGAGCTTGGTGTCGTTTCTGATGCTAACCCCCATCTTATCCGCCACCTCGATCATGTGCAGGAAGTATGAGGGCGTGCAGGCTATGGCCGTGGACCCGAGGTCTTGCATCAGCTCAATCTGGCGCTCTGTGCTCCCCACGCCCGTAGGAAGGACGGTGGCACCGATTCTCTCCGCGCCGTAGTGTAGCCCCAGGCCTCCTGTGAAGAGACCGTAGCCGTACCCGACCTGGACAACATCCCCGCGACCTAGACCAATGGAGGTTAGGGCTCTTGCCAGGGACTCAGACCATGAATCTATGTCGTCTTTAGTGTACCCGACCACTGTTGGCTTTCCAGTTGTGCCGCTGGAAACGTGATACCGGACAACGCGGTTCATTGGGAGGCTGAACATGCCTGTGGGGTAATTGTTTCGCAGATCGACCTTTCTGGTAAACGGCAGCTTGGTCAGATCGCTGAGCTGCTTGATATCGCCAGGCTCAACGCCTGCCTCTTTGAACCTCTGCCTGTAGAACGAAGAGTGGTCGTAAACATAGCGTGTAATCGACTTGAGCCGATCTTCCTGGAGTGAGTGCAGGTCTTCCAGAGGCATGCGCTCGATGTGCGGATCCCAGTAACCTGACATTGTAATCAACCGCGGACCATGAGGATATCGATGGATAAAGCTTTTTGGATGCCATGGTTCCCTGCCACTCTGCCCGAGGCTTAGCAAAGTGAGCTGTATCTGTTCAACTACGCTGCCGAATAGTCAAAAGAAGAACGAGCCCTTGATGTGGCATACGGCTTTTCTTCTAATCACCGGCTCATTTCGTCCATGTTAAAGACTTGTTCCCAATCATGCCCTGCCTCATGCCCAGTATGTTCACATCGAGGACCATTATGCCATCATTGCAGGAATGACGACCAGGATAACGGCAATTTTTTGAAAAATGCTGAAGATACAGCAAGGAAATGCGATGTAAAATATTGAAACGGATAACTCGCCAAATAAAACCATTATGGATCAGCGACCATTAGCTCAAGCCCCTGGGGCATCTCTCGGCTTTCATTTGGTTCTACGAAACTGCGAAGAATACATATAGCATCGAATACATTTTTTCAGGATAGATTTGATGAAATTTTATCTGAGGATAAGAACGATTTTATGAGACAGTATTGTCAACATCGCCAAGAATTACATGGAGGTTTCATGGGAAAAATAGGTGTGTTCGAAAATGTATCGGTTGATGGATATTTTGCGGGGCCGAACGGTGAGATCGACTGGTTTATCGGTGACGAGGAAACGGCACAATATGCCAAAGACCATGCAAATCCAACAACTACTATTCTATTTGGCCGCGTGACGTACGAGCTTATGGCGAGCTACTGGCCAACCGCAGAGGCTATGAAGAATGATCCAGTCGTCGCCGAAGTAATGAACAGCGCGTCCAAGATCGTCTTTTCAAGGACCCTTGACAAGGTCGAATGGGGCAACACGAGACTGGTGAAAAACAACATTGAGGAAGAAATAAAGAAGATGAAAAACAAACCGGGGAAAGACATGGTGATACTGGGTAGCGGCAGCATCGTGTCCGCGTTTGCGCAACGTGGCTTGATCGACGAATATAGTTTCATGGTGAATCCCATTATCTTAGGCGGCGGCAGGTCAATTTTCCAAGGGATCAAGGACAGGCTTAATTTGAAACTGCTTGAAACAAGGACGTTTAAGTTGGGGAACGTTTTGCTGCATTATCAGTATGTAAAGTAATGCTCTCGTGGTTTGGTAAGTGAAAGGGGCGACATGATGGCACCTACAATGAAAAATAAAAACGAAATAACGGTCTCGCGCATCTTCGATGCCCGGCGCGAGAAAGTGTGGAAAGCGTGGACCGATCCGGAAGAAGTTAAAAAGTGGTGGGGGCCAAAGGGTTTCACAGCACCTGAAATCAAGATCGATTTAAAGGTTGGTGGCAAATATATCTACTGCATGCGCGTGGCAGGTCTCGACGGAGTGGTGAAAGACTTCTGTATTGTCGGCAAATTTACTGAAATTGTGCCGATGGAACGAATTTACTCAACCCTGAGCTTCGCCGACGAGAACGGCAATCCTGTTCCGGCAACACACTACGGAATGCCCGGAGATTGGCCGATGGAGGAAACATCTACGGTTACCTTTGAGGAGGTCGATTACGGTAAAACGAAACTAACGGTTAAGTCGGCATCCCTGGCGAGATGACCGGGCCTGCACGGACGGGCTGGGAGCAGTCACTTGACAAGCTAGCAGAATCGCTGAAGTGATGTATCGCTAAGTAATTCAAAGTTTGAATGAATACATTTTAAAAGTGTCGGTGCCGTTTGGTTTCCGCTGAGATCGAGAGTTAGTAGTAAGCGGTATTTCTCAGAAAAGTATTTAGGACAAGATATTATTTCCATAGGTTAAGTCATGTAGGAGCGCAGTTAATGGCTGATTTTACTGAGGCGGAGACGAGGCTTCTGGAAAACGTAACTGAGAGCGGCTTACGTAGAAATCTAGAAAATATTCGTAAGGCAGCAGAAGACATTTGGGCAGAAGATACAACGCGCATAGTACAATTTTATACTGACCACGGGATTGAACACAGTAAGCGATTAGTAATAATTGCAGATGATTTGCTCAAAGCCAATAATGGAAGCGCTCTTTCCTCGGAAGAAATGTATTTGCTTATGGCTGGAATTTACCTACATGATATCGGAATGCAATGTGACGTGTTTAGATTTCCAGAAATTAAGGCACGTGCAGAGGAATTAGGTGCGGAATTTGATCCTAGTTTCA
This sequence comes from Methanothrix sp., assembly GCA_003162615.1. Lineage (GTDB taxonomy): Archaea > Halobacteriota > Methanosarcinia > Methanotrichales > Methanotrichaceae > Fen-7. Next base: position 631 of record PMNG01000050.1, on the reverse strand, counting down.
TTGAGGGTTCAGGCTGCAGATATACTTTAGATATGCAAAAAGAGATTCGCAAGAACCATCAATACTTAACCGCTGCTTGGATAGATCATGCAAATCGCACTGGTGCGACCACGCTTGGCTCGACTGCCAAAGAAATCCCATCCAAACTCGTCGATGATCTGATCGATGTATGCAAACACCATTCCAAATTGCCTATCGCCAATTGCGCTCAGACATTCAAATATAATCCCAATGGACGTAAGAGGCTTGTTGCATCACTTTTAAGGTTCTCCGATGAGTTAGATATTGATGCGCATCGGGTTACTCTTGCCACAGTTAAGGATTTCTCTTTTGATCCCCGCAATGGCGTTTATTGGTGGCTCCACAATCGCACAGATGCAATTTTCACTTCGAGGAACGTTGTTCAGTTAACAGTTAGGCTTCATCCAGATGACCTGAAAGGATATGGATCAATTATACAGGAGATTTATCTCGACGAGCTCCAGACGAAGAATCGACCTGTATTGACTGTTCTGGCTCAAAATGGCATACCTATTCTAATAAGTGATGACTCAAAAGTCGTCGAAAACGATCGCGAAGAAAAATTGCCTAATGATATAGTTCAAGTCTTGGTATGTGTTTAGCTCCCCTA
>PMNG01000167.1 GCA_003162615.1 Methanothrix sp. | reverse complement strand
GGGCTTAACCGATGACATATGGAGCTGAATCGCGAAGCCATTTATAAATTTATTTGGCACTAATTAAAGAATGTACGTTAGGGCTAAATCCAGTCCAAAAATCCGATAATAAGTTCAACTGAAGAGAGGTAAATCGCAAGAGGAATCTCCCAAGAAAATGATTATGACTGATAGATGCATATTTCATCGCTGTTAACCGCAGTTTATGTACAACCGAGTCGCTATTTGGGCCAGCAACGGCTTATTTATCTACCATTAACAGGGAACATTCTTGAATACTTTGAAGAAGATCATTTAAGGGCGACGACATGATCAATACCACAGATCGGGATTCAATTGATTTTTTGCTAAATGAAATCATTTGAAAGGAGCTTGCAATGATAAAGGTCGAGAGGATTTATAGCGCCCCTGAAAGCGATGGTTTCAGGATACTGGTAGATAGATTGTGGCCGAGGGGCCTTTCCAAAGACAAAGTAAAGTTAGATATGTGGTTGAAGGAGATTGGGCCAAGTAATGAGCTAAGAAAATGGTTTGGACACGACCCAGATAAATGGGATGAGTTCAAGGATAAGTTCTTTCAAGAACTCGACCAGAAGAGAGAGCTGATAGACCAGATTGTTGCAAGAGCCAAAGAAGGCGATGTCATACTGCTTTTCGGCGCTAAAGATGAGGAGCACAACAACGCAGTGGCATTAAAAGAATACATCGAGAACAGAATGAAGATTCAATTATGAAAAATTTGATCATCCACCGCACAATTTGATAAAAAATGGTAAAAATTAGTATAATAGATAATGAATGATTACAAAGCCTAAAGAAGTTTCTTGCTTGTTTGGCGATTTCCTTCTTCCAATTAAGTTTGCTCTCCGGGAAGTATTATAAGACCAGATGAGGAATACATCCTCTATGAATTCTTCGGGAGGACCGGCACAATTTGGAGACCGAGGTAACGGGTGTTATACAGCGAACCAAGGACGTTAAGTCCGTTCGATTTAGAAGGCCAAAGGGATTCAATTATCTTCCGGGCCAATGGGCTTTCTTGACAGTTGATAGCGATGAGGAGCAGAAAACAAAACCTCTTTCTTTCTCAAGCAGCCCAACCGAAGACTATCTCGAATTTACGAAGAGACTGACCGGCCGCGAGTTCTCGAATGCGTTTGCGACACTGGAAATGGGGGATACGGCGACGATACGTGGGCCTTACGGGAAACTGACTCTCCAGGAGAATCATAAAATCTGCATGCTGTCCGGCGGGATAGGCATTACGCCCTTGCGCAGCATGATCCGGTACTCAACCGACAAGGAGCTGAAGAATAGCATAATCCTTCTCTACTCCAACCGCTTCGACGATGCTATAGTCTTCATGGACGATTTTGATGAAATGCAGGTGAGGAACCCGAACTTCAAAGTGATAACCATGATAACTAGACCTAGCCCGGCATGGAAAGGACTAACAGGGCGGATAAATCGGGAGATGATCGAGAAAAAAGTGCCAGATTATGCAGAAAGGGTTTTTTACTTCTGCGGTCCTAAGCTGATGGTCGATGCCATGGTGGTTATACTAAGCGAGATAGGGCTTCCTGAGACGCAAATAGAATACGAGTATTTCTCGGGTTATCTAGGAGCACAGGGCGGCGAATCTGAATAGCAGTGATAACAATGGATAGATTCGACCTCATTGTCGTAGGTTCAGGGGCTGGGACTCACGTAGCTTCAATTGCCTCAAAGGAAGGCTTGAAGGTGGCTCTTGTGGATAAAGGCCCCGCCGGTGGAGTATGCCTGAACAATGGCTGTATACCCTCTAAGATGCTGATATATCCTGCAGACGTGATCCGCATTCTCCAGCATGCAAGGGATGTAGGAGTGGAGGCAAGCATAACCAGAATCGATTTCCAAAAGATTATGAGTCGTATGCACTCAGTAGTTGATAAGAACCGTACGCATCTGGAAGAATCAATAGAAGCCAAAGAGAACATCACCTGGTACAAGAATTCCGCAGAGTTCGTTGGAGACTATACACTTCAGGTCGGAGACAAAACCCTCACTGCACCAAAGATAGTGATAGCTACGGGTTCCAGACCTCTTGTTCCTCCGGTTCAGGGTTTGAAAGAGACAGGCTACCTCGACAATGTCACCCTTCTCAGCTTAGAAGAGCCTCCCGAGAGCATGATCATATTCGGGGCAGGGCTTGTCGCTTGTGAATACGGCCACTTCTTCTCTGCTATGGGCACCAAGGTCACCATCCTAGGAAGGAGTCCTAGGGTTTTGAAAAATGAAGACCCTGAGGTAAGCCAAATCGTCCAGGATGCTCTTAGCAAGTTCATGAAAGTGCTCACGAATCGGGAGGTCATTAGGGTTGAGCTGAAGGATGGAAAGAAGGTTGTTTCGGCTCATTGTCGTACAGACAACAAAATCTACGAGTTTCAGTCGGACGAGATACTTTTGGCCGCTGGTCGCCATTCAAACTCAGATTTTCTAAAGCCTGAGCGTACCGGAGTAGAGACCGATCAGCATGGATGGATTAAGGTGAATGATCACCTAGAGACTACCAAGAAAGATATCTGGGCTCTCGGTGACGCGACAGGCAAGCACATGTTTAGGCACAACGCCAAATACGAATCCGATGTCGTAATACACAATCTACTTCGGGCTGAGAAGCAGGAAGATAAAATGAAAGTAGACTTCCACGCTGTCCCTCATGCGGTATTCACAACTCCGCAGGTAGCTGGAGTTGGCCTAAAAGAATCAGAGGCTATTGATGCTGGTTACGATGTGATGGTGGGCCGGGCCAAGTACACGGACGTAGCTAAAGGCAAAGCCATGGCAGAAGAGCACGGTTTTGTGAAGGTAGTTGTGGAAAGGAAGTCTGGAAAGATTCTCGGCTGTTCCGCAGTTGGCTCAGAAGCTCCAGAGCTTATTCAGCAAGTAGTCTACCTCATGAATACAGACAGCCAAGATATGCGCCCATTGATCAGATCGCAAATCATTCATCCTACATTAAACGAAGTCTTGGCCGGAGCCTTCGTCAACCTTGAGCATCCTTTATCACTTCCATGAGTTTAGCGCCAATGAATGGAGATCTGGCCCGATAAACCAACATCGGCAATCCAAGAAAAGCATCATAGTGACCTCTTAAATCTCTATTATCCGGGATGTTCCATTAGATCCATGAGCGAGTTAAGTCCACTTTACAGGGACTCTTATTGTCGAGTACTACATCATCCATCGTCAGATAATCCTTCAACTCTTGCCTCAGTTCTAGTAACAGCTCGACGCAAAATCGTTCACCCTATTCTGCGGATTATTGTATGTCATTGCTTCTCGATTGATCACTTGAATGGTTATCTCGATTCGATGATCTCGATCTGTGAATTGTGTTGTAGGAGCAGAAGGGAATAATCCTTCCATCCGGTAGGACGTAGTGAACTCCACATCTCTGCAACCTCTCCAAATCTATATTGTACAGATCCTGGAAGAACATCGTTCCGAGAAAGAGCGTATTGTTATGAAACTCGGTCAGAGCTTCCCGTGTTCCGCTCTTTAGAATGCTGAGAAATAACCTGGTAAAGGCTAGACCATCAGGAGTTTTTGACTCGTCTATGAACTTCGGCAGCTCCTTCAGTATCATGCCCTTCATCCATAGCCTGCTCAGCCTTGATCCATCGAAACCCTCAACTTCCTCCTTGATCTTCTCCAATAGTCCCTCGACATCTACAAACCTAGTAATGGGGATCAGTCGGCCATTGAAGCTGTATAAGTAAGTGGCTGCACCGCAGCATGGATGAACGGTCATGGTCGGCTGAGGTATGCCGGTCTCAGCGGCAATTAGGCCGGATATGGGGGCAACGAAAGGAACTGGATAGAAGTCATCTCTGGTTATCTCGTTATCCGTCTGATCTTCAACCAGTGCGATAAGATCGGATATGGTGAGCCTCTTCTTTTCCCTCTCCTGCTGATCGATCCTGCCCACAAACGATACTGGCTGGAAGTTAACGCCCTTAACTACATCAAGATTCATGGCGGCGAACCTGATTATGTCACCTACCTGACCATCGTTAACTCCTTTCGCCAGGGTAGGAACAAGGACTATGCTCATCTGCCCTGCTTTCCTGAGGTTCTCTATGGCCCGAAGCTTGATTTGTAGTAGATCACGACATCGCAGCGTTATGTATGGTTCTGGAGTGAGGCCATCGAACTGCAGGTAGACGGTACTGAGCCCACTGTGCACCAAACTTTTGCAGAGATCAGGACTGGCGGCGAGCTTCATTCCGTTGGTTGCAACTTGGATCTGGGCGAAGCCCATTTCTTTGGCCAGGGAAACGATCTCGGGCAGATCATCTCTGACTGTAGGTTCGCCGCCGGAGAACTGGACGGCCGGACAAGGAGCTGGCCTCTGATCCCTCAGAGTCTTCATCATGGCCCTGATCTGGTCCATCGTGGGCTCTTCAGGACCTTGTCCTGCATCGGCGAAGCAGGTTGGGCAAGACAGGTTGCATCTATTGGTAACATCGATATTTGCTAGAATAGTGCTGGTCCTGTGATTCTCGCACAGGCCACAATTGAATGGACAGTTACCGGAAGACGCGATTGGGTTTTCTACGCCTGGACCAATGGCCCAGAAACGCATGAACCTTCTATAAAGCGCAACATCAGACCAATACACATCTTTAAATTCACCGTGGTCTGAACATCGTTTGTCTATCTTAACTGCTCCGCCTTCCTGAAAAACATGGGCGTCAACGATTTTCAGGCAAACGGGGCAGAGAGAAGAAATGGTTTTGTCGATGTTAGGAGGAGTTATGATTTCATTCAGACGCATCGCTTTCAGTTGCTGCAAAAAGATCCCTCCAACCCCTTGTTTACACATACATCCATGTATTCATATTTCCATCAAACCGAGGATTCCTAAAAACCTCCCA
>PMNG01000005.1 GCA_003162615.1 Methanothrix sp. | reverse complement strand
AGAAATTTCGGCACACTACCCAGAAGTCAGACAACCCTCAACGTGGATGTCAGCCAAGATCAACGTTATCTGGCCGAGAAAGACCTCTTTCCCTGCTGAAATAGGGACGAGTCCACGTTCTCCCCCGACTTTCAGGTTCCACTAAGCATCATGGGAATGGAGGTAGCCGGAGATCCAAACTTTCCCAAGGAGATCTCCTGGTACAGGTTCTCAATGAGCGCAAGCAAAGGTTTGAGGGGCCGGAGAAGGTCGTTCTCGCGATCTCCTAGAGTTCATAAATGTTGACGCCTCAATATTGCAAAAAGCTCGACCTCGGGCGCAGAATGATCCAGACCGTCTGAGGGATTGGACACCCACGTTCCTCACTTTGGCCCTACTAACATCCCTTCGGCAGTGTTTCCGACGTTGTTGTCAGGCTCTAGTTGAGAAGGTGTTTCCATTACAGACTCGTTATCGGGTTCAAGGGGAGACCCCTGAATGATCTGATTGCCATTCATCGCGTAACCTGCCGGAAGACCACCCCAGCTCCACAGGTCCGATAGCTTCCCTGTTGACGCATTTGTAGATTTTGCTGTGAAGTTCGTAGAATTCTGTGCGCTCTTGTTGATGTTCGACAAAATATTCTGGCCTGCTGTGCTTGGCATGACTAGCATCCCTCCCGCAGTGTTTTCGAGGTTGTTGTCAGGCTCAAGTTGAGAAGGTGTTTCCATTACAGACTCATTATCAGGTTCAAGGGGAGACCCCTGAATGATCTGATTGCCATTCATCGTATAACCTATGGGAAGATCACCCCAGCTCCAGAGGTCTGATAGATTCCCTGTGGAATCATCTGTAGCATTGCAGATTAACATCGCTATGAGGGTAGCTAATACCATAGTTACTATTAAATTCTTGTTCGCCATATTAATCCCCAATTTCCCCAAGGACGGACTGGCGTTCTCAATGAAGAAAAGGGCTTCGCTTGATCTGTCTTGAAACAAGTCCTCCAAATTTCATCGAACTAATATCTACCAAGTCCTTTTGATTTCTCAACATTCGTCCTCTGCGACGAACAACTCTGCGGAAAAAGTCAATCACTAAATATGCAAAGATCTTCCGCACTGTTGTTCAAGTAGATGGCCCCAAAGTCCTACTGGAGCTATGGCAAGATCAACCATAAAGATGGAGCCATGATCCCCGAGGGGCGGGCTGAAGGGTGTACTCATGGCCTCAAGGCTGTCTGGGCTCTCACCAAACCTTACCTCTCGATTATTCCTGGCACGCTCATCCCTCTCACGAGGTCTACGAAGTTCTGAGGAGAGGCTTAGCAGTGCCTTTCAGGAAACGGGAAGCAGTCCCGATCACCTCAATTTCGGACATATTCATGTCCTTCCCCAGAGCCTGATAAAGTCGCTTGGTCAGCCTTAATCCATCCTGAACGGCCTCCATCCGGGATGTTCAACTCATCCGAGATCAACTCCACCCTATAGGTTTCTGGAAGGGATATCTGTCCACCCCCTTGCTTGGTATTTGCCTTGGGACGTCTCCAGGATTTCCTGTTGCCCTGAAATCGCTCCAATAGTTTCCGCCTATTTCGGGCCCGGAGTCCCAGCGATTATCCCCATTGTCAGCGGCATTCTGGATGTTGTTGTCGATAAAGATGTTGTGGTAGATGTTGTTACCCCGGCAGTCTACAAGGTTGATCCCAGTTATCTGGTTTCTTATGAAACGGTTGTCTGTAATGTTGCACCCAGTCGTCAGGCTCATCCTGAGTCCGTATCGAATGTTGGCGCTCAGATTGTTACCGCTGATCTGGGTATTTTTGGATGACTGAACGTAGACTCCCTGGCCGTTTCCGGAAGCAGTATTTCCTCTTAGCCGTGTCCCAGATAATTGAGCCAGCGATATGCCATCCTTGATATTAGAGCTTACATTGCACCCATCGATCTCACAATCATTAGAGCCGACAAGGCTAATGCCCTCTTGATTTAGCGTGGATTTCACTACTTTGAGCGTGCACTTGAAGGAGCTGGTCAGTTCCAGTCCTGCATCTTTATTATCACTGGCTGTGCAGTTCAGAACCTGGCATAACGGAGAGTTCTTGGTGGATAAACCCACTCCACATGCTGATGCGCGGGAGTCCTTAACCGTTAGACCCGACGATCCCTCAACCTTGATGCCAGTTTCTGTACTGTTGATGGCTCCATTATCCTCTAAGCGATCATCGGAGGACATGGCAACCAGGAAACCCGTCTTGCAACTTTCCGAACTGCACTTTTCTACCGTACAATTCTTGCTATTTATCAGCGAAATACCGACTTCACTATAACGAATGGTACAGTTGTTAACCTTGCACGTCGTAGAGCCGACCAACAGGACCCCTGTGCCGCTATTCGACATGGTCAGGTTGGATACTTTGACGTTTTTGCATCCGATCAATCCAACAAAACCGAAGCCTTCATGCAATTCCCTATAGGTGTCACCGACCAGGTAGCATATAGGCCTTCCATCGGCTGAGTTGGTGGTATCTATGTCCTGAACGAAATCATCCTGTTTGGGATTGATCTTGTTGCCTGAGTCTATTCGTAGGTTGTTTGAATTGCCTTTCAGAGAATTGTTCTTGAGGACATTGTGGCCCGATCCCCTCAGGGAGATGCCATAAGTGTTGCTCGCAGCCATATTTGATACTATCGTGTTTCCCTCGGAATCTGAAAGAAGAATGCCGTCGCCGTCTTTTGAAAGGGTGTTGCCCAACAGGCGGTTGCTCTGTGAGCCGTTTAGGTATAATCCTGCAAGCTCGTTACTTATGCAGCTGTTATTAGTCAAGTTATTTCTGTCTGACTGCCTCAGGCTGATTCCCAGCCTGCATCCTTCTACGCGGTTGTCCAAGATATCATTAGCAGAAGACTCCTGGATGTCTAGGCCGCTTATGTATTGTCCAGTGATCCGGTTCTTCGCCAGCCTGTTATGTTCTGATTTATACAGAGTTACCCCGAAACTCGTCCCTGTTAAGCTGTTGTTCTGGATCGTACATTTGGAACCTATTAGCTTTATCCCCAAGTTGGCATCAATCTGGCAATCGCGTATTGTGTTGTTCGCTCCTTCAATATCGAATCCCACTGAACCGCCTTTTAAACTACAATTGGACAGTATGTTGTCCTGCGATTTCATCGCTATCCCTGGGTTCGTTCCGCTTCCAACGATAGATAAATTCGATATTCTACAAGCCGGTGCCCTTATGATAAGTGCGCTGTCTCCTTGACCATTTATGACGACTTTGCCCGACCCGATTATGGAGAGGCTGCGGTTAATTGCGATCCCGGGGTAGCTTCCCGGCATCAACACTATCTTATCACCTGAACTTGCCTCTGCCATCACGGTTGTTAACGTCTTGGGACCTACACGCTCAGTCGGATCAACAATCAGGGTTTTCCCATCTGATATCGCCGTTACCAGAACCATAGCAGCTAAGAGCAACAACCATTTCATAGTATTTCCCAAAGAACAAATGGATTCTGCGACCTATTATCAATGGCGGTGCGACAGGGCTGTTTTGGTGCGGCGTTCCGTCCCACGTACAAGATAGAGAACTCTTTGTTCGACGGATGATTGATGATCTAATGGATT
>PMNG01000062.1 GCA_003162615.1 Methanothrix sp. | reverse complement strand
CGCCGTATCTCCAGGCATTAGTATAGCCGGGTCCGTCGAAGACTGGACGTTGACGGGCATGTGGTAGATGTACGAAGCAGACGCTGGCGCGATTATGAAGGTCGCTACGAGCGGAAGAAGAAATAATAAAACAATACTTGGTCTCAAGATGCTTCCCCCAGGATGCGTCCGTCTCTGAGCCTGATCACTCTATCACAATTCTCTGTTATCTCTGGGTTGTGGGTTACCATAATGATGGTCCGACCTTCGTCGTGTAGTTTCTTCATAATATTCATGACCTCGTCGCTGCTTTTCAGGTCGAGGTTTCCAGTAGGCTCATCTGCAATTATGATCTTGGGGTCGTTGGCCAGCGCTCGAGCTATAGCCACACGCTGACGTTCTCCGCCAGAGATGTTTTGTGGGCTGAAATCAACCCGATGCTCTAGACCTACAGACCTGAGAAGCTCCAGCGCCCTTGCCTTTCTCCGATCTCGTGGGATTTCGCTCAGAACCATGGGCATCTCAACATTCTTCAGGACGGAGATTCTGCCAATGAGATTGAAGGTTTGAAAGATGAACCCCAACTCTTCTCTTCTTATCTGGGCGAGTTCGTCATCCGAGGCTTCACTTACATCTTTATCCAGAAGCAGAAATTTGCCCCTCGACGCCCTGTCCAGGCACCCTACTATGTTCATAAGCGTGGACTTGCCGCTGCCGGAAGGGCCCATGAGGGCTATGAACTCGCCCTGCTCAATGTTCAAGTTTATTCCCTTTAGGACCGGATACTCGGCATCGCCGATGCGGTAAGTTTTCTCTATATCCATCAGTTCAATCACATTTGTAATGCCGTTCACCTCTATTTCACATCGCCGATATCAAAGAGGTACGCTCCCAGGCCCAGCATTATAGCGCAGCTTACAGCCAGCACGACAAAGTCCAAAGACAGTGAAAAGGTGCCCGCCCCTATCAGGCTGTACCTGAGTCCGTCTACTCCATAGGTCAGTGGATTAAGGTAGGCGAGTATCTTTATCACCGATGGGAACCTGTCAATTGGGAAGATAGCCCCTGACAAGAAGAACAGGGGGAAGATGAGGAAGTTCATTATCAGGCTGAAGCCTGACATATCCTCCATCTGTGAGGCAAAGACCAGCCCCATGCCTATGAAGGTGGCTGCTATCAGGATCATGAAGACCAGAGACAAGATAAAGCCCTGCAGACTCGGCACTATCATGCCTAGGGCCATACCTGATAGCAGTATTATCATGGCTTGTAGGATCCCGGTAGTGACGCCTCCCGCAGTCCTGCCCAGGACTATAGCTATCCTGCTAACAGGAGCGACCATGATCTCTTTTAAGAAACCGAACTGCCGGTCCCAGAGAACTGAGATCCCTGCGAACGTTGCAGAGAAGAGCAGGGTCATGCCTATTATACCTGGAGTCAGGAAGCTGACGTAGCCTATACCCTGAGGAATTCCGGGTATGGCTGTGCTGGACCCGAAACCCATTCCTAGAAAAGCCAGGAAGAAGAAAGGCGCACCTACAGATCCGATCAGCCTGCTCTTGAGCCTGAAGAAACGCAACATCTCCCTTAACCAGATGCTGTATATGGCGAAGAGATCGAGCTTCATCCTTTCCTCCTGTGCATCATGGCCATGGCACGCATTGGATTTCCGGCGCCTTCTGCCTCTCTTATCTTCTTGCCCGTGAACTTGAGGAAGACATCTTCCAGAGTGGGCTCATGCAGCCCTACGGACTTTATAAACACTTTATTCTTGTAGGCCTCAATCATGACCTCCGGAATCCTGGCTTGAGCATGATCCACCCTCAGCTCTATTGTTCCATTAGATGTAGCTGTGGACTTGATCCAGTCAACGGACTTCAGAGATTGCAGCAGCGCATCGCCCCCGCTCTGGACCTCAAGGGTAATCGTATCCGCTCCGATGAGGTCCTTTAGGTTCTTGGGTGTATCCAGGGCAACTATCCTGCCGTTATCTACGATGGCGACGCGGTCGCAGAGATAGTCCGCCTCCTCCATGTAATGTGTCGTGAGGACGATGGTCACTCCTTCTCGTGCATTCATTTCCTCGACGTACTTCCAGATGTACCTCCTTGTCTGGGCGTCCAACCCAAGAGTCGGCTCATCCAGAAAGAGAACTTTTGGATGGTGCATCAGGCCCCTGGCGATCTCTAGCCTTCTCTGCATACCCCCAGAGTAATCTTCCATTTTTATGTCCGCTTTGTCGGTCAGGTCGACCAGCTCAAGGACCTCATCTATCCTCTTCTTACGGAGCGATCCGTCCATGCCATACATTCTTCCGTGAAAGTCCAGGTTCTCCCTGCCGGTCAGCATGTTGTCTATGCTGGGGTCCTGGAAGACCACGCCTATGGATGATCTGACTTCGTTTCTCTCTTTAGCCACGTTGTGACCCCAGACTCGGGCTTCGCCCTCTGTGGGCCTGAGCATGGTAGTGAGCATCTTTATGATGGTAGTCTTGCCCGCTCCATTGGGCCCCAGGAGGCCGAAAAGCTCGCCCTTAGCTATCTCAAGGTTTACGCTGTCCACGGCGACGAGTTCGCCAAATCTCTTGGTCAGGCTGCGCAAAGAGATTGCTGAATCATCTGTGGCTGCAATGGACTGCGACATATTCATCTGATCTACTGCACTTGTAATGCAATTCACCTTCTATATTTCACCATAAATGACTTAGTTTAAGTCAGTAATATCACTAATCTTTCCTTCGTTCATGTTAAGCAACCTAAATCTGCAGGAAGAATCTGTAATCGCTTACTCCGAGCGCTCTACCTAAGAGATCTTCTAGCGCTATGCGTATATTCTCACGATATTGTTTACTCGCCTGCTCGGTGTCTTTCAGTTCTCCACTGGTCTCGAAGAGATTGAACACTCGGAAGGCAGATGCAAGCAGCATGATCAGAAGGTACGATGTCTCCAGGGGGCGTGATACATTAAAACGCCCTTTCTCTGCGCCTTTAGAAATCACCTCTGCCATGATTGGGGCGATTCTGACAGGAAGCCTTATTTTTATTAGCTTCTTATGCAATGTAGCGTTCATCTCTTGGTGAATATAACTATGGATCTTTTTCCCGGATACAGTGACGTTAATGAATTGGTTGAACATTGCGTTAAGCTTCACTGCTTCGTCTAAATCAGTTCTTTCGGCAGTCTGTCTTAGGGCAATTTCCATAACGGCCACGTTCTTCTCTAATATGGCCACTAGGATATCCTCTTTTGACTCGAAGTAGTAGTAAAAAGCACCCTGAGATAAATTGACCTCATTCACTATATCGCTGACGGCAGTCTGATCATAACCGTTAGTTGTAAACAACTGCTCTGCGATATCTATAAGCTCTTTTCTTCTCTCTTCTGGGTCTTTTGCGATCCTCTTCATTTCTGTGTCCTTCAAACGACTGATTACAAGTCACTCATGTTAGTATAAGAATCCTTCGGACGATGATTGACAATTTGCCTGGAAGACGGAAGTGATGCCATATGCAATTTTAATAACCATGCGGCTTCCCTAATTGGGTAGTAAATTATAATATTAAATCTTTGCTTTACTGAGAAGATCTATCAGCTCTTCGGTCGTAAACCTGCTTATTAACCTCAGAAGTTCATCAGTCTGTTTATAAAAATGTCTCATGGCGGCGATTTTAGATTGGATTTTCTCTGTATTAGCCCCACAGGATCCGAGATCCCTCTCTGTCTGTTCTAGTGCATTGAGGATTAACTGGGCTTCTTTTTTTATATTCGTTAAAAGCACAGCCTTCATCGAATTAGGATCTGATACAGCCACGTACCAAGATCGTTTATCTCCAGGAATAACCACCCGCTGAGCTATGCCCAGATTCTCCAAGAGATTCATATTAAGACAGACGGTTGACTTGCTGTAACCCGTTGTTCTGGACAAATCGTCAAGAGATAGGGGTTCTTCAGAAAGGAAGAGCGTTCCTCTGAGCACGCCGCAGGCGTCGTTGTACCCTTTGATCTTAGCGGACTGGACGCACGCGTCTATTATGTGTCTTTTTGCACTTTCACAAGTGGGATCTGGGCTCATTGTTCTGTTATTCACCACAACCTTTAAGTACGTTTCGATTATCCCGAACGTATCTAATTCATAGGTCGGGTCATGAAAAGCGCGGAAAGGCTAGGCTACTGGATTGCGGACAACCCCATAATAATCATAGCTGCAGCATTGCTCCTGACTATTGCCTCCTTCCATTATGCTCAACAGATAGTGTCGCAGGGGATGACCACGGAGAGCATGGTGGGCAAGGATTCTCCTCTTTACCAGCTTTACGACCACCTTTATGTTGAGAAGTTCGGAACTGGATCTATCGCCGTGCTTATCGAAGGGGACGGCTTAACGAAACCGGAGACCCTGAGGGCGATGCTCAGGCTCTCTGACAAGATGAAGATAGCTCCCAATGTGATAGGGGTAAACAGCGTAGCAGATGTAGTTGCTGATACAGAGGAGCGCGAAACGGGAGTTCGGGACATTCCTGCCCAGGAAAGGATCGACGAGATCCTGGCCAGTCCCGAGAATATCCAGGCGATAAACGCCATGATGCCTGATCTCCGGCACACCATGCTCTCAATTGAGATGCCCGTCACTCTGACAGAAAAGCAGGAGGGGGAGCTTTATACGGAAACAAATGCCCAGGTCAAGGCGGCCGATTTTCCGCCTGATGTGGGCGTCACCGTCACAGGCAAGCCTGCCCTCATGATGTCCATAACGAGCTGGATGAATCAGTCCATGGGCCCAATCATGGCCTTGGCGGGGCTTCTTATGATCGTTGCACTGCTGCTCACCTTCAGGCAAGTGAAATGGCCGCTTCTGCCCATTCCCGTCGTATTTCTTGGAGTGATCTGGACCTTTGGAGCCATGGGATATTTGCACATACCCTTCACCATGGTGTCCATGTCCGCATTTCCTGTGCTCATTGGGATCGGCATAGATTATGCCATTCAATTCCACAACAGGATTGATGAGGAGTTCTCTAAAGGCCAGGAACCGGTGAGAGCGGTAGTAGAGACAGTAAATCACGTCTCCATTCCTGTCATGATAGCCCTGATAATAACTGCAATGGGGTTTGTCTCTCTCTTAACTTCGTCCGTGCCCATGACCAGGGATTTCGGGCTGACTTGCCTCATAGGGCTCTTCCTTTGCTATCTGTCAGCCCTCTTCGTGGGTGTAACCTTGCTCTATATAGTCGAGCGGAGAGGGTCTCCTAAGAAGAAAGATACGGGAAATGTTGCCGAGTTCAATGTACCTAAGGAGACTGCCATCGGTCTAGCAATAGAGAAGGTTGCGAATTTCTGTGTACAAAGGTGGAAGCTTGTGCTGACGCTTGCGCTTCTTCTATCGCTTGTTGGGACCTACGCAGATACTCAGGTTCTTGTAGACACCGATTTCAAGAACTACTTACCTTCGGATCTCCCGCCCCTGATAGATTTCAGACACATGAGCGACGTCTTCGGGGGCACAGATGTCATTGAGCTCCTAATTCAGGGTGACGATATTACTCAACCCAAGACCCTCCAATGGATGGACGATTTCAGCAGCTATCTCAAGGGTTCTCGAGATCAGGTGTACGGGGCTACAAGCATCGCTACCTATGTCAAGCAAGCAAACGGCGGAGAGATGCCCCTTGATCAAACCCTGGCTAGAAGCCTGATCAATGGTCTGCCTTCCTCAATACGGGACAGGTACCTTGACGGCCATGACACGGCTATCATAGACCTGAATGTGGGCCAAACTACCTCACAATTAGGAGCTGAGGGCACGGACCGGCTCATTAAAGAAATCGACAAGGACATCGCCTGGCATCCACCTCCGCCAGACGTGTCCGTTCGAGAGACCGGAGATCCTGTTGTGATGACCACGGTCATCGCAGCCCTGACCACGGGAAGAACAGAGATGACCCTGTTGGGATTGGTGCTCATCTTCGCGGTCCTGCTATTGGTGTATAGAGATCTGATCAAGGCCCTGCTGCCGGTCTTGCCCATGATGGTTGTAATAGGCTGGATGGGNNCTGATGATGGAGCGTTTCTATGAGGAGCTGGGGAAAGTCGGAGATCCAATGGAGGCGCTGGGGATAGCCTCGCGCCGCATAGGATCTGCATTAGTCGCATCCGGCATGACGACGGTGTTTGGTTTTGGCGCTCTGATGGCCTCACCCTTTCTCATCACAAGCAACTTCGGAATGGTGACAGTTCTGGCGGTCATCTTCGCCCTGCTCACCACATTTACAGTCTTCGTTGTGCTCATGCTCCGAATGGAGATAAGGCGCGAGGTGCTGGAAGCTGCACAGCAAGAGTTAAAAAATGCGATTAAACTAATCAATAACCAAGCTAGGAGAAGGATGAATGGAAGTTAAGTTCGCTTTATGCTTAGCCTTGGCCTGCACACTGGCCTTACTGGCTGCCGCTCAGGCCAACGACACGTACATCCCATCAACCACAGGTGGGGATAACTACTACAACTTCTATGGAGGTCCAAGCCTCTCGGCGAGCGTGAGCGGCACAGATGAGTTCGACAGAGGAGATACCGTCACTTTATACGTAGATCTAACAAACTACGGCAGGATAACCGGCTTCAAGCAGGACAAGGTCCCGAACACGGCTACAGAGTACGCCCTGGCCAATGCAGAGCAACAGGAGGAGGCCAAAATAACGACCGCCCTTGGGGTCAAGACAACTCTCGTATCCAACACCTCCCAGATAGAGGTACAATCCGGGGACCAGGTTGTGCAATCCCTGAAAGCGGGAGACAAGACCGCCGGTCCGATGAAGTTCACAATCAAGCTCGCAGAGCATGCACCGGCCGGAGTTTACCCCCTGACCTTAAAGACGCAATACGATTACCAGTCCAATGTCATGGTCTACGCTTCCAATTTGGAGAACATACCCAACGTCAACCTTCCGCCAACGTTTGTGAATGCTCAATGGTCCTACTTCTATGGTCATACGACTCAAAATCTCACCATACCAGTAGTAATCAAGAAGAAAGCCGACTTCGAGCTGGTTGGGGGCAACGGCACTCTCGCCGCCGGCCAGAAGAAGGGAGAGCTGAAAGCCACCTACAAGAATATCGGTGACGATCCAGTCAAGGATGCGATAGCAAGGCTGAGCATCTTCCAGCCTTTCTCCTCGACGGATGATCAGGCATACATCGGAACCCTCGATCCCCAAGAAAATAAGACTGTGACCTTCAGAATCGATGTGGACTCCGATGCCACACCAAAGGATTACGGTATTAACAGCGAGATCAAGTACACTGACGTTAACGGCGATACTATCATCTCGGAGAGCATGAAAATACCCGTCATTGTCACCGCAGCAACCCAGAGTTTGCTGCTGCCAGCCATAGTGATCCTGGTAATCCTAGGTGCAGCAGGCGGGTACATGTACAAGAGGAAGCAGAAGAAGGCTTGAGAGCTCTGGTCAAGCCAAGCCTCAGCTTTCATGCATCCATCTCTTTGCATTTAAGAGCAGCTAAGGTACTTGAGAAGTTCTGGAGGGTCTCGTTTGGACAAGATAAAGCCTGCGAGCTGGCAGAGTAGATTCTGGGCATGGATCATCGATGCATTGCTCATGAGCATCCTCTGGTACCTGCTCATGTACGTCTATGATTTGAGTGCAGCTAGCTTTACTGCTCTGGGGTACTACGGAATCCTGACGTTCCTTTACTGGACGGTATTGGAAGGTTACCGGGGCCAGTCTCTGGGCAAGATGGTCCTAAACCTGACCGTAGTCGGCCAGTTTGGGGAGAGCATAGGCTTCAAAGATGCTGCAATTGAGAGCTTCGGAAAGGCGTTTCTTCTTCCCCTGGACTGCCTCGTAGGCTGGGCGGCACTGCCAGGCAGCGGGCAGCGCCTCTTTAACAGGATATCGGACACGGTTGTAGCAAACGTTGACGAGGAAGGCGTTTGTAGAATTGAGACTTGCGATAATTAGGTATTTGGTATTTTTCATTCCTATGGCAAGCCCTAGGTCGAAGAGTGATTAGTGAATTCGATTTTCAGTGGGATAGGCTGTCCAGGATTCGTGTTTCTGGGCTTTTTCGGGTAGCTCAGGATCTGGAAGGTTGAGTTATAGCCGCGTTGGCTAGCTGAGGTCGCGTTCTAACCGCTGTACTCGCGATGGTGTCTAGAAATACTGTTCGATGGCCTGAGTGCACGTAACCTGCAAGAATTTTCTCCAAGATCGAGCCCTGTCCCGAAAAGGTCCTAACTCCTTCGGGCAAACTTGATTTAATACTGAAAGATGAAGAAGTCGAGTTTTTACGCGGCCACATAAGCCAGCTCTCGGAGAAGATCACGCCAGCCTTACCTCTTGGCCAGGAAGAGGCTAAAGCTAAGCATTGGTGGCAGTTCTGGCGCTAAGGATTAATGCCTAAAAAAAGTCTGATCACCATGTCGTTCTCTCTGAAGATGCTTCGCTCCGTATAAATAAATTAAAAAAATAATTAAATATTTTAAGCATCTAACCAGTAATGAGTCACTGGATCAATTAGAAACTCCA
>PMNG01000095.1 GCA_003162615.1 Methanothrix sp. | reverse complement strand
TTTGAGTATGCTGGTATTGATTTTAAGGTATTTAAGGTTTCAGAATCTGAAATTCAATAGCGGGGTACGCTTCATCTCCGGCCTGAAGACCGGAGTTTTCGCTACCCCCGCACCCCGTCTCTATAACCGTCCGGGAAAGGGGCACAAGAAAATTATGAGGCATTCGCCTCAATAGCGATATGAATTGCACAGATTACATGAAAGTCAGTGGTGACCGTTCACTCGACGGTCACGCACTTGGCCAGGTTCCTTGGCTTGTCAATGGGCAGGCCGAGCTTTGCCGCCGTGTAGTACGCTAGAAGCTGTACGCCCACGGTGCAAAGGACCGCGGAGTATACCGGCCTTGTCCGCGGAAGCTCAATAACGGTGCTGGCAACCTTGTCTATATCGGGATCGCCCTCCGTGGCGAAGGCTATCACATCAGCACCTCTGGCCCGGACCTCCTTTATGTTCGACTGGATCTTTCTGCCGCATGTGGCCATGGCCACCACGGGCGTCTTTTCCGTTATAAGCGCCAGCGGTCCGTGCTTCAGCTCGCCACCCGCATACCCCTCAGACGGTATGTAGGCGATCTCTTTCATCTTCAGGGCACCTTCAAGGGCTATGGGGTATAGGAAGTCCCTTCCTATGAAGAAGTAGCAACCTGCCCCTGCATACTCCTCAGCGACCTTTCGTATCTCCTCTCTCTTGTCCAGGACACTCTGTACCAATCCAGGAAGCCTGGTCAGCTCTACCAACATCTTCCTTCCCTGGTCAGGAGTAAGGTGGTTCCTGGCTCTACCCAAACGTATGGCCAGTAAAAACAGAGCCGCAAGCTGGCCGGTAAACGTCTTTGTAGCAGCAACTCCTATTTCTGGGCCGCACCTGGTGTAGATAGTACCATCCACGAGACCGGTGACTGTGCTTCCCACTACATTGGTTATGGCCAGACGGCCCACGCCGCAAGTCTTGGATTTCTTGAGGGATATCATGGTATCAGCAGTCTCTCCAGACTGGGTGATTCCCAACACAAGGGTCCTGGGCCGGAGCTGAATGTGCTGGAACTCCGACGCCACTTCGACATCAACCGGAAGGCCAGCTGCTCTCGGGATCAGGTACTTGCCGAGGAGGCCCGCGTGATACGACGTGCCGCACGCGATTATTGAGACCCGTTCCAGAGACTCGATCTCTTCGTTCGTCCGCCCAAGGTCCAGCTGGACGTCCCCGTCAATCTCTGAGATCCTGCCAGCAAAGGTTTCCTGCAGTGCCCTCGGCTGCTCGTGAATCTCTTTAAGCATGAAATGAGGATATCCGCCTCTTTCGGCAGCATCTATGTTCCAGTCGATCTTTTCTGTCTGGAATGTCTGGGTAATGCCGGACAGATCCCTTATCTCGATTTCCTTGCTGCCATACAGCAGGACTATCTCGCCGTCCTTCATCCTGACTATATCCCTCGTGTACGGCAGGAGGGCCGCCACGTCTGAGGCAACATAGTTGGCATCTTTCCCTATGCCTAGAACCAGGGGACTGTCTTTTCTGGCACAAACCAGGTAGGGCGAGCTGGCAGATACGACCGCCACTGCATAAGATCCTTCTACCCGGTTGATCGCCTTGGTGACGGCGTCGGCCAGATCTCCGTGATAATACATCTTTATGAGGTGAGCCAGAACCTCGCTATCCGTCTCGGACTTGAACTCAAAGCCCGCCTGAGTCAGTAGGTCCCTGAGCTCGAGGTAGTTCTCAATTATGCCGTTATGAACTATGGCTATGTCGCCCGAGATGAAAGGATGAGCGTTTTTATCGCTGGGCTTACCGTGAGTAGCCCACCTGGTGTGACCGATTCCAACAGTATCTCCGGGCATTCCCATGCCGACATACACCTTCTCCAGGTCGCCTATTCTGCCCGCAGACTTTAGAACCTGTATTTCGCCGTCCGACCTTATGGCCACTCCAGCTGAGTCGTAACCCCGGTACTCCAACCTCTTCAGGGTGTCGAACAGGATCGGTCCGGCCTTTTCTGGCCCTATGTAAGCCACTATTCCGCACATCTTAGATCACCCTGCTTGCCCGGTCGATCCATCCACGGATTGAGGTTCCCGAACCAATCCTGGAATCTGCACCGACAATTGTTCCAGGATTCATAAGAACTCTGCTTCCCACCACATCGTTATCTGCCAAAATGGCTCCGAACTCAGCTCTATAAAGCTCATCTTCGATGTCCACAACCGCAGTTCCCGTTTCGGTGATAGTCTGGTCTCCTAGGGTACAGCTCGCTCCCAGGATCGAGTCTGAGATTATCGTGCCTGAACCAATCCTGGTACCGTTCATGACGATGCTGTTGCGCAACTCAGTGTTTGAGCCGATCCTGACCGAATCTCCAATGGCTGTGGCTGGTAGTATGTTCACGTTCGGCCCTATGTCACAGTTCCTGCCGACGGACACTGGACCCGTTATGTAGCAGCCTGATCTGACAACGCTCCCTTCTCCAACTTCCACAGCTCCCCGGATTCTCGCTCCTTCTTCCAGGTCGCCGCGGATCTTGGGCTTCATGAGGTTAAGGGCAAGGCTGTTGGCATTCAGAAGGTTCCATGAAAATATTGCATCCGCCCAAACACCATCCGCTATCTTTGCGCGTATTTCTTTTCCATCCTCGATCATTTGAGAGACGGTCTGAGTGAGCTCATAGGACCCACGCTCCGAGATAGGAGTTCTGAAAAGCTCATCGAAGATCTCTGGGCCGAATCTGTACGCTCCAGTGTTAAGGATTCCTGAACAGGCTCGTCCAGGTTTCTCAGTTATTTTTTTTACCTTTTGCTGCTCCACCGTCAGGACACCATAGTCGCCGGTATGGCTTCTGAGGACGGCCAGGATGACATTCTCCCCCTCCGCTGAGATAAGATCTTTAACAGCTCTTTCATCTATTAAATTGTCGCCGTTTACGACTAGAAAATCCTCATTTATGAAAGGCTTGGCCATTCCAAGCGCATGGGCTGTTCCTAAAAGCTCTTTTTGTTCGATATAGGTTATTTCCACTCCATAATGCACACCATCCTCGAAGTGGTTCATGATCCTCTCTTTTTGGTAGCCTACGACGATATAGAGCTCCTTTACATCATTTGCGGCTAGAGCTAGGATCACATGCTCCATAAAGGGCTTGTTTCCTACAGGGAGCATGACTTTGGACTTTGTCTGAGTTAGAGGCCTGCACCTTCGGCCTTCACCCGCCGCCAATATGACCGCTTTCAACATGATCACAGCCAGGATAACTTAGCTACATATATAAAAGTTGAAAGTGGTTTATAACTTTCGGTCCTCTCTTACCTCGCAATTTTTCATAAAACTTCATAATCGAAGGGAATTGTACGGGCATCCATCTTCAGGCATCGAGGAACCGTGAACTATATCGATTAAGATTTAGAAATCTGGCCGTCTTACATGTCTTATTGAACAGGTCTCTGAAATTCCTCGTCAGTTCAAAAATTATGGACGCGTAGTCTAGGGCAGCCAATTTTATCTAAATTACAAGCAACAATCCCAAGTTCAGAATTTAGCCTTATTTTACTGAGTAAAAGCTTTATAGTATAACGTTATTCTGTACTTGCTCAATAATCAGTT
>PMNG01000054.1 GCA_003162615.1 Methanothrix sp. | reverse complement strand
TTATGGTGAGCTAAACACATACAAATAATCTATAAATCCTCGAATTATACCAAAATATATATAAACTACAGAATAACCAATGACAATAGAGATAATACCAACATCTAACCTGTAAATAACTGCTACCGCTGCACACACCAGCATCAGAATTCCCAAAGTGACTGTGAGTATATTGGAAAAATATATATCGATCTTATTTTGATCATCGCTATACCTGGAGAGGAACCTTACCAACGAGGCAGGAAAACCTGCCGCCACAAACGTGGATGCAAGGGTACCTACGCTTATAGTATAGCTAATAAGACCATAGTCGCTTCTGGAATAAATCCTGGCCAGGACCATCATAAAGCAAAGGGCCAAAGCCTGAGCTGTGACGCTACCGATTCCAATCAATGCTGCACTTTTAATCAGTTTCTTGTCCAAATAGCTCATCAGCATTGCTTTCATACAATCGAAATGTTGACCAAATCAATTGAGGAACCTAATCCACCCCACCGAGAATGCATAATCCCAAGCCAAGTCTCCATCTCGACCAAGTGCTTAAACCGAATCATCACCCTCCGCCCTCCAATGACTACATAAGAGTGACAGTTTAACTTTATATTATGATTGCTCACCTGGTTAGTGAATTAAGCCCTAGATAAACGATACAACACGAAAAGATTCAGGTTCCCATATCCGCCGACCGAACCTTCTCGAAGGTTCGTGTTTCCAAGAATATTCTGCGACGTGTCGCAAGCGTCTATTATCTGTTTTAGTTTCCGGACTATTTGGACTAATGTTGTGAAACGGTACGCGAAGATTGTGCAGAATTAAAGCGATCGATCTCGGTTTTCCCAAATGGCAAACCAGTGGTTGCTCAAGCTCATCTTCAAGCTGTGGAGATCCCCTTTAAAATCAATTTTATCAGAACCCACTTGCTTCGATTCTTTTCTTATGATCTTAATGAGCCAGTCCAGGCAGCCCTCCAATTCATGTGAATGCGGTTACAAAGATGTGGATCGCTTTTCTTACTATAACCTCAAGCATCTGAGCCCCAAATCGATAAAGCGCGTACGCCTCGCCGACGACCTGAGCCTCTCGCTAAATAAAAGAGCTTTCTGGAGTGGCCATTTTCTCGTCGATTGCAGGTTTCTCGCTCGCTATCGACATAGCTTTTACAGAGTTATTTCACCCATCTCTGCGATATTTTCATATCTAACGCGATCTCTTTTTTTGGCACACCTTTCTGATTTTGCGGATAATCAATGGGCTTGCGTTGGTCCAGTTTTCATAACCCGTATTACGGTCATGACTACACCGATCCTCCTGCCTATGAAAAAGATTAAGTCCAATGAGGCCATAGTGGCATCAGATGGCGGGATCAAGAGATCTTTTCGCGATAGTAGTTTTCGTTGTGATTTCTGCGGTCTTTATTATCGTTCCTCCTCTGAATGAGACGCCGCTGAGAGCAGTTCTGGGATTTATACTGGTTCTATTTGTGCCAGGATATGTATTCGTTTCCGCGCTTTTTCCTGGAAATGACGAGCTGGATGGAATAGAGCGGTTGGCGTTGAGTATTGGACTTAGCATTTGCATAGTGGTCTTAATCGGCATCGCATTGAACTATACGCCCTGGGGAATCAGGCTGAAGCCAATACTCTTATCAATTTCTGCCATCACGTTGGCCTCTACTGCGATCTGTGCTTATAGACGGGTCAAAATTGCGACCCAGAGCAAAGCTGTGTGATGGCATAAATCGAACTACTCTGTGGTGGAAAATCGTAAACTACAGGGTTTTTAGACCCTATGGCCACGAATATCAACCACAGAGTTCACAGCGCATGCAGAGAATCTCCACGATTCGCCTCAGGAAAAGCTCCTTTCGGGAAGCCGAAGATATATGTCCCGTAACTCCTGTTGTAATATTTTCCATTAGCTTTATTTTTTTGCCCTTGGGTCGGTCGTATTTGTGTGGAGACAGAATTTGTTATTACCCTTTCTGGCATATTATGGCTTCTTCTCGTTCCTAAGCGCGATTTACCTGAGAAAATATTTCAGGCCGACTAAAGAGATTTCCTCTGAGAAGGGAGATTGACATGTATGGGACAATAGCCATGATCGGAACTTTGGCCAGCACTTCAAGCCCATATTTGGCCAATATTATCACAGGATTCTATCTCTCAAATGAACAGGTCGGATTTTACTCAGCAGCGGTTTCGATAGCATCAGTCCTTATTTATGCGCCTACAGTACTTGGGAGAGTTCTATTGCCAACCATTTCGTCATCTTATGGAATCGGTGATGATCATGTAATAAAGAGGTTACTTAATGTAACAACTATTTGGCTCTTCCTGATTGTTTTGTTCTTTGGTGGTATATTCATAATTCTGTCCAGAGACATTTTGAATTTTCTATTCAGCCCTTCTTTTATGAGGGCGACATTTTCCCTACAGATGCTCGTACTGGGCTTATGTCTAGCTACCTTAGCAGTGCCTGCAATCAGTGCTCTATCAGGAACAAGGTATGTAAAAATTCCGAACGTTGCAGGTATAATTGGGCTTCTCGTCAGCTTATCTATTTGGCCGTATCTTATTCCAAGATTTGGAATTAACGGGACTGCGATTGGTTATGCCTTGGGTTCTATAGTTACATCTATCATAATATTATTCTATGCCAATAAGTACTTTGGGCTCTGGTCAAAGAAGCTTTGTTTTATCGGTTTAGTATGCACATTGATCTTCATATTAACTAATTTCATAACAATGCTCATGCCGTCTTATCCTGATTTGATAGCGGCGGCATTCTTTGCCAGTCTATTCTTGATAGCTTTCCGAAGAGATATATAATCTTTGCAGCAAATTGTGCAATCATTTACATATTTATTGATATGAATTGTCATCCTTAGAAAAACTAGGTACAATTTAAAACATCGACTATCATGTGCATGAACCTTTCAAATCTAAAGATAAATAACCAGTTCCTTTCGGCGTAAGGTTTTAGATTTTTTGGTTTGAGATTCCTTATATGATATTTGAATTTGGAACAAAACTTGATTAGCCGACATCAATTCTGCCCAATGTCGCAATCAGCTATCTTAAGCTCTTGTTAGTAAAATAGGCTTCGAAGTTCTTGAACTCGCGATGCACACATGCATTCCCGCACATTTTATCACCAAAGGATACCTTTACCTACTATCAATCCTTTCTCGTAAACAGGTGATCCCATGTTTCCAGGTTTAGAAGGAATGGGCGGAAGGGGCGGCATGAGCCCCAAGAAAATGAAGGGAATGCTGAAGAGCATGGGCATAAACATAGACGAGCTGGAGGGAGTAACAGACGTGATAATCCACACCCAGGAGAAGGACATCATCATCAAGAACCCCCAGGTGGCTATCATGGATGCCAAAGGCGTCAGAACCTTCCAAATCTCTGGAGAAGTTGAAGAAAAGCCCTTGCTGGTGATACCCGACTCGGACGTTGAGCTTGTGGTGGCCCAGACGGGCGTCGCATCGGAGCAGGCCAAGGCAGCTCTTGTGGAAGCCAACGGTGACATTGCCTCGGCCATAATGAAGCTGAGTACGAAGTAACCTTTCACGCTCGGGTCGGAATCGAATCCCACATTTATCTCAAATTGCAACAATAGCCAAAGTCCAATGAGGATCTAGAGTGAGCCCTGAACGGAGAGCTATTCACGACCCTGTCCACGGGGCCATCTATCCAGACGAGCTCGAATGGCATCTGATTCAATCCTGGCCAATGCAGAGGCTGAAGGGCATAAAGCAACTGGGGCTGGTGGACAAAGTCTACCCAGGAGCCAACCACACAAGATTCGAGCATAGCGTTGGCACAATGCACGTAGCCGGGCAGATAGCGTTGCACTTGGGGTTAGATCCGCGGGACGTACGACGGGTTAGGGCCGCGGGCCTTTTGCACGACATCGGGCACTCTGCCCTTTCTCATGCAGTGGAAGGCGTTCTCAGCCGCAACCCGGAGATCCAGCCTTTGGTTGCCGACAAAAAAGTCTCCAGGCACGAGGAGTTCACCAGGGACATCATAATCTCTCACTCCTTCGGCGATGAGGCAGTCGGGTACGTTGAGGAAGCCTTCGGCAACGCAGAAGAATTCTTCAGGGATGTGGCCGACATCGCACTAGGTAGAAGCATTCCCCTTGGCCAGATAGTCTCCGGCGATCTGGACGCAGACAGAATTGATTTCCTTCTGAGGGATTCCCATCATACTGGAGTGGACCTCGGCCTGGTGGACTCTGACCAGATAATCGAGGCCCTTACAATCTCCAAGGGAAGGGTAGTCCTGGCAGGGAATAGCGATTATCGGTCGGAGATGTCGATGACTGCGGCAGAATCCATGCTCATCGCCAGGGCTCATCACTACAACGCTCTGATCCATCACCCGCAAGTCCAGTCCATAAGGGCCATGCTACTGGCAGCCCTTGAGTCTGCCCTGGGAAGATTGTATCCGGAAGATGCCAGATCCGAGATAGTCCGATTCTTCCGAGAATATGCGGACTCTGATCTCATGAGATTCATTTGGGAAAGCGGAGACGATCGATCGAGAGAGCTTCTGCAGCGTATAAAGTTCGGGAGAGATTATCCCTTAATGGCCAGGTTCGATCACCGTTCTCTTCCTCCGGGAACAAGGATGGCACTATCGACCATATCAAGGAACGACAGGATTAAGAAACTCTTCGAGGACAATCTGGGAAAGAAGCAATGCTGCTTGGTGGACATCTCTGTCGGAAGTGGAGTTCCCAGATCCATGCGGACGGAAGAGGAAAGTTTTCTCTATGATGAATCGGCGCTGGCCGCTGGCCTCGTGAAGTCTCTGACCCGCCAGATCGCTCTGTCCTTCTTCTCTGATTCAAAAGTCGATGTCTCCCTGGAGGACATCAGAGACCAGGCCTTCAAGCTCCTCAGCTTCATCAGGGCTGAGAGCTATCTGCCCATAGACGGGCTGCTGATTCTCTTCTATTCCCTGCATAGGATCTTGAGCGAGACCTTCGGGGACAGGATCATGGTACCGAGGATAAGGAACATCACATGGCTGTACAGAACAGTCAAAGGATTAAAAGAGACGGGCGGAGACCTGGCGGGACTGTACGACTACTCCTTTCATTTGGAGTATGGTTTTCCTTACAGCGAGAAGCTCTTTGAGGACATCCAGATCCTGGTGGCTATGGGAATGGTCTATCAGGATCTTCGTCACTACGAACTCAAGGGCCTGTGGCTGCAGAGGTACGAGTACATGCTCACGTCAGAGGGATTTAAGTACGCCGAATCCATCGCCGTATCCTATAAACGCGAGGTGGAACAGATCGAGCATCGGCTTAGAATGGAGAAGCATTCTATACCCTACGACAGGGCCAGCCTGCTTCTTAAGCGATACACAGGCAGCTAGCTCGAACATTGGTTAGTCAGAATAACTGCAGGTAGGTTGGAGCAAACTGACCATTGCGAGAGAGTAGTAACAGCTCTTTATCCGGTCCTCTAGCTTAATGTAGGCATCTGAGAAGAATCCCACAAGACTCCGCCCGGTCCAATCCGTTTTTTCCCCGAAATCAACTTATAATTGCTAAAAGTCTATCAATGAAACCAGCTTGACCTTTTTGTATCTTTTTCTTGGCCAGATCTATATCAAACCAGCCTGCCCGATCAATTTCTGGAAACTCCTTCATAATCCCTGATCTTCTTGGCCATTCAAGAGAGAATTTATTGCTTACCACTTTGGTCTCGTCCAAATCTTTTTCCAGCGCCCATGCATGCACTATCTTTTTGCTTGATTGCGTCAGATTTCCAAGCTCAATGAACTCTCCATCGGCTTCAAACCCCGTTTCCTCTTTGAACTCCCTTTTTGCAGCATCTAAAGGGCTTTCGTGTTCTTCGAACACCCCCTTTGGAATCGACCACGCCCCTTCATCCTTCTTGGTCCAGAAGGGCCCTCCCGGATGAACCAGCAATACTTCGGTTTTGTTGTTATCAAATCTAAACAATAAAATACCGCCACTATATACGACCATTATTTTGCACCTTCAAATGCATCTTGCACGATTTTAGGGCTCTCGCTGAGTCGATTCATTATTCTATGAGGCGAAGATAAAGACTTTTTTGGTATCGATCTGTCGCATCTCATTGTCAGTTGGGATAAAGATACACTAGCAGCGTGCGAATAATATGCACTAATTTACACAGCTATCACCAGAGCTTCTTAAAACGTCCTAAATGCTCATCCGGCTAACCTGATATACCACATACTTTAGGTATATATCGGCCAGCTTTCTTGTTATCGGCATTTATTGTGGCAGAGCATAACGATTCTGATGATTCAAGATCTGTATCGCAAAGGCAAAAGGAGATCAAAGGAAGGAATATATTTATAAAAATTTGTGCTTGCTCAGAAAGGAACAAAAAGAGGAAGGAAGGAGAATAGGTTGTACGTACCTGCTCATAGCTTTAGAATCTTATCCTTTGTACTCCAGCTCTTTAGCGAAAGTAGCATTGGCTTCGGATGTCTTGCTGAGGAATTTTAAAGCATTTCCTTTATTGCTGTAGGCTTCGGCATAGTCCGTTTTTAGCTGGATGGCTTTGTCAAAAGCCTGAAAGGGCTTCATCGTATTTTCGCTGGCCAAGAGAGAAATCCTTTATTGTTCCAGGCGTTTGCATATGTGGTCTTCAATAACTTTGTCACAAGCTTGCATGGCCTCCCCATACTTACCCTGAGATTAAAGAGTAGATAACCCTACATTCCGCGCTTCGCATCAAATAATCCGGAAATAGCCGATGATTAAAATAGGAAAGATTATTTAATAACAACGTCCTACTGCTTCCAAGAAGGGAAGTAGCATGGATATGGATGTCCAATCATATTTGATAGGTCACCTTGGCATAGTTGCTGGCATATTTGATGCATTGAATATCGCTGATGTAATTGATCGAGTTCTTCCCAAGAGAGGTTCGCTAAATCTTCTTCATTCAGTAATTATCAAAGCTATGATCCTGAACGGCTTNNTTTCTTAAATACCTTCCAAAAATCGGAAAGCTTGAATTTCGAGGTCTCCGCGGAGGTGTTGAAATGAAGGAATATGAAGTTAAAGGTTTATTGGAGCTAAAGCGTAATTATGAGAGTAAGCTTGAAGATGTCAAGGAATATCAGGATATACGCAATGAGTTCCAAGAAGAGAGCTTAGCGCTAGTCAAAGAGGCGTTAGAATCAAAAGGAATAAAGCCTGAAGAGACCCATATACTACTAGAAGCACCAGCACATAACTGCGGCTTTTGCACATTATGCGTTACCACCTGTGTATCGTGCGTCTTTCACGTTGGTGGGGACCCAGTAGAATAAATCTTGTATAAATTTATCCAATTTTTTCAGGAGCTGACATTATGGCTAAAAAGTCTTTTACCTCGATTGGAGAGCATTGCTTTGTTAAAGGATGAAAATATTCTGGCACTAAAACCAGAGTGGGTCCTCGTGAATGATTTGCGAAAAGTGTTACTATCCAGATTATCTGACGATCGTTTAGAATATATGACTCTGGATCCTGCCAGCTCAGTAGTAATATCTTTGCTGGATGGAAAGAAGACTGTAAAGGAACTGCTCGACAACATAAGATACCTCTTTGACTTTCCGGATGATGGCTCAGCGAAATCCTTCCTGGAGCAACTATTAACCAATGTTAATGAGAGGGATGAAAAAGTAGCAATCCTTAATGAGCCCGTATCCTGGGCGGTACGATATAATCCCTTGGATTTCTTGGTATCACCAGAGGAATTCGAAAAAGGTTGTAGGCTTACGAAGCCCTTATCTCTATTGATATTCTTTAGCGGCTGGTGCCAGACAAATTGTATTTATTGCTATTCAGACCTATCAAATATGCGTAGGCTTGAGCATTTATCTTTGATGCAGTGGATGCCCATACTTGACCAGGCGCATGACCTGAATATACGCATGATTCAGCTCAGTGGCGGGGACCCACTGGGAAGGCCAGATTCTATAAAATTCCTGGTAAGCCTTTTAGAGAGAAAGTTTGTCTTCATGGTTTCTACAAAGTGCCGGATAAGCCTCGAAGATGCAAATATGTTAGCAGATGCAGGGTTTAACGAGCCAATAAACGGTATCAGGCGGAGTTTCCAAGTCAGTATTGACAGCCCTGATCCACAGATTGCCGACTATATGACAAGGAGCACTGGTTACCTGGGGCGTGCGACCGAAAGCATACTCAACCTAATTGAAGTGGGCATAAATCCCATAGTCAAGGCGGTCTTGACCCCTTTCAACTACCAACAAGCAGGAGACCTAATAGAAACCTTTGCCGAGCTGGGGGTTAGATCATTCCGGTTAGCAAATTATGGCCACAGTCATTACCGACATGATAACTGCCTATTCCTCTCTGATGAGATGAAGACAGAGGCATCGGATCAGATTAAAGCGATAGCTTTTGAACACCCTGATCTGATCATCGAGGGAGATGCAACTAAATTTGAGCCTTCTCCGCAGACCCTGGCTAGGAGGAGCGAGGAGAAGTGGAAAGTTAGAGCCAGTTGCTCTGCTGGAAGAACTAATTTAGGGATAGCA
Organism: Methanothrix sp.; assembly: GCA_003162615.1. Classification (GTDB taxonomy): domain Archaea; phylum Halobacteriota; class Methanosarcinia; order Methanotrichales; family Methanotrichaceae; genus Fen-7. The sequence goes on along the minus strand of PMNG01000054.1, from coordinate 19,749 downwards.
CCTGATGGAAAAGCGATCCTATGCGAGCAGATGCCATTCTCAATCCCATACTTTGTGGGAGATCTGACCAAACAGTCTATTTTGGATGTCTGGAATTCCACAGAACTTTTAAAATTTGTATATCCGCCAAAAGAATTCTTCACGGACACGCCATGTTCCGGTTGTATTGACTTTCAGGAGTGTGTCTACGATAGAGGATACTGCTTTAGGGAGGCCCTCTTCGCCTTCGGTCGTCTTCACCATCCGCCTCCCGACTGTCCTAGGGCACCTGAGGTGGATTACAGATTAGTATGAATTGTCTTAGGCCTTATGTCTGGATAATTGACTTCGTGGGAATAGGTAGAACTACGAAATCCAGCCAAGGATAGCGCCGAGCTATACACGCAGGATTGGCATGTTATACATAATTGGTTACACAACATGCAGAGCCAGTTTAGGTGGTGATATTATTATAAACCCAAATCTACCCTCATTACATGGGGTACCTTTGCGCTCCAGGTTTTATACTGTGTTTCAGTTTACTCGTTGCCGATTATTCGACCGCTGGCAATTGTCGATAAATCATTCCACCAAGTACGAAAATGGAGAGTTGCCATAAGCGATCAGAGACTATCCAGGGCAAAGAGAGAACGGGCTTATCGGATATGCAGGTTATATGCACTTAAAATACCGAAGCACACACACGCTCCATGGGTCATGTCGTTTTATGTAACGCTTTGGCTCTAGAGCCGCCTTGAATCAGTCAGATCTTCTTGCCATCTCCGGTAGGGATCTGGAAGGGCTATACTAATCTCTGTTCTCCCAAAATATTTTCATCTAAGCAGTCCAATAGGATGCTCGTGCCTCTTCACCTCAACAAGCCCGCCCTCCGAACATTGGGCATCGCCGAGAGCTTCGTGCGAATGTGTCCCAGCTCGTGCCTGGCTGGTGTAGTGATGCGTGCCGACCTGCGTGTGGATGGGGTGGCCTATGCCAGGGCCACCGTTGGAGGAGACGATGCTACAGAAGGAGTGCTGAAGTTATACGAGCAGCTTGGCCGTGGGGACATTAACGCTGTGATTCTAAGCGGCGCAGTGATAAGCTGGTTCAATATCATCGACATCCAGGAGGTCTTCGACAAGATCAAGAAGCCTGTGATCTGTTTGACTTATGAGGAGTCACCCGGACTGGAGAGGTACATTCGCGAATACTTCCCGAATCCCGAAGAAAAGCTTCGTAGATATCAGCGTCTTGGCCAGCGTGAAATTATCAGCCTGAAGACAGGCTACGAGGTCTACATCAGGGCGCTGGGAGCGACGGCTGAGGAGACAAGAGTTTTGCTCAATAAATTTACGCTGGATGGAAGAATACCTGAGCCGGTGCTCGTGGCGCGGCTGGCTGCCAGGGCGGCGATGCACGCAGAACGAAGGTTTCCGGAGCTAACGTGAATTTTTAGAGATCGAATGCTTAAGGAAATAGCCTATTAGATGGCGTTAATAGATAACGAGTGAGGAGAGTAAGCCCCCTTCTGTTCCGACGGCATTTAGCTTAGCGCCATACCCGAGCTTGGCTGGACGTCCAATTTTTCTTGCTCTATTTTGGCTTGCACCCACAGGGTTTCGCCGTTTCATCCGCTGTTGCGCGGCCTCAGCCTTGCAGCATCATCGCATTAACGCAGAGCGGTCTCGTTTCTGTGCCAGAGCCGGAGCTCTCGCCCCACATCCTTTGGGGGGATGTCTGTGTGTCCAGTGGTGGGGGGACTTTCCACACCGGCTAATGCTAGCCAGCGGCGGCCGCCCTTCCTCTCTCGCTCTTTACATCTTCTTTTTTAGCCTTATATAATGTTTGGCATCCAACACTGTGCTGCTGTGAGTGATCTTTCGATTAGTAATTAGTTAAGAAAGACCAGTGCAGCTGTACGGATGCTGCCACGGGAATAGAATTAGAATAAAAATTGCAATAAAATTGTAATAGAATTGTAATAGAATCAGAACAACTAACCTAGGAATGTCTGCAAGACCATAGGGCGATCAACAGGCTTGCAGAGACAAGTTATGTTATCCCTAAGCGGATTTCACTTCTTTATAGTTCTTTATAGCCTTACTATCGTCCACTACAATGTAATCTTTGACCGCGCAAACCGAGTCGAAAGGTATGAGCACAAACTTGCCCTCCTCTCGGTACTTCTGGCGCGAAAGTTCTGTGTCTGGTTTTACCACGAGATCAACGAGAACTCCTGTCTGAATGTCGAAGACCAAGTTCTCTACGTGGCCAAGGATTGTGCCCTCAACGGTAACGATCTCCTTACCTGCAAGGTTTCCCGCGTACACTTTAGCCATATCCCCTCACTATACTTTCCAGGTCTCTATCGGGTCTTGTGCCTTCATTCAATTCCTCGATAGGTGTCTGCCGTTCTTTCATCTTCATCGCTTTGGCTTCATCATCTATAGCCGGCGAGAGACGCAGGCTCTACTTTCTCTCCGCCCTTGAACCTCTCATGAATCCGCTCATAATAGCTGATCATGCTCTCCTCAACGCTCGCCCTCACCTTCTTCAATGCCTCACGGTAGTGGTTCATCTCCACAGAACTTGCATCTGGGTTTTCGCGTAAGGAAAGCATAACCGCCTCTCTGCACAAGGCGGCCAGATCGGATCCCACGTACCCCTCCGTGAGTTCGGCCAGCTCCTCCAGGTTCACGTCATCGGCATTAGGGATCCCCTTTGTGTGAATCTTGAGAATCTCCAGCCTGCCGAACTTGTCCGGAGCCCCGATCATCACAAGACGGTCGAACCTGCCGGACCGAAGCAGGGCAGGGTCTATTATGTCGGGCCTGTTAGTGGCAGCGATGATCACTACATCCTTGAGTGCCTCCAGGCCGTCCAGCTCAGCCAGAAGCTGGTTTACCACGCGCTCCATAACTCTGCTGCCGTCCTCCATCCCCCGAAACGGAGCAATTGAGTCCAGCTCATCGAAGAAGACTATTGAAGGAGATACCTGCTTGGCCTTCTTAAATATTTCTCGAATGGCTTTTTCCGACTCCCCTACCCATTTGGAAAGCATCTGAGGTCCACGGATGCTTATGAAGTTGGCGTTGGTCTCGTTGGCGACCGCCTGAGCGATCATGGTCTTGCCCGTTCCCGGGGGGCCGTAAAGGAGAATGCCCTTGGGTGGATGAATCCCCATTTGGCGAAACTTCTCAGGCCTCTTTAGGGGCCACTCGATGGACTCTATTAGTTCTTGTTTGAGCTGTCCCAGGCCGCCCAGATCCTTCCAGCTAACCTTGGGAACTTCAACAAGAACCTCCCTCATGGCGGAAGGCTCGATGCCCTTCAAGGCTTCCTCAAAATCCTCACCCGTAACGGTCATCTTCTCCACGATCTCCTGGGGGATCTCGTCCTCCGTTCCCAGGTCGGGCAGATAGCGGCGCAACGTCTTCATGGCCGCCTCCTTACACAGAGCGTTTATGTCCGCTCCGACGAAACCATGGGTACGGTCTGCAAGGCTCTCCAGGTTAACTTCCTCGCTAATGGGCATGTTGCGCATGTGGATCTGCAGGATCTCCACGCGCTCGCTCCGATCAGGAACACCTATCTCAATCTCCCTGTCGAAACGTCCAGGTCGCCGCAGAGCTGGGTCGATGGCATCCACCCGGTTGGTGGCGCCGATGACAACTACCTGGCCTCGCTCTTTTAGGCCGTCCATCATGGACAGGAGCTGTGCCACAACACGACGCTCCACCTCGCCTGTGACCTCACTTCTCTTTGGGGCTATGGAGTCGAGTTCGTCTATGAAAATGATGGAGGGAGTGTTTCTGTTGGCCTCCTCGAAGATCTCCCGAAGCCGCTGCTCGCTCTCACCATAGTACTTGGACATTATCTCAGGGCCTGCGATGGACAAGAAGTTGGCTCCACTTTCATTGGCCACAGCTTTAGCTATCAGGGTCTTGCCCGTTCCTGGAGGGCCGTGGAGAAGAACCCCCTTGGGCGGCTCGATTCCCAGCTTCTGGAAGACTTCGGGGTGTTTCATTGGAAGCTCGATCATCTCTCTGACGCGCTGGACCTCAGTGCGTAGTCCGCCCACGTTCTCATACGTGGTTCCTGTGGCCTTTACAGACCCAAAGCCCTTAGCCGGCTTCTCCATTAAGAGGATCTCTGTACGCTCGGAGATGACCAGGACTCCTTCAGGTTCTGTTTCAGTGATTACAAGAGGGACTGCCTCCATCCGGCCGATGAAAGGATGACTCGCGGAGCTCATTATTGGAAGGATGTCGCCCTTGACAATGGGTCGCTTAAGAGTTTGCCTCTTGATCAGGTCGGCTGCCTCCTCTCCATAATGCATGTGAGAACCCGGAGGAGGAGCTAGAACTATCCTCATGGCCTCGCTGTACTTTGCCTTCCTGATCTTGACCCTGTCGCCTATGCCCACACCTGCATTCTGTCTGATGAACCCGTCTATTCTTATGTAATCCTGAGACCAGTCCTGTCTGTCCGCTCGCCATACTTTAGCCGCAGTGAGCCTCTTACCCTCAACCTCGATAATATCCCCTGGCGAGAGCCGAAGGGTGAGCAGGGCGTTGGGGTCAAGCCGGGCTATGCCACGGGCTGAGTCATTAGGGTAGGCTTTGGCAACTTTGAGCAGAATGTCTTTCACTTCCCACACAACACAAGTTTATTCAAGCTATTTGATTTAAATTTATCCAACCGCGATGAGAATTATAGAACTTAGTGAGATAGTATTGTATTTAATATTTATGGATAAGCGATCGTACTCTAAGGAGGAATTTTCAGTTTGCTTTTACGAAAGCTAAAACTTTGATATTGATTTGGCAACAAGGTAATATTACTGACATAATGTTATTTTCAGTGCTCACGCCATCGGGTGTGTATTAGCCTTACTGTTGCTCCGAGCTCTGAGATGTTTGGACTACCTCTGAGCCCCTGTTCGCTCTGTGCAGGTGCGGCGGATCGAATTGAATAGGCCCGACTGCGTTGGCACTCAAAGGTGATTGTGTTTGATGATACGAAAAATGGAGCCGTCGAAAGAATTAGTCCTACGGTCCATCCACTCGCACTTATCTTCCTACTAATCTCACCGTTCGATCGTCAGATGTTCAGAGCCCGTATCGGCCTTCAGCTCCACAGGCACTATCTCCACAGTGAGCCTCTCGGACATCCTGATGACCGTCAACCTGACCTTGGTATCGATCCTGTTCTCTGTTAGGATTCTGTGAAGATGGTCCACAGTCTCCACCGGCCCGTCGTCGAGCGCCGTGATGATATCGTATCTGGTGAGACCGGCCTTGTCCGCCGGCCCATCCTTATCCACGCCTACTATCATTACGCCCTTCTCGCACTCTATCCCCAGGGTCTTGATGACTTGGCTCTCTCGCGTGATATCCTGTCCTGACATTCCCAAGTAGCCTCGCCTGATTCTGCCGTCCTTGATAAGTTTTTCAGCCACGAGTCTGGCAGCGTTGGATGGTATGGCGAAGCATATTCCCTGAGCAGGGTATATTATGGCTGTGTTAACCCCTACAACCTCACCACTGGCGGTTACGAGAGGTCCTCCCGAGTTACCTGGGTTTAAGGCGGCATCTGTCTGGATGACTCCATCGATGAGCCTTCCTGAATCGGTTCGCAATCCCCTTTCCAAAGCGCTCACTACGCCTGAAGTGATGGACACTTGAATCCGTATGGGTTGCCGACAGCCACCACAAGCTGCCCGACCTTCAGAGACTTTGAATCGCCGAACTGAGCGGGCAGTAGGTCGGAGACATCTATTTTTACAACCGCCAGGTCGGTATAGGGATCATCTCCGATCAACTTGGCAGGCAGCTTTCGTCCATCGTTTAGCGCCACTTCGATTTGGACTGCTTTGTGAACGACGTGGCTGTTGGTTATGATGAACCCGTCTTGTGTGAATATGAACCCGGACCCGGCTCCATGCGCTCCATAATACGTGGAGCTGATCCTGGAATGGGGAGAAGCATGATGAACCTCTACATTCACCACAGATGGGCTGATCTTTTCTGCAGCATTTATGACGGCTTTTGAGTAAGCGTCCAGTAGTTCGCCATCCGTCGGAACCAATATCTCTGGAACCGTGAGAGTTTCAGGTGGAGTTTGTATTAAGGTCTCCATATCAGTTATTTACCTCAACTGTTAGTAACTCCAAGTTAGTACTGTAATGATATTTAAAGTTCTCCCTAGAAATGGCTGCACAGAGAAAAGGAGTGGCGGAAGGAGCTAAGAACTTCCATCAAAATAGGACTGTTATTATCATGCTGTGCCGGTAAACGTTTCTGCCAGTTCCCAGAACCTTTCTTGCAGGTCCTTGTTGTAGCTCAATGGCGAGGACTTGGCAGGCCGACATTCCATGAAATACTCGCCGCTGATTCCTTTCACATCTGGAGAGCTGGCCAGGTAGATAGAAGTTCTCGCTCCCTTCTCAGGAGGGCTCCCCGGATAATCCCCGAAACCAGCTCGGAGGAGCTTGGTTTTTATTACTCCTGGGTGTAGACAGTTTGCCGTGACCGCCGACCCTTTCAATCGCTTTGCAAGCTCGTATGTGAAAAGTACAATGCCCAATTTCGATAATGCGTAGGCTTCGAAGCCATCGTACCACCTTTCTCCCTGCAGGTTGTTCCAATCCACTTTGGCATTCAAGTGGGCTATGGAGGCAACGTTGATTATCCTCGAAGGAGAACTCTCTTCTAACCGCTCCAGCAGTTCATGTGTGAGCAGAAAAGGCGTCAGATAGTTGACGGCAAAAGTAGTCTCCAGGCCATCCTCTGTCAGCCTGTGCTCGACTTGAAAGGTTCCGGCGTTGTTGATCAGAACGTGAAGACTTTCATACTTCTCCATGACTTCAGCGGCTAGCCTGCGAACCTGCCTTTGGGAGGCAAGGTCCGCGATGAAAAGATCGAGCTGGTCATTGCCAGTCGTCCGGGCGATCTCATCATGCACCCTGCGGCCTTTTTCAGGGTCCCGGCCGTGCAGGAGCACCTTTGCGCCCATCTGGGCCAGGCCAAGAGCAGTCGCCTTGCCGATGCCGTCGGTTGAGCCTGTGACCAGAACAGTCTTGCCCTTCATGGCGTCATTCACAGGCACTTTTAGCGCCTCAGAAGTCCCAGTGCCATCTCAGTGCCCAACCCCTGGACGAAGGCGATCTGCATCGCCAGCATAGCCAGAGGCTCAAGGTATCTGGCGCACATCAGAGGTCCAACGTCCAACGGATCCAGGCCAGTCTCTTTTATGAGCCCTGAAACGATGGCCTTTGCAGAGCTGTCGTCTCCACAGTAGAAGCCGGTGCCTTTTGAGAACCGAACGTCCTTGATGGAGATCGCATCAGTGCGACGAAGGTCGTGTTGAAGGCCTTCACAACTTTGGCCCCTGGAGCTGCTTTCGCAACTTCCTCAGCCGCCGAGGTGGTATGCCCGAGTGCAAGCCCGCTCATGTCCGGCTTCAGAGGATTTGTGCAGTCGATCAGTACCTTGCCGTTGATAGAGCCGGCAGACTTGAGGGCATCAATCGCCTGTGTCCAAGGAACTGACAGAACCAAGACTTCACTGTACTTTGCAGCCTCGGCTGGGAGGCCGTAGCAGGCGTTCTTGCCGATGGACTCCGCAAGGCCTTTCAGATTTTCTGGGTGGCGCGAGCTGAACATGATCTCATTTCCGTTACTCGCCCAGATCTTTCCTAGAGCACTGCCTACGTTTCCAGAACCGATTATTCCAATTTTCATCCGACCACCATAACGCTTTGATTTTTAAAGATAGTAGCTATTGAACATCTGGGTTGACTTCCTCTTTGTACTTCCGTTTTTTAAGTTCACCGTCTAGAAAATTAACCTATGTTACTATTAGTGCGTTAGTCAAATTAAAAGTTATCCTTGAGAGAAACTAATCCTCTAATAGAGGCTAAAGGTTTCGAATTTTGAGTTCCAGGAGGTTAAGAGCGAATCTTATTATATATAAAAACAATTAATTTAATCTATCGGATAAAGTTACAAACCGGAACAAAGAGCCATCGATTTAGCAAACTATTTAAAAAATAGATCCGTATATCTATCCGGAAAGCAGTGTGGATAAAAGAAGGTGTGAAAAAGACATGAGCGATGGAGAATCGGTCAAGCTCAAGGTATCCGAGGCCAACCAGGGGGACGTGGGAAAAGGCATAGTCCGGGTGAGCGAGGAGTACTTGGACAAGATGGGTGCCCGAACCCTGGACGTCGTGGAGATCATCGGATCCCGGTCCACGGCGGCACTGGCCGTGAACGCATATTCAGCAGATCAGGGGGTAGACATCGTGAGGATGGACGGCCTCATCCGGTCGAACGCAGGAACAAGCATCGGCCAGTATATTGAGGTAAAGAAAGCAACCTGGAGCGAGGCCAAGCATGTAACCCTGGCACCGGTGACCCAGGGGATGCAGATCTTTGCGCCAGGAGACGTTCTCACCAAGGTCTTCCAGGGAAGGCCGGTAACCAAGGGAGATGTTATCTCCACCACCAGCGTAAGAAAACCTCCAACGGATTCTTTCGGCAGGGAGACCATGTTCGAGGAGATCTTCCGCGGGTTTTTGGGCGCTCAGGCTTTCGGCCTAGGTGAGATCAAACTGCGAGTTGTATCCACTAGCCCAGGGGGTATAGTCAAAATAGCTGAAGGCACAGAGGTAGAGCTCCTGCCCCAGGCCATCGAAGTTCCGGAGAGGCCGGTGCCGTCAGTTGTCTACGAGGACATAGGTGGCATCAAGCCAGCCATTACTAAAGTCAGGGAGATGATAGAGCTGCCTCTGAAACACCCGGAGCTCTTCGACCGCCTGGGAATCGACCCGCCCAAGGGCGTCCTCCTCCACGGCCCTCCGGGGACCGGCAAGACAATGCTCGCCAAGGCGGTCGCAAACGAGAGCGATGCCTACTTCATAAGCGTAAACGGACCCGAGATAATGTCCAAGTACTATGGAGAGAGCGAGAAGGCCCTAAGGGATCTATTTGAGGAGGCGGAGAAGAACAAGCCGTCAATAATTTTCCTCGATGAGCTTGACTCCATCGCCCCGAAGCGCGGAGAGGTCACAGGCGAGGTCGAGCGAAGGGTCGTTGCCCAGCTCCTGTCTTTGATGGATGGCTTAAAAGAGCGTAAGAACGTCATAGTCATCGGCTCCACCAACCGGCCCGAAGCTCTGGACATGGCCCTTCGTCGACCGGGTCGCTTTGACAGGGAGATTGAGCTAGGAGTGCCTGACTATGAAGGAAGACACGAGATCTTCCAGATCCATACTCGCGGAATGCCTCTGGCTGACGATGTGCTAATCGATGAGTTCGCCAAGATGACCTATGGATTTGTGGGTGCGGACATAGCAGCGGTCACCAGGGAGGCGGCCATGAACTCACTACGCCGCATCCTGCCGGAGATAGACCTGGACGAGCCCACCATTCCCAGAGAGATCCTTGACAAGCTAATCGTCCACAAGAATGACTTCGAAGCAGCCATGCGCGAGGTTCAGCCCTCGGCCTTGAGGGAGATTATGGTCGAAGTTCCCAACGTGTCCTGGGAGGACATCGGCGGCCTGGAACCGGTCAAGCAGCTTCTCATCGAGGCCGTCGAGTGGCCTCTGCGTAACGCAGAGAGCTTCAAGCGACTCGGGATAGACGCTCCTAAGGGCATCCTCCTTTACGGTCCTCCAGGTACCGGCAAGACCATGCTGGCAAAAGCTGTGGCCAACGAGAGTGATGCAAATTTCATCACCGTCAAGGGGAGCGCCCTCCTATCGAAGTGGTATGGCGAGAGCGAAAAAAGGGTCGAGGAGATATTCCGCAGAGCAAAGCAGGTTGCTCCTTCAATAATCTTCTTGGACGAGCTTGACGCCCTGGTTCCCGTTAGGGGCGGGTCAATGGGTGAACCACACGTCACCGAACGAGTGGTCAACCAGCTTCTGAGCGAGATGGACGGCCTGGAGGAGCTAAGAGGCGTGGTCGTCATCGGAGCGACAAACAGGCCGGACATAATCGATCCAGCGCTGCTGCGCCCTGGTCGGTTCGATGAGCTGATCATGACTCCAGTCCCGGACGTCGAAGCCAGGCGCAAGATCTTCCAGGTCCACCTCCAGAAGATGCCACTTGCAAAAGACGTTGATGTTGATGAGCTGGTCAGGCAGACCGATCAGTACACTGGCGCGGATATAGCCTCGGTGGTCCGAAAGGCCGGACGATTGGCTCTCAGAGAGAACATTCAGTCTCAGACTGTAGGCCAGAGCAATTTCCTGACAGCTATCCAGGATACAGGGCCTTCGGTCACGCCGGACACCATGAAATATTACACCAAGCTCGGGAGCGAGCTCCGGAAGAAGGCATCCCGCGAGGTTGAGCGCGGCGGCATCTACGCCTGATGTGAGGGGATCAGCCCCTCATCAATTTTTCATAGCAATATGGTGGAAACACATATAGACGTCATCTTTTTAAGCTTTATATTCTATTATGGCGATGTATCAGTACAAATTGGAGTTGTACGTTTATGTTACTTAGGAAAATCGCCTTAGCTTCGTCAGTTTTGGCGCTTCTGATTGTCTCGGCCGCTGTACAGGAGGATGTGTATAACGTAAGCAACCAGACTGGGATGACTCCCGGTGTGGCATCCGTTGAGTCAGGGGTTGGGACTGCAACTGTCAGCACCTTAGCAAACATCGCAGGTGGCTGGACCCTGACCCTAGATAATGCGGGGACCAAGAGCCTGAAGTTGACACTGTACCAGAACAACGACGCTGTCTTTGGGTCGGGAGATATTACTGTGTCGGGCAACACAAACCCCGTCAGCGCTGGTGGAACCTTACAAGGTAACAGTCTGATACTTTATGTCATACCTTCGGAAGAACCAAGCCTCTACAGAATTGACATGCTGGTAGGTCCTGGTTCAATGACCGGCAGCTACGTTTTCAGTGTGCAAGCTGCGACGCAACAATCAGGATCGGCATCCGGTAGCCTAACCGAGGCTTCTGCGTCAATCCCCATAGCGACCAGAAATGTTGTTGTTGCGACCCAGGTTGGAGCTGGTCAGACAAATGCACAAAAGCCTCAGGGACCGAAAGGAACAGCCGTTTAACGCTGTATAATGATTTATCCAATTTTTATATTATTTGCAGTTTTTCAACGAATTTTACATTTTTGTTTAATCCTCTGGTTAGCAGTTCTTAGTGAACACATTCATATCACTAAATTTTCTGAGCCGTCACCATTACCTCAAGACCAACATACCTCTGAAATACCGCAAATTAGTTATAACATCGTCATCAATTAATTTATGGATTGTTTTCCTGGAGTGATGTTGATGCCGAAGATTTCAATAATATATGCCAGCGGGATGGGAAGGACCAGGCAGATGGCAGAGGCTATAGCAAACGGTGCCAAGACCATTGACGGCGTAGACGTGTTGCTCAAAGATGCCTACGACGCCTCTATTGAAGATGTAAAGGATGCGGATGCCGTCGTCCTGGGAGGATCGACATACAACTATAAGCTCATTAAGTCCATGGACCCCTTCCTGAAGCAGTTAGAAAAGCTGGACCTCAAGGACAAGATCGGTGTTGCCTTCGGCTCTTACGGCTGGAGCGGTGAAAGCATTCCTACGTTGATCAGCAGGATGAAGTCCTTTGGCATGAAAGTAATCGAACCAGGAACCATCGCCATTCAGGTACCGGATGCGGCAACCATCGAGAAGTGCTTTCGTCTCGGCAGGACTGTAGCACAGGGGTTAACTGCTTGAGGAGTTTTCAAGGCTAACTGCCGAGAAAGAATTGATATTCCCTGATCTCAAATCTGAGGCCTGAAACCAGCATGCTCTCAACGTAGGTAAACAAATTTTAAATAAATCAAAGCCAAAGACTTTATTCATTAAAAATCTTTTAGTAGATATGCCCAAGTTAAAAACTCTGGTAGAGGAAGAAAAGGTCGACGAGGAAGAGGAGACCGATGTCATACCTGCCAGAGCCGTTTGGTCAGGCAGCCTCAGCATGGGCTTAGTCAATATTCCTGTAAGGGCGGTGCCTATCACCAGGGATAAAAAAATAAGCTTTCGGATGCTTCATAAGAGCTGTAGCACTCCTATAACCTACAAGCGGTTCTGCGAGGAGGGAGACGAGGTTCCTGAAAGCGAGACAGTGTACGGTTACAAGCTAGGGAGGGGCAAGTACCTCATCTTCGATAAAGGAGAGATATCTTCTGCAAAACCCGAATCCAGCAAAGTGATAGCTCTAGACAGATTCGTGAACTTCTTCCTGGCCGATCCCCACTACTTCGAGAGGACTTATCTTCTGGTGCCTGACGGCTCGGAGGCTGCCTATTCGCTCCTTCGGAAAACTCTAGAAAAAACAGGAAAGGCAGCAATAGGAAAGATGACTATGTGCTCTAAAGAGAGGATCGTTCTGATACACTACTACCAGAACGCCATCGTGGCCACCACTATGAGGTACTCCGATGAGGTACTCGACCCGTCGCTAATGCAGGAGATAAAGGACCTTCCAGAACCGGGAGAGAAGGAGATGGCTCTTGCCAAAGACATAGCAGACAGGCTGACGGGAGACCTGGATCTAAGCGAATATCACGACGGCTATAGGGAAAGGATTGAGGCCCTAATCAGCTCCAAGCTCAAAGGCGAGGTACTGCACCTGGAGAAGAGACCAAAGAAGCCTGCAGCTAAGAGCCTTATGGAAGCGCTAAGGGAGACGGCTGAATCCTTAAATAAGAATCCCTAAATGATCTGGAACCGAAATGAGATGATTCTTGAAGAATGAAGCCCATTAAGCCTATGCTGGCCGTTTCAGGTAAGCCCTTTTCCGCTAGAGGCTGGATCTTTGAGCCCAAAATAGACGGAACCCGCTGCATAGCTCACATCCGTAACGGGGTAGTATTGCTTCAGAATAGAAGGCTGGTGGATATTACTTATCGCTATCCTGAGGTGGCCAAATCTCTGGCCAAAGGAAGCGATTGTGTCCTGGACGGTGAAATTGCGGTTCTCACCGGTGTTCGTCCCGACTTTTCTGCTCTGGCCATGAGAGAACACCAGACCAGGAAGATGAAGATCGACTACCTCTCCGAGGCCCAACTGGCTAGCTACATTGTCTTCGATATACTTCGCTCTGGCGACGAGGACGTTATGAACAAGCCTCTCACAGAGCGAAAGAAGATCCTAAAGGAAGAGCTTGAGGAGGACGATATCATCTCCATTATCGATTATTTTCCTGAGAAAGGAGAGGCTTATTTCGGAGCCGCCGTCAAATTGGGCTTAGAGGGGATAATGGGCAAAAAGGAGTCTTCAGTTTATCGCCCGGGAATACGAAGCTCTGATTGGATAAAGATCAAGAGGAGCCTAACGGTGGACATGGTGGTTGGCGGTTACATCCCAGGCAAAGGCAATAGAGAGTCATTCTTTGGTGGCCTTCTCGTTGGTGCTTACGACCAGGGAAAGCTAATCTACGTGGGCAGGGTCGGCTCGGGATTCTCGGAAAAGGAGCTGGAGACTGTAACCAAGTCCTTCCAGCCAGTNNGAGGTAACTGCCATGGAGGTAACCCATGACGGACACTTGAGGGCTCCAGTCTTCCTCAGGCTGAGGGATGACAAGGACTCCCTGGATTGTTTGATGGAGCAGATGAGAGCAGCTTCTTAATTGATCTTTTTAATCTAATAAGCGATCAGGCCGTAATCTTTCGGTTTCGCCAGGATCTCGTAGCTGTCCTTGTGCGGATTGATCAGCAATCCCTCAGCTATCTCCTTGGCCACTCGTTCTTGATTCTGGCCCTTGATGTAAAGCTTCCAGATCGTCGCCTTCTTCACGTCCACGACGTTCTTGAAGCCCAGCCGGTTCCGAAGGCGCTCTCGGGTGGATATGGCCTCGCCGTCCTCGATGTGCAGGGCAACCTTCACAGGTACGTATCCGCCTTCGAAAATCAGCTCGTCAAAGAGGACAATGCTATCCTCCTTGTTCTCGTTGACTAGCTCCTTGGCGAAGCTCTTAGCCAGCTCCTCAGGATTCCCTGAATCGACCTCAATGGAGAAGAGCCGTTCCTTCTTCACATCGACCAGAACATCCTGGAAACCCATTCTTCTTACCAGGGTATTCTTGACGGTGACCGCCTCGGCATCCGGGATGCTAAGCCAAACCCTTAGGTTGATTTTATGGCTCATGCTCTTACCTCTATGTAGCGCTTCATGGACTCGAAGACCAATCTTCCAGGTCCTGCCTGGCCGCTGTGTTTTCTCGGATCGTGGGGAGGAAGCTGCCAGGAGAAGAAAGCCCTCTCAGGGTGGGGCATCATGCCCAAAACGTTGCCTTCAGGGTTGCAGATGGCTGCGATATTCTCTGTGCTGCCGTTAACGTTGACGGGAAACTCAGGGAGCTCTTGCCCCTGGCTATCGCAGTACCTGAAGACTACTTGGCCGTTCTCGTTCAGCTTCCGGATCAGGTCCTTGTTCATAGTCACCAGGTTACCTTCGCCGTGGGCTATGGGTATCTGTAGCATTGCTCCCTTATCGATGATAAATGAGCCGCTGCATCTCTCTGGCGTTGCGTCATGCTTGATGTTGATCCAATCGCAATAGTAGCCCCGACGGACGATTTTCTTGTTCGAGACCATCACGTTCTGGGCCAGAGCCATGTCGATCTTGCCAGTACCAGGCAATAGCCCAGATTCAACAAGAACCTGGAATCCATTGCATATTCCTATGATGGGCTTGCCCTTGGCAGCCTCTTCCCGAAGAGTATCCATCACCGGCTCTTTGGAGGCTATCGCCCCCGCCCGTACTCTATCAGCGTAAGCCCAACCGCCCGGGATTACATATCCATCAAAGGCTGAAAGCTCCACAGCAGGCCGGTTCCACCTGAACAGCTCTCCGTCCATGCCTACCGTCTTGACTGCCACAAGACACTCATACTCGCAGTTCGTTCCTGGGAACTGCATCACTGCGATCTTCATCTCATCGCCTCCGCAAGGCCCTCGGTCCAGGTTTTTCTAGCCGCATCCAGGTCTAGATCGACGACCTTCTTGCCCATCCGCTTCATGACGATTCTTCGCGAATTGGTCACGGTGCCTATCTCCATCGGCTCCAGGTTGTAGCTCTTAATCAGCTCGACCAGCCGGGCCTCTGCTCCAGCCTTGGCCTCGATGACGAATCCCGATGACTCAGAAAAGAGCAGCTTGTCAGTTCTCATGTTCTTGCCTGCATCTCCGGCCTTGTCCAGATTCAGCTCGAGGCCATAACGAGCCGGCCTGGTCAGTGCCATCTCCGCTGCAGTGCAGGCCAGGCCGCCATTGGATATGTCGTGGCAGGCTGCCACAAGACCTTGGTCGATTGCGTCAATAACGGCGTAGATCATGTTCCTCTCCAGCTCGAACCGGACGATTGGCACATTTGCGCCTGTCTCGCCAAAGATTGTCTTGTAGTACTCCGAGCCCCCAAGCTCATCGAACCTCGGCCCGATCAGATAGAGCTTGTCCCCCGGACTTTTCAGCTCCATTGTAACAGCCTTGCCGACATCCTTGATGATTCCCACACAGGCGATTACTGGAGACGGATCCACCGACCCGGACGGCGACTCGTTATAGAAGCTGACGTTTCCCGACACAATCGGGATCGGTTGATCCAGGTAGCCCTTCAGCCACAGCTTCTTGCAGGATTCCGACAGGCCCTTGACCGACTCCCGGAACTCCCAGAAGGCCTCGGGCTTTTCAGGGTTGCCGAAGTTCAGGCAATCGGTTATCGCCGANNGGGCTGATCCTTCCGTAGAATGGATTTGAGTCCACAGCCAAAGCGACGCCGAACTTCTCTCCCCGAACAGGGGCGATGAGGCCGGCATCAGCCTCGCCAGGTCGAATGACAGTGTTGCCCATGACCTCCGTATCGTAGTACCTGTAGATGTGCTCCCTCGAGGCGATGTTGGGCGACCCAAGGATCTTTTGCATTACCTGGTTCATATCAGCGGGCATCTCGGTTTCCGGCTCGACAAGGCTTCTTTGGCGCGGCAACTCCTCCCGCTGATACCTTATGCCGCCTGTGAGGTGCTGGATTGGGACGTCGCATACTACCAGGCCCTTGTGCTTGACTACGAACCTGTCCGAAGTGGTGATCTTTCCAACAACGCTGGCCCTGGCTCCTTCATAGACGTTGGGCAGGTCCCAGTCATCGTTGTAGATCTTGAGGATTCTATCACGCAGCTCACGGGGCGAGATGATCAGGAAGCGCTCCTGAGTCTCGGCAATGCTTAGAACCTCGGGAGGGAAGTCGTCAGCCTTGTGCATCTGGTCCATGTTGATTTCCATGCCATAGCCGGCTGACGACCCCATCTCCGATGTAGCGCAGGTGAACCCGCCGCCGCCCAGGTCCTTGAAGCCGATCACCATGCCCTCTTTTCGGACCAGCCTGAACAGATCGTCGTTGGCCTTGAACAGGACGTTCTTGAGGAATGGGTCCGGGATCTGGACGGCCCCACGGTTGGTAGCCTCATCCTCCTCGCGTAGAGCCTCAGAGGCGAAGGTAACACCGCCTAGACCGCTGGAGTCTGTGGGCTTGCCTATGAGGATCACATCGTACTCCTTCTCACCAGCGCCTTTCGGTGCTCTGGAGTGGATGATCTCATTCTTCTTTATGATTCCCAGAGCGACCACGTTCACAAGGCAGTTGAAGTCGAAGCTCTCGTCGAAGACGACATCTCCTGCCAGGTTGGGAACGCCCAGAGCATTGCCGTACTGCCAGATTCCGTCCACCACGCCTTCTGCCACCCAGCGGACTTTGTTTCGTTGTGGACCAAAGGGGTCTCCGAACCTCAGCGGATCGCCTGTTGCCACGACTGTGGCCCCCATGCAGTTTACATCGCGGACATCTCCGCCTATTCCAGTGGCAGCACCTTCGTTAGGCAGGACCTGGCTAGGGTGGTTGTGGCTTTCATGGGATATGACGGCGCACCAGGTATCGTCTATGGCTACTATCCCGGCGTCCTCTACAGGACCCAAGACTACGTTAGGTCCCTCTGTTGGCATGAACTCTTTTAGAGTGGCCCGGCTGCTCTTGTACGAGCAGTGCTCAGACCACATGGCATCATAGCAGAATAGCTCGGTCAGTGTGGGGTCTCGTCCCAGAACTTTGGCGATGGACCGGGCCTCGGAGACAGACATGCCTATGCCCGCGCCTCGCAGGTTGGACTGGACCTCTTGATCGGTTGTCCCGATTATCTTCAAATTAACTACACCTCGGATGGCTGTAATGCATATAATGAACCTTTGCTAATGGGTATGGTATGAATTTATCGATCGATGGCGGAAGTTCATTTTCGCCCTGGTTTTTGATCGAACGTTCACAAAACTTCATAATACTTCACAATGCCATGCCCAATTCCATGCACAATGAGGACCGGATAAAAACCAAAAGGTTTAAGCCTTTTCAAAGGAGCTTTTCAGAGAATGGTAGTAGTCCTGTGCAACGACTCCGAGATCGAGGTCGAAGATGGTGTAGTCTGCGAGATCTGCGGCCTGGAGCTGGAGGAGTTCGACCAGGTGACCGGCACAGGGATTCACGGGTACTACCATTGGACATGTGTTACTCATGTGGACTAGAAAATAGCGTTAGGTGCAACTTCATTAACCAGGAACAGCATTCCCAGGTTGTTGGTGTAGGGATAAAGTTTTTCGCCTCTTTGTCAAGTATCTATTATCTCTCTAGCACGAATCCCACGGTTTCTTCCAGATTAGTCATGAGTTGGAAAGATATGGGTCGTATATCTGCTTGAACTGAAAATCAAGTTTTGTAGCTCGTACGAAATTCGACGGATTAGCTAAGCAACCTCGAATTCGTTATAGCTTTCAACTATTCGGATAAATAACCAGGTTAGCTCAATGGGCCAATAATAGAAATACTTATTAAGTAATACAGAAATTCTCGCGTCGGAGGGAATAAAATTAGATCAATGGTCATTTTTATTTTGCTAACGCTGGTCGCAATAGCCTCAATGCAATTAGAGATCTCAGACGGCAGTTATATCAATATCAATACCAATGGCAATTTGGTTACTGATAATATTATTGGTAATTGGGCTATTGGTCAAGCCCAGTCGGGTCTCTTTTCAAAACCCAATTCACCCGCGCCAAAGATGACTGATCTTGGACTATGCACCGATCTGTCATCTTGCTTTGGTAATAAACTTGGTAATAAACCCGATTCATTTTCAACTCCAACTAAGTACTCCCTCAAGTCCACAACTCTGAATTCGACAGCAGAGGTTAAGAATACCGCATCGCCCAATTCAAGCACGTACGGAATCGTATTAACGAATACGAATAAATCTGCACCTTTGAACGTCTCTGGCTGGGAAATCTCGACCACTTCATTGAACGGTAATAAAAAGAATCTAAGCTTATCGAATGGCACTTTGATTTCACCATCCGGTTCTCTGGTAGTTAGTTCTTCCTTGGCCGCAGAACCTAGGTCAATTATACTAAGAGACGCAACCGGATCTGTAATGAGAGAAAATTCTACCATTCCAATCAGCATCGGATGGCAAAAAGCAAGCTAAATGAGGCGACGATAAACTGGAGTGTCAAGTACCGCTCATACTTCGCCCTCTTCGTCTTATCTGATACATGAGCAGACTTAAGAGCACGCCTGAACGGCTCTGTGGGTAATAGTTACTGCTACATCTAGCGAAAATCTATTACAGCTTAACCTATCTCGCATAAAGGCAATTTTGGCACTGAATCGCAAAATCGACATTTAGCGCGGGGATAACCGAGTCAGGCCAGCGATCGATCAACATTCTAAGGAAATCAAAATTTATTTATGTGCTCAGCACCTATTATTGTATTACAAATTAGCTGTTTGGAGTGTATACCATGAAATTATCGAGATTTTTTACGGCCTTACTGGCCTTAATCATATTAGCATGTTCGTTCGGGGTCCAAGGGCAATATACAACGACCCAGAGCCAGACCACGTCAATTGTAACTTCGTCAAATGCAACTTCGGCAAGCGTGAACTCGCAGTACACTCAGTTGAACTCGCATTATTACGGCGTGCCAGCAGGATCAGCTCCGGTCGTCCATATCGGTGCTTCAGTGCCATTTGATATCAAAGCAAAAGCTCCATCTAACGTGTATTTGGGTTCCCAAAATCAAGCTGTGCCTTATGCTCAATACATGTCAAGTTCTAATGCGGGAGCAAACATCTTGTGGATACAAGGTGCGACGAACTGGACACAGTATGTAACAGTTCCCCAAGGTACAACTGTGACCCTTATAGCGATCTCTCCTGCAGGTGGCAGGGGCTACCTCGATGAGATAGCTAACGGATTGATGTACAACTTCGACCAAACCTTCTACCCTAGCAGTCAACTAACATTCTATGCAGATACAGTCGGGCAGCACACACTGTATTTCATGATAAATGGCCAGCCGAGCAACAAAGTGATAATCGGCGTTACAGGTACGACCAATTACGAATCGGGATATTACCCATATCAGTATTACTATCCTGGAGATTATTCGGGATATTATCCGGATTACTATTCTGGGTACTATCCTAGATACTATCGCGATTATAGCAGTCAGATTTCATATAGTTCCGATTATTCCAGCTATTGAGACCAGGAACATCAGTCTACAGCAGTGAATCACTTTTCAATTTTTCGTTTTTTTGCGGTCTTGAGCAAATTTATCGTTACTACCCATCTCCTTACTCTACGGAAAGCCAAAGACCACGTTAAGGACCCTCTGTCGGCATGAACTCTTTTAGAGTG
>PMNG01000203.1 GCA_003162615.1 Methanothrix sp. | reverse complement strand
TGCGATTCTAATTCAGCACGCAATTATAGCAGTTCACGCACGATCGGAGATCTCATCATAGAGCTTGTTCCAATCCAGGGTTGTGGAGACACACCCGGCGCGGGTCAGGAGTATGCCTATAGCTGGTATGTCGTGGCTGTGGCACAGGTCCAGTCCCTCCTTTATCTCCAACTGACAGCCCACTCCTATTATCGCCTCGGGCCGGTACTTTTTGATGATGCGCTTTATAAAGCTGGAACCAGAGACTACGAAAAACCTATACCCGAGGCCTTCTGCAAACTTCTTGGCTTCGCCCACGTCACAGCGGCCACACCCAATGCACTTTATCCCCTCAGGGGTTAGCTTAGCGGGACAATCGACGCTGCGGACACACTGGGGTATGAAGATGAAGCGGCCAGTGTGGGGTATGCGCAGGAACTTCTTGCGGTTGATGTAGTTCCTGAGCCGAATGCCCACATCATCCACCATGGAAGCATCTGCTCTGGCCAACAAGAATAAGGCCTTGATGACGCTCTCCAGAAGGCTGATGCTGATGAGCATGAGCCTGGCAGCAAAGAAGTGGCCGGTTTTGAAGGAGTACAGGATTAAGACGGCCCCAAAAATAGATACTGCAAGGATAATCAGAGCCAGGATCACCACCCCCTTTCCAAGGAGGTAGAAGATCGTGTCCATGTACTCCGCTAGCATAGTCGGAGTTGTGCATCACCGCTTATTAAACTATGCCGGGGAAAGATTTTTATCCCATGTAGCAAGGAGGTTTATGCCTTCGCATTTATGAATTTAATGAGGATTTGTTATGGCCAGAATGCACAGCAGAAAGAAGGGAGCATCCAGATCAAGGCCGCCTACCGTGGAAAAGGTGCCGGACTGGTCGGATGTATCCAAAGAAGAGCTCGAAAAGCTTGTAATAAAGCTTCATGACAGCGGTCTGCCGTCGACCAAGATTGGGTTGACGCTCAGAGATCAATACGGTGTGCCCAGCGTAAAGCTGGTGCTAGGCAAGAACATGAACAGGTTCCTCAAGGAGAAGTCCTCCATCCCGGAGATACCGGAAGACTTGAGCAACCTGATGAGGCATTCACTTCAAGTAAGGAAGCACCTCAAGACCAACGTAAAGGATGTTCACAACAAGAGGTCCCTCCAGCTCATGGAGAACAAGATCAGACGGCTTGTCAAATATTACCACGACTCGGGCAGGCTGGCGCGGAGCTGGGAGTACAGGCCGGAGACAGTTGAGATGCTTGTGACATGAAGAGGTTGGACAAAGCCGCAGAAACCATAGCAAGGTCGATTTTGCGTTGCGACCGCATGCGTGTGATCTCCCACAACGATGCCGACGGGATCACATCGGCAGGTCTGGTCTGCAACGCCCTTAAAAGGGCTGGAATACCTTTTCACGCCACTCTTGTAAACAGGCTAGATGAAACGGTCGTAGAATCCATTGTTAGTCCTGTGGTCTTCTGCGATATGGGCAGCGGCAAGCCGGATCTGATCTCCAGGATCAAAGGGGATGTTTTCGTTCTGGACCATCACAAGCCGGTTGGAACTCTGGATTGTATGCACCTTAACCCCCACAACTTTGGGATAGACGGAGCCTTCGAGTTGAGCGCCTCGGGCACTGTGTACTCCGTGGTACGTAGGATGGGAGATAACTCAGACCTGGCTGGGCTGGCGATCGCTGGAGCCTTAGGCGACAGGCAGGCTATGATCGGCGCCAACCACTCCATCCTTGAGGAAGCGATTTCCTCCGGTGCCGTGCAAACCAGGCCGGGGCTGAAGATGTCTGCGGATGGACCCATAAATCAGGTCTTTGAGCAGTCAATCGAGCCTCTGCTGGATTTTACCGGGGATCCTGAGAAGACCAGGGAGTTCCTCGAATCGCTTCATATAGAGAACGATATCCAGAGCCTCGGGCGTGATGACCTAAATAGGCTGTCGACAGCCCTGACCCTAAAGCTGTTGATGCAGGGCAGCTTTGCTGCGGACTCTATCATCGGAGAGGTGATCAGG
The DNA here is from genome assembly GCA_003162615.1 of Methanothrix sp. Taxonomy (GTDB): domain Archaea; phylum Halobacteriota; class Methanosarcinia; order Methanotrichales; family Methanotrichaceae; genus Fen-7. Next base: position 6,330 of record PMNG01000203.1, on the reverse strand, counting down.
CTGAAAAAGGAGTTAGTAGAGAACTCTCTGGAGTTCGTTCAGTTGCTGAACGCCTGCGGGAACAGAGATCTTCCCGGGCTTGGGTTGACACTGTGCTTAAGAGATCGATCGGCCCTCGACCAGGCCAAAAAAATGGCTGCCGAGTACAGGAACAACATACTGGCTGAGATCAAGATCCTCCGAGAACAGCACAAGGAGATGAAGAACATCAGGTACCTGGTCGTGAAGGATATGGAGGCGGGAGCGGTTGTAGCAGGCCTAGGGATAAGGTACCTTTATGCCGATATGCCCCTCATAACGTTGAACCATAAGGGTGATGTTGTTAAGGTCTCCGCTCGTGGGAACAAGCTTCTGATATCAAAGGGGTTAGACCTATCCATGGCACTTCGAAAGGCAGCCGAATCGGTTGGCGGTGTTGGCGGCGGCCACACAATAGCCAGCGGTGCATCCATTCCCCCTGGTTCAGAGGAAAAGTTCCTTGCAAGCGTCGACAGGATCGTGGGGGAGCAGTTGCGCGAGCCAGCCAGAGAGGCAAAAGCATGATAGCTGCAAGGCTGACCTTCCAGGGGAAGGATGCAGGAACTCTGGGGCGGGCGATAGGTCCCGACAACCTGCCCGAGATGGACATGAAAGCCGAAGGAGAACACTTGAAGTTCGAGTTCTCAGTCCAGAAGATAGGAACCATGCTAGCCACCCTTGACGATTTATTGATGAACTTAAAAATCGCAGAAGAGACTTTGGTCTGTGGGGAGGAGAGATGAGATTTCATTTGGAGGCGAGCTTCCGGCTGAGCGCTGATGCTGCGGCTGCCCAGGAGGCGATCACCCAATTTTTTGCCGAAGCTGGCCCCATCTTGCAGAAGGGCGCTCCAGAAGGGCATGGTGCTGAGATATCCCAGTGGAAACTTATCGGAAACAGGATAGATCTGACTATCGAGAGCGATAGGTACGTGCGCGCTCATGACGCTGTCTTGCGTCTGCGGAAGCCCCTGGCTGAGCTCTTGGGCAAGAAGTACCACATAGGCGTGCGCGGCCTTGACATAAGCAAGTTCGAGATTGAGGTCGAGTCGGATCGAGCCATAGAGCACAAGATTCCCTATGTGAGGAGCATAAATTTCGAAAACGGCCTTCTCAAGCTCGATCTGGACGTGGGCCCATCCGGAACCCTGGGTCAATCTGAGATCGAGAACCGCATACCCGACAGGATAGTTAGCCTCCTGGAGGAGAAGCTCCAGACCTACGGAGGCAAGGGAGAGCACTGGGAGCTGCTCTGGGAGAGTGCAGAGCGCGAGCCGAAGTTCAACCGCGACCCCACCGAGGAGATGCTTAAAAGCGGCTGGATCAAGCACGGCTCCAGCCGGGGCCAGTGGATCTACGGGCCCGAGGCCACGCACATATTCCGTACCTTCGAGCAGATAGTGCTCGATGAGATCATCGGACCCTTAGGCTACAGCGAGATGATCTTTCCCAAGCTGGACACCTGGGACGTCTGGAAGAAGTCAGGGCATGCGCAGGGCGTCTATCCAGAGATCTACTTTGTCTGCCCGCCAAAGACCCGCGACCCGGCGTTCTGGGAAGAGGTCATGGACTACTACAAGGTCACGCACGAGGTGCCCCTGGAGCTGGTCAAGGAGAAGATCGACGTGCCCATCGGAGGCATGTGCTACGCGCAGTGCCCAACGTTCTGGGGATTCCTGCAGGGAATGACCCTTGCCAACGAGGAGCTGCCAATCAAGGTCTTCGACCGCTCTGGAACCAGCCACAGGTACGAGTCGGGCGGAATCCACGGCATAGAGCGTGTGGACGAGTTTCATCGGATCGAGATCGTCTGGCTGGGCACAAATGAGCAGGCCCTGGCTGAGGCTGAGAAACTGAAGGCATGCTACAAGCATATCTTTGAGGATATCCTGGAGCTGCGCTGGAGGATGGCCTGGGTAACTCCCTGGTTCATGGCCCAGGAGGGCAAGACCGGTCTGGCAGAGATGTCTGGTGCGGGTACGGTGGACTACGAGGCAGTTCTACCATATAACGGAAACTGGATCGAGTTCCAGAACCTCTCGGTGAACGGCGAGAAGTACCCTAAGGGCTTCACAGTGAAGGCCCAGTCGGGCGAGCCGTTGTGGAGCGGCTGCAGCGGTGTAGGCCTGGAGCGCTGGACAAGCGCCTTCCTGAGCCAGAAGGGCCTGGACATGGATAACTGGCCTAATGCATTCAGGCGAAGGTTTGGCGAGATGCCAAAGGGGATCAGGTTTTTGTGAAGATCTGTCCTATCGTAGGCCATCCTATCGCAGGATGTCCTACAATTGGGCATTGACGCATTCTATTTTTTTCTCAATCATGTAGGCGACCCTGAAAATATCCACGCGATCCTCAATTGCTTGTTCAAGCAAAGCAGAATTTTCTACGATATCATATGTTTAAGATCGTGAATAGCCGTAGAACAAGTGCATGGAACGTCGTACAAAAGATCTCGTAGATTACGTGTGAAAAGTTTATAAGGGCACAGATTGGTGAAGATGATTATTAGACGATCGACGAAACTCCACGAGAGAGACGGGAATTAAGGGGTATGCTTGAGCAAGAGATGCGTTCTTGTCCTGATATTGTTCTTACTCCTCTTCACTACTAGTCAGTCCGTGAGTCTTGAAGCTTCCAGCCCCGAGAACGATGGACCGACCGAGGATAGCCCTGCAGCAGCTTTGCAGGTGAACATGTCCAGCCCGCAGGATCTGACTTCGACCGCGAACCTAACTGGTGTTAATACAACTGCCGCGAATTTGAAGTACATCTGGTCGATATCAGGCATCGAGAAAGACCAAATCACTATGGCGCTCAACCAGGAGGGCAACGACCTCTTCGGCAAGGCCAAGTATGAGCCAGAAAACAGCCAGCCTTGGAATGGTGTTGTCGCGGGGTCCGTTTCCGAAAATCGGGTCCATCTTGCCATAGCTGCAATAAAAGGTAAGGAAAAAATCTCGATTGTGCTGGATGGCGTTCTCGCTGATGGCGCCATAAGCGGCGAATTCTTCCAGGTGAGCGAGGGCAGAATCTCCGGCAGCGGCGAGTTTAACGCCTTATGGATAAATCCGGATTTATCAAGCTACGTTCCAGCTAAAGTCACCGAGCAAGAGCCAGAGATACACGTCCCTGCAACCAACGTATCTTCACCCTCGGCCGTAAATCAGACAGATCTGCAGTCATCTCAGCCAAAGTCCAGGTTCCATGATATACACCTGGATGCGGATAGAATCCAGACAGGTGTCGGAGACATAAGCCAGATACCTATAGGAATGGGATAAAAGAGGGTTGAAAAGTGTGTTGAGGGAGATTGGGTTCAAGCCGTTGTCTTTGCCCTGGCGATATACCTGACGAGGTTTGATCCCAGCTTTCCAGTCTTTTGACTTCTCTATCTATTTCCTCGGGGTTTGTACCACTCTCCTTCATCCTCCACGAGGTTGATGAACGACAGAACTGGTTGGGTTTGTAACCCGATCCTCTTACTCTGCTAATCTAGACATATCAGCTCTGTCTTTGGCACATCTGGAGCTTAACGATCTGTTAGAAGCATGAGAAAACATTGAACAACAAACATCCGAATCCTGTCGTCGTTGCTTTCCTATGGGTTAATATTGTTTTTCCGTGCAGGCCAGCAGGCCCTCGGCTCCCTTACGACAAGTGACAGAACCTTCGTGCCTAGAAGGCTCGGTGATTCTGATCGCTACTATGATCATTGAAACCAAGCCCAGAACCGCCCATAAGTAGAAAAGAGCCTTCAGGCCGTAAAGCTCGTATAGGAACCCTCCGATTAACGGACCCACTGCCACGGCGGAATAGAAGGCGGTGTTGTACCTGCCCATCGCAGCTCCGCGACTTCGCTGCCGACCTTGTCGATTATCATGACCATTGCCAACGGCCAAACCCCAGAGGCTCCAATACCTCCTAGGATCCTGATAGGGATAAGAAGATAGGCGTTGGTGGCGTAAATGTACAATGGCGACAGGACGGTGAAGGCCAAGAGCCCTAAAATGATCAGCGGCTTTCTGCCTCTTCTGTCTGACAGCCTTCCGATAGGTATCTGGGTTATAAGCTGGACTGCTCCGTAGACGGAGATTATGAAACCCAAAAGGAAGTAGGAAGCGCCTAGACCGATAGCGCATAAGGGAAAGATGGGTGCAACCAGGGAGAATCCCAGGACTGCTACGAAAACCGAGAGGTAAAGAGGGAAAAGGGTGCACGCTTTATCCTCAGAGTTTCTTAATCCCAATTTAATCAGAACAAAGATACGATCAGATCAGCAGCTTAGAACTTCAGCTCCATGCCAAGGATGGTCTGAGTGTAGGTCACGCCGTTGATCTCCCGAATGTTCAGGACTGCCCTGTTGAGGTCAGATATTCCATCCACATCGGTTATGGCAATGAAGTCCCTCTCACCGTATACGGGAACTACTTCCTTGACCCCCTTTACTTTCACGAGGGCATCGTAAACCGACTTTTCCGCGCCCGGTTCAATGTTTATCATGACGAAACCTTTCAACCAGACCGCCTCCTCGATACTTTATTAATTATCTTTCGTTGATATATTCTTTCCTTTCCCTCTGCTAACGCCGAACGTCCATCAAACAGAACTGGCTTTAAATCAGCAGGTGAAGTGGTTCTTTGACATTGAGTAGCCGACTTCTAGCCACATGCCTGCTTGACCTACAAATATCTTTGATCTCCCGGGCTATCTTTGCTCTTTTTCTCTTTGTTCTATCGTGAACATGAGAGCAACGATCTCTTTCTCAATACGCTCCGTTGGATTGATGCTCATAGCCTGGTTCAGGCAGTCTAAAGCTTCCGCAAGCATTCCCGTCCCCACCAGCACTATGGCCATGGACTCCAGATCCGTTTCGTCCCCCCCTGCCATCATGACCTGTTCGTAAGCCTTCATGGCCTCATCCATCCGGCCCATGGACCTCAACACATACCCTCTGTTCCTGAGAGCATCCAGGTTTTTGGGATCTATCTCGATGGATCGATTGTAGCACTCCAGGGACTCCTCGGATCGATTGGCACTGAAAAGGGCCACCCCTCGGTTGTTCCAGGCGTGGGTGTTCTCAGGGTTCATTGCCAGGACACGGTCGTAGATCTCTATCGCCTCATCATAGAGGCCCTGGCGAACCTTGTCCATTCCCTTGTGAATAAGCACCTTCTCTTTGACGATCATAGGAAACTCCTTACATGTAACCCTGAATCTGGGTGGACTTGGTCGCCTCTGGCCTGATCGAATCCGGCATTCCCGGCTTCTTTATCTCGCCGAAGAGCTTCTCGTAATCTTTTATATGGCTATCCAACCAGATTGCCAGCTCCTTTGCGGCAAGAGGAGATAGGATGATCTCTGTCTTGATTTCCCTTTCCATAACCGTCATCTGCTTGCCGGAATCGACCAAGACCTTTGGTGAGTCGTTGTAGAAGGCAATCCTGAAGTCGTATGGGCTGTGTCCGCCTATGGCTCCTATGGCGTAGACCTGCTTGAACTCAGGGCTCCTGATGATCTCCATTGAAACTTCCATGCTTTACGATTAAGCTCAAGATTAAAAAAGATGGTGATCTCTATAATGATCGATTCCGCAAAAAAACGGAATCGAAACGTATTTAGGTGACCTAGCTTCTTGTGTCGGCGATACTATGATTGGGGTCTTAGGGTTAGAGGATGGCACGCGTCTATTAGGTCGCGGTTTTGGTGCCCCTGGCGTGGTCTCTGGGGAGCTTGTTTTTACCACAATCATGTCCGGCTATGAGGAGGCGCTGACGGACCCTTCGTACCACGGGCAGTTTCTGATGTTCACATATCCTCTGGAGGGTAACTACGGCATCTCCGGAGACGATTTTCAGTCGGATCACATGTGGCCGAAGGCAATGGTCGCCAGGGAGGTCTGGGACCGTCCCACCCATTACCGTTCCTCAAGGACGATTGCCAAGTTCCTCGAAGACGAGGGCAAGCCCGGAATATGCGATCTCGACACCAGGATGCTGACNNGTGAGAAAGCTGGGGTGCATGCGAGCTGCAGTGGCCGTAGGCGAGAAGTCCGAGGTCTACGACACAGACGTAGTGGAGATGGCCCGTTCCCAGCCATCAATCTCTGAACAGGACCTACTGGGAGATGTGACCTGCCCCGGACTCTATACCATTCACGGAAAAGGGCCGAGAATCGCCATGCTGGACCTGGGGATAAAGAGGCACATCCTCCACAGCCTTTCAGCCCGCGGGTTTGAGGTCAGCGTCCTGCCAGCCCACAGCAGCGTGTCGGAGATCGAGGCGACCGAACCTGACGCTCTGTTCCTGTCCAACG
>PMNG01000127.1 GCA_003162615.1 Methanothrix sp. | reverse complement strand
TGGCTCCGGGGATGGAGATAGGCTACGTGATCAGTTATGCCCCAAGTGGGAAGTAGATCCAGAGAGGACTGCATCTGAGTTCGATGCTGCATACTAAAGAGGGCTGCTTGAGAAGGCTTGAGCGGAGGCGGCATTTTTTTTTGCACGTATGATTGGCAACGAGAAGTCGGTTTGATCGGTTCATCCACCGAGTTCTCCAGGCCTCGTGATGTCATGTCTTGACGACTCCATAACGGCTTGATAATTGGCGGCGGGAGGGCTACAAGGCGACATGCCAGCGGTGGGACGACCGAAGTCTTCAGTAATTTTGCTTGTCTAAGACATCGCCTGTGATGGAATCGTAACGTATCGGTGCTTTCTTCATATGCAGCTCTTTTCATGCACCTTGTGGTCGTTCTGGTGGGTACGCTTGTATTCTTGCTTGGCCTGCCTTCCGTCATAGCTATTGAAGTCTAGCGAGTCTTCATTGATGGATGCGCAATTGCGCAGAGGCTTGTCTTTTGATTTCGTTCATGGCAATCTAATAGTGTTTGACTATCTCCTTCGCTTTTGAGATACGTTGCACCGCTATTTCACCTTAGAACAAGCATCGTTAGACGTGATGATTTTACGCTTGAGCTATATCGAGAAGCCGATTTAGAGTCTTCTCTTGAGAGAAGGTGAGTTGAGATATGAAGTTTCGCAATAGCCAGGCCCTTTTGAGAATCCACGAAACACGTGCAGTAACCGTGCCAGCTCTGGTTATCCAGAACTGGTGGGCCGACGTAGAGCGCGTAGAAGTTGAGTTCAACGATGATATACTGACAGTGAAGCCAGTTCGGAAATGACGCCGGAACGACATGTTCCACCCAAGGTAAGGGCGTTCGATCGATCGAGAAGCGACTTGACCGTCAACATTACGAACTCGAGGCAACATTTGCACAAACGCTACAAAATGCTGGATGATTACACAATAATTACCACACTGTCAAGTAAACTTGTACGTAAAGGTATTTAAGTTTTCCTGTGGTCATGTTGCGTCTATAGTTGTCGATTGTCTAGCGAAACATTTAAATATCAAAACGCCATTGATTTCATGTCAGTTCGAATAGCGAACTGCGGTGTTTTGAATGGTAAAAGAACTGAAGTTCAGAAGGCGGTTGCAACGGATTCAGAACGGCACAGCTTGTATCGTGAATGTGCCGCCTGAAATAGTGAAGTCGCTACTGGAAGACTGTAGAGATGTCGAATTTGTTGTCCGGGGCGGCAATGTATGCTTGTTGCCAGTCGCTGAGGACGACCAGGATGGCAACTGAAGGTAAGGCGGAGGTTTGTCCTCTGTTGGAAGGCCCTTGCTTTGAGAATCCTGGAGAACACTCGTATGGGTGGGGCTACCAGGGAGAATGTTGTCATGCAAACAAACTAGGGGGTGAGTAGTATATGTCTGTAGATACAGTAAACACAATCACCGTGACCGGTGCAGAAGATGAGGTCAAGAAGTTTAGAGATGCGGAGGTAATCCCACCTGAAGGGCAAGATTGGGGTCGCATCTGCGTCTTGGAAGACACTCCTGAAAAATTAGTCTATGAGTGGATTACTAAATTTGGCCCTGTAGGTAGTTTTGCTTTGAACCTTATCAATTATCCCGCGCTGGACATAGATATCTCTTACGAAGGCGATGGCCAAGACCCTTACGTTGGCCATACCAGATGGTCTGGCGGGAAACTTGTTGGATCGGAGTACTGGGACTGTTTAAGCCGACGAGAGGCCGAGGAACGCTTCAGCTTAGAATTTCTAAGCAAGTTGACCGATTTCGAGGTATATGCGTTGTTGGAGCTGGAAAGCTCGGGCTACGCTTATGACGATTTAACCAATATGCAGGGCTGCGACCTAGTCGAATTGTTGAAGCACCTTCGTGAAGAAGGCAACGATGGCTTCGGGTTAGATGACTATACCCCTGATCCTGACGAGAGGCCAGATGAGAGCTGCTTGGTCCCTGAATATGGTACTGATGACGAGGCGGTGGCTGAAGCCGAGCAAGCTTTTGCTTTGAAGGAAATGGAGCTAGATGAGCGAAACAACAACTGAAGGCAATTTGTGCCAGCTGCCGCCAGGGGTGCGGCGCCACTGACCTTGTCAGAAGTATAGTGAATATACCTGGCCAATCACTTTTTAAAATACCAGGAATCCGCCTCCTGTGACTGGCGGGCAAAGATTCGGTTTNNACGATCATCGCTATCATGCCGATTTTTAACCAACCCAAGCCCACGGACTCGGGAAGGTCGCCATGATCACCGCCACCTCACCAGAAGAGAGGGAAGCTCTGGCCAAGCTTGAGGGCATGGGCCCGTTAGCCCAGGAAATTATTCGGAAGTGCGACACCCTCCGAGCTGCCGTGCAGGCTATCGAAAGAGATTCGAAACTGCATGAAAAGTTCGTCAAGGCATTCGATGGCAAGACCGCAGAAGAAGTCATCGCAGCAATAGAGGCCCAGCAGGCCGTCGGGCAACAAGACCCCAAGGTTGTTGGCCAGAAGGTCGAGCCCGGGGCCGTCGAGGGAGAGAAGACCACTATACCTCAAGGCGTGGCTCGACTTACATCGCCCACGTTCCGGGCACCAAAGGCTCTCCGCGAGCAGAAGCATTGGGTTCTCAGAAAGGGAAAGGTACCTGTCAATCGGTTCGGGTACGCAAGCGACAAGGGACTGACTTGGAAGTCGCCAAACTTCTGGGGTGACTTCGAGATCCTGAGAAATGTTGAGTTGCTTGCTGTCGAAGGAGTGAGCGGAGCAGGCTTCATCGTCCACAGAGAGAAGGATGAGCATGACAGTGTAATCGGGATCGACATAGATGCAGCAAGAAATCCAGAGACTGGGGCTGCTAGCCCGACGGTTTTGAAGTTCCTAAAAAAGTTGGACTCTCCGACATCCGTAAGTCCGTCTGGATGTGGCTTCAGGGCGTGGTGCACCGGAGATCTACCATATGACTCGATGTCCAGAATCGGCTATTTCAACGCAAATGACCTGAGTGAAGAAGATAGAGCAGCGATCCTCGCCAAGAAAGGAAAAAACCTAGCAAAGAAACTCGAAGAAGGAGAGCAGGGATACTGCGCCATCGAGATCTATGCAGGTGGGCCGCGACATCTCACGTTTACGAACCCGTTTTTGCCGGACTACCCTATGGAGTGTTCGAACAGGACGGAGCTTCTGAAAGAACTCATTCATGACTATTTCAACGCGAACGAAGCCAAGAAGCAGAAGGCTAAGGAGCGCAAAAACAAAAATCATCCGTATGAGTTGCTGCGCGATAAGTTCCCGATCACCATCGAACAATTGGTTGATGTGTCAACGTTCACCCCAGAAGGGGAGCAACTAACCGGGCCTAACCCTTGGACGGGTAGTTCAAGCGGCCACAATCTGATCATAAACCCAAGTGAGGGAACATGGGCCAACATGCACAACTTTAGCGGAGGAACTGCGCCGGGCGGAGATGCTTGGCTGCTAGCGGCCTGCGTTTGCGGTGCCGTCGATTGGGCGAGTGCTGGCCCTGGATCGATGGACGATCGTGAAGTAATCGAGAAGACCAAAGAATATGTCGCTGAACGTGGGCTCTATTCCGAAGACGATCTATTTCCCGGAAGAAAACAGCAGCGTGAGGCGCAGAAGAAAGACGCTGAAGACGCGATGAAGGTCAAGGACGAAGCTCTGAAAGATCCTGGGCTACCGTTCACGGCTGAGAGCATTGAATTATTCGCGCGGGTGTATCAGCACGATCGATCACTGTTCGAAAGCATCGTCGGATCGTGGAAGCGAAAGGTGAATACCACCGACTTCCGCAAAGAAGTCTTAAAACAGATCAGCAAAGTAAGAAGACAGAAAGAGATCGCCGAGTTCAAGAAGAACGCTGAACGGATAGCTCAGGAGATCGAGGCAAGGAAGGCTAATCCTAAAAGTGGTGGCTACGAGATCGTCATCACTGGCATGCATATGCAAGAGATAACCGCAGAGTGCTTGCCTGCTATTGTAGCGCATAACACGCCTCCCTATATCTTCGTCCGGGCCGGTAGCTTGGTCAGGGTAAAGAAGGATGAAAAGGGAACGATGTGTATTGACCCCCTGGGCGAACCTGCACTCCGAGGGGTTCTGGCTCGTTCAGCTGATTTCCTTTACGTTGATGCGAGTGGGTACAGCAACGCTGATCCGCCGGTGAAGGTCGTCAAGGACATCTTAGCTCTCACAGCATGGAACGGCATACCACCTTTAACAGGCATTATAGAGAGTCCCGTGGTTCGACCCGATGGATCGATCCTCGATCAGTTCGGATATGACGCAGCAACTCAGCTTTACTACGCCAATGGGGAGAAACTTGCGCTTCAGGTTCCAGACAACCCCACACGAGAAGACGCAAAGAAAGCTGCTGAATACATTTTTGATGAGGTCTTCTCCGATTTCCCGTTCAAGGATACAGCTAGTAAGGCTAACATGATGGCTGCGCTGATCACCGTTATAGCGAACCCGCTCATTGATGGCGGCATTCCTCTCGGGTTGTTCGACAAGCCGAGGGCCGGAACGGGCGCCGGTCTATTGACAGAGGTAATTGCAGAGATCGCCACAGGCAAGCCAGCTCACTTCCAGACAGCACCCGCAAGTGACGAGGAATGGCGGAAAGCCATCACAAGCACTCTACTAAACGCTCCTTCGATTGTGACCATCGACAATGTCGAACAAAAGCTGAGATCACCAAAGCTATCGCAGATGTTGACCTACCGCGCTACCCGCAGAGTGACCACTGCATATCGATTCGGCTACCCACTGCTACCCGCAAACGCAATGCTTCGCCGTGAACGGATAATAATGATGGATATATCCAATGGGTGTAAACAGCATCCTACGCACCAGGAACGAGCCACAAGCACGGTGGCTTATATCTCTATATCAGAACCTTCCTATTCTNNGGGGCGACTCGCCCTCTGGGTTCAATCACTGCGAGATTGTGACGTTCTTGATCAGATTGTCATTTCCATTAAAACTGTTTCGACTCCAGTTCGAGATAGCCCACCTCCGTTCCGATTGTGACTGACCACAGACTATATGAAATAATTGACCTACGTTAAATATGTGATAATCTATTGCAGGTGGGATAAGCGTGAATAATGTTTTGAAGATATTGATTGGAGTTGTCATTCTTTTGGTAGGAGTCTGGATGATGGTGAATCCAGCCTGGTATGGCCAGAACGGCTGGGTATATGGTCTGAACTGGTGGATCTATACCTTGGACATTATTAAAGGTGCCTTGGGTCCTGTTCTGATATTAACAGGAATAATAGTGGTCTGGATATCCAAGATGTAGAGGCCGAGAAGCAGAGAGTAAG
>PMNG01000013.1 GCA_003162615.1 Methanothrix sp. | reverse complement strand
ATCGGCCAGCATGAGATAATTCTACAAGGAAAGAAGATCGACTACGTTCTCAAGCAGAGTCCCCGAATCAGGGGGATCAGACTTGAGATACACAACGATTCCGGTCTGATCGTGATCGTTCCGAAAAAATATAAGCCTGAGCAGGTTGATGACATCCTTGAAAAGAAATCAGGCTGGATATTCCGTCACCTCCCCGGCAGAAAGCCATTGCAGATACCTCTTTTCAAGAAAGAGGTTGATCACGGGGAAAAGATCAGGTATATGGACAAAATGATCGAGGTAGTCGTAATAAAGGACGGGCAGAAAAGCACGCCGGCTTACCTCAAAGATAACAGGTTATTTATTTCCTGCGGCCCAGGGACACAAGGCAGCGCAAAGACCCTCGAAGATTGGTACAGGGTTCAGGCTGCATGTGTCTTTAAGGAAAAGGCCGATAGATTTCAGGCTGAAATGGGCCTACGGTACAACCGCATTGTCATACGGGGACAGAGGAAACGTTGGGCCAGTGCCTCTCCCATGGGAAACCTGTCGATCAACTGGAAACTGCTAATGGCGCCTGAAGCCGTAGTAGACTATGTCATAATGCACGAACTGGCCCATCTTAAACATATGGACCACTCGAAGAAATTCTGGGACTTCCTTGCCGGATTCTGCCCCGACTGGCGGAAGTACAGGAAATGGCTTGTAACTCACGAGGACGAACTAAAATCGGCGGCAACATTCGCCCGGTAATAGATAATTCTGTTGTTGTCCAGTGAAAATGTCCCCTTAATTGTCCAGTGATTTTGTCACCCCCTGTCTATATGAATTATTGGCATATGTCTCCATGGATGGTTTGGGGCTGGTTTGCGGCTGACTATCTGCCCTGGCAGAGAGTGTTCCAAAGTCAATTTTTGACTTGGAGTAATAAGCATGTTCTGCGTTGCGATGGGGCGGGTACCGGCTCTTGCTCTCAGTGCTGAGGCCTCGTAAGGAGCCGGTTTGGTTAGGAGGCATTTCCCCTGATAATGGACTGATAGAACACCATCCATATGTTCATGCACGTCGACATGGGCGTATGCATAGCTGGGCCGGCCGTTTGAAGGAAATACCTGCAGCCTCTGGTTGGCGAAGCGGACAACATTATCCCTGGCGACCGTACGCCTGTATTTGAAGCAAAATACCTCATTCGAGATAAACCTTGCATGAGGTTTACGGTAGGCGCTCCCAGTTTGAACAGGAGAAACGGCGAACCGCCGGTTATGAGCTGGTAGAAATCCTTCCAGCATGCTATTGGCTTCATCCAGGGTAGACACCCCGGCCAGGCGCAACTCACTAACCAATCTATCCTGGAATGTGCCCCATAGTCTCTCGATTCTGCCTTTCGCCTGGGGTGACATCGCAGCAATCGAGGTGACTCCCAACTCCTGCATAAGTCGTCCGAATTGCGTGAGCGCTCTCTTTCCCTCCAACTGTTCGTCGATGGACTCTTTGTTCAAAGGAGAACGTTCAAAGATGCCATGTCGGTCATGATATAAAGCTACCGGTATGCCGTGCGCAGCCACTATCTGCTTGAGCAACAGGAAATAGCCCTGTGCATCTTCTTGCTCTCTGAATAATGCACCAGCCACTTTACCTGTGGCGTCATCAATGGCTGCGATCATACTAAGCTTGGGACCCCTTTCCTCGAGCCAATCGTGAGGACTGCCATCGATCTGAAGCATCATACCTTCCTGAGGATACCGGTCCCTGCGCTTACGGTGTTTTGGTGGCCTTCTTCTCATCGGACTATGTATTCCCGCATTTGACAATATTCTCCTGACGGTTGAACGGGACACGCTTATGCCTTCCCTCTCAATCAGCATCTCAGTAAAGTGCTGCTGGTTAAAGCCCGTGTATTTCCGCTGGACCAGATCGACTATCCTGTTGCGTATCTCGTCACATAGAGCATGAACCGGTTCCCTCCCACGATTGCCGTGTTCCAGAGCTTTCGCTCCTTTTACGCGGTAACCTGATCTCAGTCTCTTTACCTGGCGCTCAGAAAGGCACAATAGTTGCGCAGCTTCCCTGTTCTTTAGATCTCCATGTTCCAGCTTATTAAGTATCATGAGCCTTCTCTGTTCCTTCTTGTTCAAAGTCACCTCTTCTCTCATAGGGTGACATTTTCACTGAACAGTTAAGGGGTGACAAAATCATAGAACGTTAACACGCCAAATATGAATCTTTGACATACCTCATTTATCCGTGTTATAATTATATATACAGTAAAATAAATGATGCCTCCGGAAGCGGAGGTTTTTTTATTGCCTTTTTCACCAACGCTATATTTGATTTCAATTTGCCAACATTTAATTCTGTAATTATACTTTCCAAAGTAATTGATTCGATTAACCAGAGGTGATATTTTAATGTCTAAATTCAAGCTACATATGACCGTTTTTCTGATGGGCGTCATTGTGCTTTCCTCTCTGTTCACAGGCTCATGCGCAGTACCCGTAGCGAACGATAAGGCTTCCGGCCTTCCCAGCCTGCTGGCTTTCTCATCCGACCGCTATCAGACCGTGCACATATATACCGTAAAACCCGACGGCACAGATCTCATGTACACTTCCACTGATAACCAGACCTTTGATGGTTTCCCCAGTTGGTCACCTGACGGTACCAGGATAGTTTTCAGCACTAACGATCCAGACAATTATGAGATATGGTCGATGAAAGCCGACGGTAGTGATCGAAGGAGGTTGACCAACAGGGTTGGATNNACAGCGCCCAGGTATTCACCCGATGGGACAAAGGTCGCTTTCGTTGGCCAGTTTAAGGAGACAGCCAGCGACGACGAGTATGACACCTATGAAATAATGATAGTTAATTCTGATGGAACTAACATGGGCAGGCTTACGGCCAGTCCCAAGACAGGCATTGGTTGGAACAGCGTGCCTACATGGTCACCCGACGGATCTAAAATCCTCTTCAGCACAACCCGTGAAGGCAATCCAGTCGCGCCGGTCCTTT
>PMNG01000021.1 GCA_003162615.1 Methanothrix sp. | reverse complement strand
TTCGTCTACATCCCGACATTGACCCTCGTTCAATGGTGGTACCCGGAGAAGAAAGGAGTGGTCTCAGGCATTGTCAGCATGGTCTTCGGGCTATCGGCGGCCATTATGTCACCGCTGTTTGGAAAGATGCTTGTCTCCCTTGGATACGTGTCTATGAACCTCGTCATTGCGGTTCTGACTTTGACGATCGGCCTGGCTGGCGCCTACTTTGCCCGTGCTCCTGATTCATCGGAGAATCCGGCCTCGTATTCTGCGATGACGAACCGATATTCAGGAAAGAAACCTAAAAGCTCAGGTAGACAGGAGAGGTCACCGGATAGATCCCTGACCGTCCTGGAGAGCTTGCACACCCGGAGTTTCTGGTTTCTATGGATAACCTGGGCTTTCGCTGGAGCAGCCGGAGTCTCCATGATCATCCTCTCTACCGAATACGGACTCTCCAAGGGGTTTTCTCTGGAATCGGCAATTCTCCTCCTGACCTCCTTCAACCTGACCAACGGCACGAGCCGTCTCATAAGCGGATACTTCTCCGACAAGATCGGCCGAAACCGCATCATGAGCATGGCCTTCATGGCTGCAGGCCTCGCTTATTTCACCCTTCCCTGGGCTGACAGCCTGGCAGCGTGTGCTTTTCTGGCGGCGGTGGTGGGATTTTCCTTCGGCACCCTTTTTTCCGTCTCCGCTCCGTTGGTGGCCGACTGCTTCGGCCTCGAGCACTTTGGGGCCGTATTTGGGCTGACCTTTGCGGCCTACGGCTTCATCGCCGGGCCGATTGGCCCGACGCTGAGCGGCTACCTGCTCGATGTGACCGGAGGCAACTTCTCTCTGGTCTTTCTCTACTTGGGCGTATTCTGCATCCTGTCCGGGGTTTGCATAAGGTTTGTTAGACGACCAAGTCTGTCGTAATGGATGACGAAAGCTCTAATCGAAAATGATGATTACGCCCACGTATGCGTAGTACCTAATACCGGTTCGAAAAGTACCTGGTATATGTGCTCTGCTAGCAGTCCAGGCGGAGAGAATGAAAAGGAGGGAGGGGAAAGTCGATCCACGGAAGGAGGGGAAAAACTCGTATCGTATCGACTTTCGCCCGATTCCATATAGGCAATTGTCGAATAAATCATTTTGGCTTATGTGAGGACTATGTAACCGAAAGCGATCCTACACGGAAACCTACACGGAAAAGTTCTATGACATTATTGATTGATATTCTCTAAAGTGTCATAGAACCATCTAGGCAGGACACCAGAAAAGCTATACCTGATAGTAAGACTATCAAGAACTATCATATCCTATCAGAGACTATCAAAGGGCAGGGAGGGGATAGGACTTGAAGAGGATCTACGCTGAGCCAGACGAACAGCTAATGGAAGAGATCTCTAAATATGTAGATGATAAGAGCATAAACAGGCATCAGCTAATCCTGAAAGCTCTTGATAGTTTTCTGCATCAAAGTGGATCAGAGCCTGATAGTCTTAGGATCGAACTTGATAGCCTTAAGAAAGAGCTTGATAGTCTAAGATCCAATCGTGATAGCCTAATGTCTGATATGGAGGGAAAGAGGTCAGAGATTGATAGCCTCAAGATAGAGCTAGATAGTCTCAGGGACGCCCTTGATAGTCAGACTATCAAAATGAACCAGATGACTATCAAGGTTGATAGCCTAAACGGTGAGCTGAAGCAGGCTGAGATAGCCCATGATAGTCTCAAGAAAGACCTGTCACATGCTAACGATATCATAAAGCTGAAAGATCAGGATATAGGCTTTCTGCAGGCTTCATACCATGAGCTAATTCAACGGCTGACACCACAGCTCCCACCTAGCCAGGAAGAGGCCAAAAAGAAAGGCTGGTGGAAATTCTGGAAATGACAACCCATTCACAGTCTCCACGTGATCGTGTCCTCTGGACACTGGCCGCCCACGGCGGAAAGATGGAGCAGAGCAGATTAAGGAGATGCATGGGAGTGGAATATGCACTTCTGAACCCTATCCTCGACGAGCTGATGAAGGAAGGCAAGATTCGGATATCAGATGAGACGATATCCCTCGCTGTTCGCTAAGAGCTTATTCTTGCTAGAGCGAATAATTTTGATCTGGAAGGAGAAGAGTCGGCCTTTGCTATTTTCATAAAGCCGACAGAATTAATTTTTTAAATGACCTTTAAGGCCCTTAATACCTTCTTCGATGAATCATTAGGGCCTAGTCACGGAAGGCTTGACGGCTTTGGGATGGATCGGCAAGGCTGGAGAAGCTAGGATTAGATGAGACAAGCGAAAATGCACAAGCATTGGCTCGGTTCAGGTCTGAACCTGTCCTGAATTACAGCCATGACAATGATAAGAGGTATTGATGTTCTCCTCTTTTAGGGGTAAATCTTGCTCCTCTTGTGCCTGTTTCATCTCGCCGCCAGAGAACCACAACGGAAGAGCAGACATCGGCTATTGTCCTGGCCTCGGCAAAATCAACGAACGGTCCTGTTGTAGTGCATGGCAGGCAATACCGGAGGAAGCTTAACTATGTCCACAGGCGTAAGGTGCTTACGGGAATAGTGGCTCTGCAGCTCATTAATACGGCTATGCTTGCCGGTATTTTCTATATCTTCTCCCGAGGGGGGTTGGTGGTGATGGCTCCGAATTGTGCAGCCTGTCAGGACTGTAAATGTCCTAAATATCTCGATTTGATCCTGTGGGGCATTGTGGCCGAGCGGTGCAGATGGGAGGCGGTAGGCCATGTACGCCATAGGCAGGCAATAGCCGCCAGGCAAGCTTTTTTAGGCACAATCACACTTCGATTTATTAAACTTTATATGCATATAGCTTATTACATTTTGGTATTTTGATACCAAAAGCTTTTTATTCAATGGTACCATATCAGGTCCATGGAGACAGTCTTACCCCCATACTCCCTTTATAAGGCTGGCTCCAGTAATCCCTTCTCCCGCTCGCGTAGTTCTACGGCAACGGGGATATAAGCGGATGATCCTTGTTTTTTAAAGTTGAGGATCTGGCGCTAGATGCTTTTCGTGCGCAATAGAACCATATGTGTAATTTCTATGCTCTTCTCTCAATCCTGCACACATAAGGCCATTGGCGGCGATGATCCAATAATTTTTAAGTCAGTACGTCACATAGAGGTAGACATGGCAAAATAGAGCATCAAGCAGCCGGTATAAGAAGAACGTGAAATCATGAGCGAAGCCAGAGACAGAAAAATGAAACTAAAGCGCAAACTCGATGAAGAGAAGGCCAATTGAGTTTAGACTTTGGAAACATCACAGTATTGGTGGATCTTGAAAAACCGCACGGCACAATACCAGAATGGAGCATGACTAATAACACTACTCCGCGATTGAATACAACTACCCCAAATTTCACGTTAGGTAATGATTTCGTGTTCGGTGATATGTCACTCGAAAAACCCATATGGAATAAGGACCGACAAAAGATGCCCCCCCCGCCTTTCCGGCAGTCCCAGCCACCAGACGACATTAGTGCATGGCATCCAATGCAATAAGCTGTCAGGCAAGCTGAAGATCTGGCGGCAATCTTTTTTAACGTGGGGCTACTACTACCATTGGCCGGGCTCTGGTCTCACCCCCTATATTCAAGGCCGTTCCTGGCCATCACTTATCGAATAGTTCTTTGACACTCTACTAGCGTTTGGTGAAAATGTCATAGAAAGCAATCATGAATCCCTGATTCGCACCAAAAACTATGAAAACAGTAGCCGCTGATTGTAGTTGATATGGGTAGTGAAGGCTGCTAAATAGTTCGGGACTGGGATCCCGTCATAGAAAGTAGCCAGACCTCTTGAGCACCTAAATGCGTCGCTGGACGCGAATGGCAATCCACCGCAAGCAATACCATTACCAATGTGATTTTCTTCATCATTTCCATTCACCTCGAGTTACTAGCTCTCTACAAACGATTGAAACTAGTTGATGCTAATTCGTTATAAACTCTGGCATAAATGCTTATAGGAAGACTGAGCTAGTAGAATCGGCATAGTTCTATTTATAGGTAGATATTCTACTTACATAATTATAACCTCTTGTTAATCCATCGGGAAGGCTAGGAAGCCGAAGGCTGACTAACTTGGCAAATCTTTCGAAAGATGTATAATCAGTAACTGTGATAGATGATAATTATGTGGGATGACTCCACCGAACGCAAGCGAAGTGACTATGATCTCCGAGTATCAGAAACACATTACAGAAGGCTCTTTGAAACTGCTCAAGATGGCATATTGCTCCTAGACGCAGATTCGGGGCAAATAACCGATGTGAATCCGTTCTTGATCGATCTAATGGGATTTTCTAAAGGGGAGCTTCTGAACAAGAAACTATGGG
>PMNG01000014.1 GCA_003162615.1 Methanothrix sp. | reverse complement strand
ATGCGATCGTCTGTCCATAATACTTATAAACCCGCTCTGTCAGGTAACTTGAGAGAATTATGGCTGATCGTGCAATAGGTTGTTCGAGGAAGTCTCCACTGGCGTTCTTCATAATATCAGCATCGATATTCGCACTGTGCCAGTTAGTCGTCGCAGGGCAGACCGAGACTGCCGCTAATTTAACACCGCAATCGCCTATGGGCCTGGCCACCCTGACAGGTAATTATACAGACCACGGATTAGATGTAAACAATGACGGACGATACGAATTCCTAACAGTGAATGTAGGGGTAGATGTGCAGACTCCTGGAGAGTACAGTGTCATGGGGTCACTGTATGATCAGAAAAATGAAGAGATAATCTGGGCCATAGATCATAAAAGGCTGTATCCCGGACACAACAGAATGGAGCTGGATTTCGATGGAAAGGCCATTCAAAGCTACGGAGTAAGCGGTCAGTACAGGCTTGGGGACGTAAAGCTGACCTTCGGATCATCGAATATGGGAATGATGCTGATCCAGACTGTCCCAACCGCTTATAGGACCTCCTTTTACAACGCCTCGGACTTTGTAGACCCTGTTCGAACCGACAAGATAATCTCAGGATCAGGGCACGGAGAGCTTCTCCTGAAGATAACCATAAATAAATCGCTGCCTGTGTTCTCTGGAAAATACAGCTTCGACGTAGTCGGCATCAACATTCCTCCATTCTCCTCCGAGTTTGATGTTACGAAGAAGGAGGGACTCGCTGGATATGTCTACGATTTGGCCGGCATCTCCCTTCCCGGCAAGCCAAATAACTTCACAGTCTCAGGGCGATATGTGAAGAACATCAATGTGGGCCTGAAGAAGCTCCAAGGAAGCTACGAGAACTCGAGCATGGTTTGGAAAGGCAAGGCCAGTAGGATTTGGATCACCACCCAGATTCCCGCGGACAGTAACGGCGTAGCAACTGCGGATAGCGATCTTATCTCTCCGGGCAACTATCAAGCCAAGATATTCGGAGACGCTGCCGATAATGCATCCCAGGTTGATCTGACTATGACCATGGTCAAGAAGATGATCGTGAGGGGAAGGTTCAATCTCAGCATAAACACAACAGGTTTTCCTGCGGGGAATTATTCCATATCAGCTAAGGCCATTAACGGATCCCTGAGCCTGGACGAGCTGGCAGTAGAAGGCCTGTCGATAGTTAACTAAATTTTTTATCTATTTCGCAAAGATATTGGTTGTATCCATTAATTTGCCAGAATTGATGATCGACATTCATATAAAGAAGTGGATTAATTAATTTCAACACTCTCATGAAACTCTGAGGACCGGATCTATTAGCTTCAGATAATTATTATCCTGGAAGCTGTATGGTGCGGAATAATAATAGTCGTCGTCCTTGGTGACGGGGCCGGAGTAGCTGTCAACTGCCAGCCATGTATTCTTTTTGTCGGGGTCTTCAACCACGACCCACATATGACCCGGATGGTTGTCTGAATTGGGATGGACCATGTAATAGATGTTGTATCCAGAGTTCTTGTAAGTCTTGCCCAATATCTGTGATCCATCCTCGCACATTCCAAGGGGTGCGACAGGGAAATTTGTGAGCTTCCTTATTGTCTCAACGAAATCTTTATTGGCCGTTTTTGTGTAGGTTTTGTCTTTTTTTATTTCACCGTCTTTAATGGTCATTTTGAGCTCAGAATGCTTATCTCCCGATTGTTTCGCCTGGGAGGAAGGAGGAACTACCCACATGGATGCTAAACCAGTCTCTGTTCCGTCAGGAAGCAGGTACAAATTCTTACCGCTATGCAGTTTTACAATAACATAGTTGTCCGAGGACTTTGCGTTGTAGCCATGAACTGTCAGAAACGTAGCAAGATCGCTCACGGTAATACCCTTGCCTTCATAGCTGGATAACAGTAGATTTAGGTCGATCTCTTCGTTCGCGTATGAAAGGATGCAAAGATCACAGATATAGAATATAATTAACAAACTAATTAAGAGCCCATATTTCATTGGGGATCAACCTAATTATTTTAATTTATTTTTAATTTATCTCGTCGTTCTATACCGGTAGTGACCGCCTGATTCATTGAAATCGGTTATTCCGTCTTTAGGGACATATGACATTAATTCGTATCTTAACTACTTATTATTAATACTTATCGGCATTTATAATTTTTGTTTAATGATTCTTAAACTGCTTATAATAATACCATATAAAAATCGCCGAAGTGAACTTTAAACAATGAGCCATTTAAATCATAACATATTCAGATTACAACATATTTAAATTATTTATATGTTCACTCAAAAGGCAAGAGTTATGAAAAGAGAACAGAGTCCGCCAAGAGATGCCCGTTATAATGGGTCTCTTATAATTCCAGCATCAGGTCGTCGCGTCCGACAACCACGTCACTGAAATTCGTGATGCTTTTTACCGCATCCAGCCGCTCCTGAATCGTCGTGTACCTTCCTGCATCGAAGTGAGTCAGCGCCAGCCTCTTCGCCTTTGCCCGTCTGGCAATCTCCGCCGCGTCTTCCGGGTTCAGGTGCGGCCACTCCGGGCTATGCTCGCCAGGCTTGTGGGAGCACTCGGTTATGAGAAGATCGGCGTCCTCCGCGAGGAGAACGGCGTTCTCGCAGATTCCAGTGTCCGGGCAATAGGCCACGACTTTGCCGTCCAGATCGAAGCGGTAGCCCATGCATGGCGCTGCGTGGACCAGGAACCGGCACTCCAAGGGGAAGGGAAGCTTGTAAGGCCCTTCGGAAAGCTCGCGGACCTCAACAGCAAAGGGCAGCTTGCTCAAAGGAACTGTGAANNTGAAGGCCCTCGATGTGGTCCAGGTGGAAGTGAGAGAGGAAGAGATAGACTGGCAAGTCGTCATGGATGTAGCGGTCGGCCTTGTAGATACCGTTGCCGGCATCGAGGATGATGTGGTACTTTTCGGAGTTGATGAGGGTGCAGATGGTGTTGCCGGTATCGCTATCGTACCAGCCGTTGGTGCCGAGAAAGATGACGTCCATGTTAGCTCTCCTGAGGGCCGGAAACATGCCATTCCGCTAGCTTCTGGCGGACTTCTTCTGCTTTGGGGCTTTCGATCTGCTCGAAGATCTGGAGAGCTTTTTGTGCGCAATCTATCGCTTGAGGACGTCGGTTGAGCTTGTCTAAAGCCTGACTCTTGCAAAACATTGCATCTCCTTCACCCTGGCGATATTCCATGTCTATGAAGATCTTAAGCGCTTGGTCGTAATGATCGAGTGCCTTTTCGATTTCGCCAGTTGCAGAATATACCTTGCCTAATGTACAGAGAGCTTCGCCCTCAATTTTCCGATACTCAATCTTGCGAACTATGTCCAGTGATTGCATGCAGTATTCGATTGCTTTACTTGTCTCATTTAGATCCAAATATGCCTTGCCTAAGTTGCAGAGTTCTTCTCCTTCGTTCTGTCTATTTCCGATCTCGTGGGCGATGGCCAGGGCCAGTTCGTGATACTCAATGGCTTTCCCAATCTCGCCTAGGTCAGAATAGGCTAGGCCCATATTGTCCAAAGCAGCCCCCTCTTTTCTTCTGTCACCGATTTCGCTAGCGATGGCCAAGGCTTGATCGTAGTACTTGAGAGCCTGACGGACTTCGCCCAAATCGGTCAAGGCTAGGCCAAAGTTTATAAGGACGGATCCTTCTTCCCGCATGTTTCCTGTCTTGCGGTAGATGGCAAGAGCCTGTTCATAGTACTCGAGGGCCTTGCGGACTTCTCCCAGGCTATAATAGGCCAAGCCCATATTGCCAAGGGTGATTCCTTCCTCTCGTATGTTTCCTATCTTGCAGTAGATTGAAAGAGTCTGCTCATAGTACTCGAGGGCCTTGCGGGCTTCGCCCAAACGGTAGTGAGAACTGCCAATGTTGCCCAGCCATGCTCCTTCATTACATTTATCACCGATCTCTCGCGCTATGGCCAGGGCCTGCTCGTAGTATTCGATGGCCTTGTGGACTTCGCCCAGGTCAGTGTAGGCGCCGCCTAGGTTGCCCAAAAATAGACCTTCGTAACCTTGTATACCCATCATCTTTGCAGCCAGCAGGCCAGTTTCATACCATTCAATACTATCCCTAGGATGTAGGCGCAAATCTAAAACGTTCATCGCATTGCTTGCATAAGAGCTTGCCAATTGGAGGGCGAATTTCAAGTCACTTTTTTTCGTTTTCCCGGAGTTTCGAATTATGTTCCTTACCCACGATTGTCCGACCTTTATATTCGCCCATTCTCGATCGAAAAGATCCAACCCTGCCAAAAGGTTCATTTCACCTTTTTTATAGAGCGTTTCCACTTGAGAAAGCACCTTTAAGTAGTACTTGGCATGCTTTTGCTGAGCATCGGCTAGTTCATCTTGTTTAAGACATGATTCCGCAAAAAGACGCGCCAAATCATGAAGCTTGTATCGGCCATCCTCAGATTCCAGTCCTGGAACAAAGTCCACAAGGCTCCATCGCACTAAATCGCTCAGAGCCTCAGCCGATGGACCAGGAGCCATCTTTAGGATGGCAATCGCGGCATTGCGATCGAAATCTTCAGGAAAGACAGAAAGACGTCGCCATTGTTTCTTCCTTCCTGTCGTCAGCAGGTCATAGCTGGTGCTGAAAGATGCCTTTACGAGTTCTAGCCTCTCCACTTTGTCTCTGAGACGTCGTTCGTACTCAGAAACGCCTAAATCTTTCTTTTCGGCTAAAGCTTTGCCCGCATTTCGGAGAGCGATCGGAAGGCAGCCACTAAGTTTTGCCAGATCATCAGCTCGATTGCCGATACGCGGGGCGATTGCGAGAAGAAGCTCGCGTGCTTTGTCTGAAGGCAAAATGT
The DNA here is from genome assembly GCA_003162615.1 of Methanothrix sp. Classification (GTDB taxonomy): domain Archaea; phylum Halobacteriota; class Methanosarcinia; order Methanotrichales; family Methanotrichaceae; genus Fen-7. The sequence goes on along the minus strand of PMNG01000014.1, from coordinate 2,010 downwards.
CAAGATCTTTCTCAGCCAAACCCGGCAAAGCAAATTTAATTCTCGATGTTATTAGAACACAGCAACCTTCAGGAGGCTGTAGAGGCTCTACTTGCTCACTGCCAGCCGCATTGTCCAGCAGCATGAGAACACGTTTGCCAGCCAAAATTGAATGATACAAACCACGCAATTCATTTGAGTTTTCCGGAAGTTTATCAACTGGATTGAAGGCCCGGATGACATGAGCCATGGCCTCGTCAGGTCTCATGGGAGGCATATCTGGATTTCTGCTCGTTCCCCGCATTTCGATGAAGATTTGGCCATCTGGAAATTTGCTCTTGATTTTGTCTGCTAGAACCAGGGCCAATGCAGTCTTGCCGACGCCCCCCATGCCGCGCAGGCCGGTGATAGTAGCTCCTTTTTCGAAGTTGGAGAGAATGTCGCGGATTTCATCCTCCCGGCCTTTAAAGTCGGATGGGGGTGGTGGAATCTGGCGAGGAACTACAGGAACCACTGGTGCAACAAATGGAATGGTAGGACCAGGTTTATTTTTAGATTTTATTTTGGGCAATTCAAAATCAAATTGGCCATCTGGATATGAACCTATATCTTCAACCCATTCACCTCGCTCATCGTTCCAGCGTCGAAGAAATACTGATACTGCTCCTGTATCAAAATCAAGGTGCACGAAGTTGTATGAGCTTGTATAGTGAGGGCTTTTTTCTATTCTCTTACGATAAGATGCTCCCGCGGGAATGATGACTGCATTGCCCTTAGTGCTAAGGGAAGCCTCAACTCTGGGCATATGTGTATGGCCGCAGAGAATGAAATCACAATTGCTTCTCAAAGGCCGTTCGACTCGAATGAAGTCAAATTCAGCCAGCCAGTCGAAGGGATGATGAAGAACTGCGATCTTTATGTCAGCTTCGTCTAGACCTTTTAAAGCCTCCCTAATTTGCGGTTCTCCAACAATTAATGACCCTTTCTCAATTTCGTTTCGCTCACACCCCAAAGCAGAATTTAATCCCAAGAGGGCGATTTTCTTGCCTTTGATTCGCCAGATGCAAGTATCTGCATAAGCGGGAGAGTCTTGTTCTGTGTAACCAATCACGAATTCGCTAAATGCCCAAAACAGATCCTGGAGCTTCTTTCTTCTCCGTTCATTCGTTAGCCATTCCTGCTCTTCGGCTTCTGACACTATCGGCTTTTGAAACTCAGGAGAAAGAAGCTTTAGCTCTTCCCTGTCCGAATCATGATTGCCAGGCACAATAAAAAGACGATCTGATTTTAAACCACTTGCTTCTAATAGCGGATCGAGAAGAATTTCTTTTGCAGTCTGGTATTCCTCTTTCTTCCCGCCAAAAGCTAAGTCTCCGCTGAATACTGCGAAATTTATCTCAGCTAGACTCTCATTGATTTCAGTCCGCCTCTTGATATCTTTCAGAAGGGCTTCAAGTACAACTTCGCGATCAAATTCAGTTCCCTTCTGATGCCAGTCGGAAAGGTGCAGCCATGTTAAACCCGTCATTCTTGCCTCATGCAGTCAATTTCATCTTCAATTAAGATCCATTGTTGGGAAGATGGTCCCTTTGAATTTAAGATTGCTGGGAGAAAAAGATTCAGAACTCATATTTGATCTCAGAAATGGTATTGGCACTGGGATGGTACAAATCACAGCATTCTCTTCTCAACTTTGATCAGATCTAAAATGAAATTAGATCTTATCCGCTCCGCCCATCTCTTTCTCCAACAGTACCAGCCCTCCATAGGCCACACCCGCTTCCGTCAGCACTATCNNCCCTGGTTCATGAGAATGATCATTTTCCTGCGGATGGGGTTTTCCAGAGCGTGATGCACAAGAGCCATCTCCTCCGGCGATTCAGGCTTGGCTTTGCGTCCAATCTGCATGAGACGAGTTAGGGCGGGCTGTGACTATCTTTGTTTCGCTACATATCTTTAGAACAAAAAAATTGTTCCTTGCGGTATCTGTGGGTAATAGAATAATAGTAGTCCTCTGTGAGTCCTCCGTGC
>PMNG01000191.1 GCA_003162615.1 Methanothrix sp. | reverse complement strand
CATTAACTCTAATCTCAGCTCTATCGAAGACAACCTTTTCAATGTTGGCCACATTCATTGGATTAATGGCCAAAGAGATTGTCCTGATCGGCAGGTCGAACGTCGGCAAATCCACTCTTTTCAAGGCACTTACTGGAAAGAAGGTCCGCGTGGGCAGGAGGCCCGGGATCACCAGGTACCATTTCAAAGTCCAGGTTGGCAGCGTCTTCTACGTGGATATGCCGGGTTACGGCTTCATGCTGCACGTAAGCAAGGCGGATCTGGACAGGACCAAGAATATAATAGTAGACTATTTCGAAGAGAACGCGAGCGAGATCCTCCTGGCAATTCAGGTGATAGACGTGGCGTCTTTCCTTGACATTGCCGATCGCTGGGAAGGTCGGGGAGAAGTTCCCCTGGAGATCGAGCTCTATGAGTTTCTAAGCGACCTGGGACTGGACGTGGTTGTGGCAGCCAACAAGATGGACAGAATCGCCAAGAAAGATGAGGATTGGGTCCTGGATGCCATAGCTGAGCGGCTAGGCATGCTTCCTCCTTGGCGTCAGTGGTCGGAAAAGATAGCGCCCATAAGCGCAAAGTCCGGACAGGTCGAGCCGCTCCAAAGAATAATAAGAGACAAGCTGGCAAAAGGATGATTCGGTAGATCCGAGTTATTTTACAGCAGGCTTTATGTCGTCAGCCTCAAACCTCTTCTTGACAGCCTCCCTCACGTCGGAGGCTATGTCGCTGGCCATCTCTCTTCCAGGGATGTCCATGTAAAGTCTCAGGTTCAGCTCCGAGTACTTCGAGTCATTCACGAGCACTTTTATCACTCTGTCCTTCAGCACAAGCGGATGTTTTCTGGCCTCTTGAAGTATGATCTCTCTGGCCTTATCGATATCGGATGCTCGTGATAGATCGAAGTCCACGTACCAGGTGATCACCGGCTCTTTTATGGTCCAGTTTATGATCGGCTCGTTGCTCATGATGTTGTTTGGCACAATGATCCTGCGATAATCCTTTGTCAGAATCACTGTGTGCCGAAGCGTCAAATCCTCTATAACACCGTAGTCGTTCCTAAAGTCTACCCAATCCCCCACCCGAAATGGTCTGAAGATTGCTATGAATACACCCGATGTGAAGTTTGCAAGGGAATCCTTAGCTGCGTAGCCGATAGCCAGGCCTGCCAAGCCTGCTGAGGCAAGCATCACCGTAGCCAGGCTGTGGAGTTGAGGTATCTGAAAGATTATCAGCGTCAATCCCAGGATGTAGATGGAAGCGGAGACCACTCTTCTTATCATCACGCCGGCAGTCTCATCCAGCTCCATCTCGACCTTGCCGACTACCTTGGGAATGTAGTTTTCCAGCATTCTATCTGCAAACTTGGCGGCGAAATAGGTCAGAAGGGCGATGATGAGAATTATGATCAGGTTTATGAGAGTTGGTATCGGGTTAAGGTCGTGAATGGTCTGGAGGAGAATGTCGATGGAGGTCATGTTGACGTGCTGACCCGCAATGGAATCAACGCTCGACTGAATCCTGTGACTAAGAATCAAGGGATCGGCCAAGTCTTTGATCGCTTTGATATCCATCGATACCAAGATAGATTGAGCCTACATAAAAGTTTCCGATAGATGGGGAAGATGTTTTGCAAAATGCTATATAATTAGCACAGGTCTCGGAAAACGAATTTGTGGCCAACGAATCTTATAGCTTTTGATGCCTCTGTAAGAAGCGTATAAGAAAGATGAGGCGGACCCGATCTCCGCCTGATTTCTGGCAAATTTAGGTGAACATCCTCAAGGCTTCTTCGGAACTCTCATCCTCGTCTCCGAGCACCTTCTTTATGGCCTTGTCGAAATCCTGGAGTGTCACTTCGTGTGCGCCTGTTCTGATGGCGTTCATGCCAGCCTCGACAACAATGGCTTTCAGGTCTGCTCCGCTTGCATCCTCAGTTTGTTTTGCGATCTCCATGAGATCTATACCTTCGGCCTTCTTCATCTTCCGGGCGTGAATCTCCAAGATCTTGTGCCTGCCCTCTAACGTAGGCATGGGTATCTCGATTATCCTGTCAAATCGCCCAGGCCGAAGAAGCGCGGGGTCCAGAATGTCTATTCTGTTTGTGGCTGCGATTATCTTGATGTCTCCCCTGGTCCTGAAGCCGTCCATCTCAGCCAGGAGCTGCATCATGGTCCTGTTGACCTCAGCGCTTCCTGTTGTCCCGTCGTGGGTCCTGATGCTTCCGACGGCGTCTATCTCGTCGATGAACAGAATGGACGGGGCTTTCTCTCTGGCCATCTGGAAGATGTCGCGGACTAGCTGGGCACCCTCGCCTATGAACTTGTGAACCAGCTCAGAGCCGGACATGTGAATGAAGGTAGCCTTGGACTCGTGGGCTACTGCTTTGGCCAGCATTGTCTTGCCGGTGCCAGGCAGGCCGTAGAGCAGGACTCCTCTTGGCGGCTCGATGCCGATTTCGGCGAAGATCTCAGGACTTGTTAGCGGCAGCTCGACTGTTTCCCTTATCTCCTTGATCTGCTCCTCCAGCCCACCAACCTGATCGTAGGAGATGTCCGGCGCCTCGATAAGCTCCATCGTCTTGGCCCTTACGTCTACGGACCTGTCAAGAATCCTGACTATGGTCAGTGAGTTGTTTATTGCAACGCGCGTGTTGGGCTCGAGCTTGCTCATCAGCTCCGGAGGCGCTGCTGTTATGAACTCCTGGTTGTTTCCGTGCTGCCTTAAAAGGACGTAATCTTCTGCCACCTCCATCACTGTGGCCATGAACAGAGGCATCCTTCGCAGGAGAGTGTTCTCTTTCTTGAGCCTCTCCACCTCGCGCAGGTATTTCTTGTTCGTTATCAGGGATTCGAAGAGCTTGGCCCTAATCTCCTCCCGCTCTATCTTTGTGGACTCCAGCTCCTCGGCTGTGTTCTTGATCTCCATCTCCAGAGCGGAGATCCTTTTTGCGAATGACTCTTGAATTGTGCTTTGATCCGACACTGTCGTTGATTCACTCATATGAAACAAACCTGGTCCTTTTTTAGATATAAACTCATGCCTGTGATATATTCGGAGATCGGATAACGGACCGGATATTATGAGTCATTTTGGTGATTTTCTAACAGGGATGCTCTGATGTATCCCGTGATGTATTGGTGTCATCGATCGATCTTTGCAGGGGATGGATTGTTTCGCCTACCTAGCGTGCTATAATGCGTGCTATAATCACATTGCTACAATCAAATTTTCGAAAGATAATTAATCATGGCTGTCCTTTATCCAGCGTAAGATGATAACTCTTCAGAAGTACGTTCGTCCTCCGTTTGAGGTTGTGGAGCGCAAGGGCATCGGGCACCCTGATACTCTGGCCGACGGCATCTCGGAGGCCATCTCAAGGGAGCTATGCAGGCATTACATAGAGGAGTTCGGCCAGATCCTCCATCACAACGTGGACAAGGTGCTGATCATAGCAGGCAAAAGTCAGCCGGAGTTCGGTGGCGGTAGGGTGCTTATTCCTCCGTCCGTCGTAATTGGAGGAAGGGCGACCAGGCCGTCGGGCAAAGCCCTGGACGAGATTTTCAACCAGGCTGTAGCATCTCATTTTGACATGACCCTGAAGAACCTGCGGGATTACAGGGTGGAGCCTAGAGCTGAGGAAGGAGCACCGGAGCTGAGAAGCCTCATTGGCCGCGGGGCCAACGATACCTCCATCGGAGTTGGTTTTGCGCCCATGGACTCTGTGGAGACAATGGTCCTCGATCTTGAGAGGGAGATCCGCTTAGTCCGGGGAGTGGGCGAGGACAATAAGGTAATGGCTGTGCGGATGGGTGAAGACCTCAAGATCGTGGTAGCCGCTGCCATGGTCTCCGGGCAGATCCGCTCCATGGAGGATTACAGGGAGGCCAAGGCCAGGGTTAAGGACGTAGTAATAAAAAGGTCGAAGACCGAGGACGTCAGCGTCAACGCCGCCGACTCTGGCAGCAACATTTTTTTGACCGTGACCGGCACCTCAATTGAGATGGGCGACGACGGAGCCACCGGCCGGGGAAACCGTGGAAACGGGCTCATAACCCCAATGCGGCCCATGACCATGGAAGCGATTGCAGGAAAAAATCCTGTCAGCCATGTGGGAAAGATCTACAACGTCCTAGCTGAGAGAATGGCAAAAGAGATCGCCGAGCTGGACGGCGTGGAAGAGGCCTATGTCACCCTGGTAAGCAAGATAGGCTCTCCACTCAACGAACCGTTGCTCAGGGGTGTTAGGGTATGCGGAGACCTAGATCTCACCACCTCAAAAGAGGCCGCGATCAATTCGGTCATCGACTACTGGCTGGAACAGACAGACGACCTTGTGGAGGAGTTCGTCCAGGGGAAGCTGACGGTCTACTAGAGTTTTTCAGTCTTTACCTGGACTTCCTTCTTGGCCATCTGCAGTCTTTGTTTGGCTGTGTAACCTGTGGCACTCTCCAGGAAGTTCCTGAATCGCTTGTTTGTATCCATCACCGCATAGTCGCTGACTCCAGGCGCTGACTGCGTAACAACCGCCAGCTTCTTTCCTTCGATCCAGACCTCGATGCTCTTCAGGGCTCCGTAGCTCAGAGTGAGCTTTTCTCCATCCTGGCGAACCTCGGAAAGGAACTCCGTCTCCAGGGCGCCCTTGATTCTCTCCAGGTCGAGCGAAAAGCCCCTCTTCAGTTTGTACTCCATGGGCGGTTCAAAGAACTGATGGACTATAGATCTTTCGAGTGGAGGTACTGCGGCATCTTGTGGTGGTGATCGAGGAAAACCACTATCCCATAACCATCTAATTTTGCTGCAATGCTCCTGAATGCAACAGTACCGCTAGTCCTTCCATCAACTTTTTCGGCCTACTTTGCTGTTACTCAAAAACGCTTAAATCAAATAAAACCATTCATAGCTAGATGAGATCAATTATAGCTTTGACTATATTGCTTGTGCTCGTTCTGCCAAGCATGGCTCTGTCTCCTGTGGAGCAAGCATATATTGATGGCGTGAAGGAAGGTCTGAAGCTAGGACAGCTAGTCAATAATGTAGATCAGTACAATATTGCCATACAGCAATTCAACGATAACTTGAATCAAACTTTCAGCGGCAATGCATCAAAGATGTGGCTTCCAAAGATCATCCAAAATAACGATACTCTTCCAGATATCTCGACCATAGGCGACATAAATAAACCGGTTCATAAAATAGACGGAACCCCCTCTGTGACAAATGCTATGCAATATTGAAAGCGTGCCTNNCTTCATCCCATCTGCTTCAAGACCGGCCTTTTTGAGAAGGCTGAAAGGGTGAATCAGATAGGTGATACGAATAAGGTTAGCCGTAATATCGAATTCTTCGATCATCACATGTGGCTGGAAGCTCCTCTAGCCATTTAAAATGCGATTCTAACAACTTAGGACACACCGTTGTACTTTGCAGGAGACTACATTTTCGGCCTCATTNNATTTTCTTCATTGCTGCCATGCTCTTGTCTACAGGAGTATCGGAAGGTTCAGCCGTTGGCCCCCAAAATAGAGTGGAGTTCGAAATGTTTCCACCTCAACCAGAAGGAAAGATTTCTTAAAGTCGTCGAGAATAGCAGTCAAAAGATTTGGTAAGGCCAGGCCATGACAGAGGATAAAGAAAAGGAGTTCCTGGATAGACTTTCCGCCTAAACCAGAACCGCAAGCGTANNTAACGTCGAATAAGCAAAGGATGATAAGGGAAAGAAGTCTGTCCTTTAGCTTTTATGACGCATGTACTCTATGACTCCTTCGAACTTTTCCTTCCCACATCTGAATAGTCCCTTAAACTCTTCCTGATATGCAAATGATGCTGGCACAAGCAACAGCGGAATAGCAGCTGCGGCTTTAGCCCCTTCTGGAATGGGCAGAGCGGATAAGAAGCTCGCCCCACTAGCACCGTAAATGGGGACTATTGGAACTAAAATAGCCAAGCCGAACGTCCTGTTAAAATGGATACCTATTTTGCCTGCCAAGAAACCGTTTTGTCCTATGAGCAAACCAACTCCAATGCTCGGCCCTATTCTATCAAAAAGATTATATGATGGACCAATATAAAATCCAAAGTCGATGCCAAATAAGGAGACAAGGCCGTGAAATTGGTTCCTATTTTGACTGGAATTTCCTCCAAAGTTCGATACAACTATGCCTAAGTCGAGCTGTAGTGGGCCCTTATTATCTCCCATATATGATCAATATCGCCCTAATACAGATTAAACTTTTTGTCCTCTTGGACAGGAGCATCGGAAGGTTCAGCGTCGGCCTTAAAGGAGTTGAGTTCGAAATGAGCACAGAGCATCGACAGGCACCTGCCCAGGCCCAAATGGCTGATGCTTTATCCAGATTCGAGCGCTCATAGAAAGAGAGATTAAGAAGTGCCCCTGGAGAAATTCGCCAGGGGCAAAATATAGCGTAATAAGCTTCGCCTAAATCTTCGCGTAAGCTGCAGCGTCTCCCAGCTCTTCCTGTATCCTCAGGAGCTGGTTGTACTTGGCCGTCCTCTCCGAACGGGCGGGCGCTCCTGTCTTGAGCAGCTCGGTGCCCAGTGCCACAGAAACATCAGCAAGGGCCGAATCCTCAGTCTCTGCCGACCGGTGGGAAGCCATGACTTTCCAGCCGTTGCGGAATGTCATCTGGGCGGCATCAAATGCTTCGGAGACCGTGCCTATCTGGTTGAGCTTGAGCAGCAGGGCGTTGGTGGCGCACATCTTGATGCCCTTCTCCAGGCGTTTTATGTTGGTGACGTAGAGATCGTCCCCGACAATTATCGTCTGTGGAATCTTGGCTGTAAGCTTGGCAAAGTCCTCGAAAGCTTCCTCCTCGAAGGGGTCCTCAAGAAGAATGATGGGATAGGTTTTGACCAGATCCACGTAGTAATCGATAAGCTCTCCAGGCGATAGCCTGTTTCCGTCAACAGAGTAGCCGCCATCTAGATAGAAGCTGGAGGCTGCAGAGTCGAGGCCAATTCTGATCTCCTCACCGTAGCCTGTCACATCCAGAGCGGCCATGATTGCATCCAGGGCGTCCCTTGTCTTGGTAAGGGGCGGTGCATATCCACCCTCGAAGCCCACGTTAGTAGCGCCAACCCCGTACTTCCCTTGCAGGATCTTGCCCAGTGCATGGTAGGTCTCTGCTGCCATGCGCAAGCCTTCACTGAAGTTGTCAGCGCCGACCGGCTGAATCATGAACTCCTGGATGGACAGTTCGTTCCCGGCGTGCTTGCCACCGTTCAGGACGTTGAAGGATGGGACAGGCAAGCGGCACGTGTTCACTCCTCCCAGGTACTTGTACAACGGCAACCCCAACGATGAGGCCGCAGCCTTTGCCGCGGCCAGAGAGACACCGAGGATGGCGTTGGCTCCAAGGTTGGCCTTGTTCGGCGTGCCGTCCAGCTCGATCATCAGCTCATCAAGCTCCCGTTGGGCAGAGGCATCCATTCCGAGAACCTCCTGGGATATGACCTCATTGACGTTCTTCACCGCCTTTTGGACGCCCTTCCCATCGTACCTGTCTCCGCCATCGCGGAGTTCAAGGGCTTCGTGGGTTCCTGTGGATGCCCCAGACGGCACTGCTGCCCGGCCAAAGCCGCAGCAAGTCCAGACATCAACCTCTACAGTCGGGTTTCCTCGCGAGTCCAGGATCTCACGGGCATGAATTCTTTCGATCTCACATGACATAATATACCACGACTCGCCCTTTGCAGCCTTCTTTATTAAGGTTGGCGCGAGGATGGAATCGTCAGGAAGAATCAAATTTCTAATCGGGTACAGGAGGATTGAAGTGCCCAAAGGAGGAATCGACCGGAACTCTCTATTTAGCGACATCGAAGATCCGCAATATCACTGTAACAGTGCCAACTTGGGGCTATACAGGTTGCACTATTTACTGCATGGTACTGCATGGCCGTTTTTTTTTTGTGATACATCGGTTTTAGACAGTCGCCATTGCGAACTATTGAGATAAGAGCTTCGGATAAATGAGAAGCGCGCAGGATTTAATTAGATCTTTGATTTAATAAAGTCTCGAAGAAGAATGACCTCAAAAATCGGAATTTCCACATGGGCTTATCAGGACTTCCCTCTCGGCGATGCTCTGGAGCGGATTATCCCGCTCTCGGACAACGCCGAGATCCTTTGCGAAGCGCAGCACAGTCTTCTTGATCCATCTAATCTGGAGGCTATGGATTCTTTCAGCTTGAAGTACACAGTCCATGGATTGATCACCGACGTCAACATAGCCAGCATACACGATACCATCAGATCCGCCTCGGTCGAGCTTCACCGTAAGGCGGTTGAGGCGAGCGCTATTGCGGGAGCGAGCGTGTACGTGGTTCATCCCGGCTTTACAAGCTGGCCTTTTTACAGAGATCAAGCCCTGCACGCTCTTGATAAATCTCTAGTGGATCTGCGGCTGATGCAGGATGAGTTCGGCATTTCGATCTGCGTGGAGAACATGCCCAAGAGCGATTGGCTCTTTTATTCTTGTCCCGGTCTTGACCTCAAGGGCCTAGGCACTGTCCTGGACGTGGGCCACGCCAACACCTGCGGCTCGCTGGATGCATTTTTAGCCACACAGAACATCTCGCACGTTCACCTTCACGACAATGCAGGCTGCAGCGATGACCATTTGCCGCTTGGCCAGGGGAGCACAGAGTTCGGCCCGGTCCTGGAGATGATCAGGACCAAAGGAATTAGTGCAGTGTTGGAGAACAAGTCTGAAGCTGGTGTTTTGGAGTCCCTGAATGCGCTGCGGAGTATCGAGCCTGCCGTGATGGCTATGGAGAGGTCCCGGTAACGGATAATTATATCACTTAGCTCTCATCGAGAAGATGCAGAATTCATGTCTAGGGGCAGGGTAAAGCATACTGTGCACCCTTTTCCCAGCTCTGATTCTATCCAGATCCGTCCACCGTGAACGTCGATGATCCTCTTGACTATGGCCAAACCTGCTCCGGTTCCTTCGCTTTTCTTATCCACTTTATAGAAAAGCCCGAAGACTTTGTCGTGCTGGCTGGGGTCTATGCCAATTCCATTATCCCGAACAAAAAAGATTCGATCCTTTCCATCGATCCTTTGCCCGATCTCTATTTTTGGATTCGCCTGCAACCCCATGTACTTTATGCTGTTTTCTATTAGATTGGCCAGAACCTCCGTGATCCTCATTCGATCTACATGGACTACAGGCAAATTCTGAGCAACAGATACCTTACACCCACTGGATCGGATTTTCTCGCTAGTCTGTCCGAGAGCATCCTCAACGATCTCCTCGAACGGTACATCTTCCGGTGGGTTGGCTACTCGGCCGATGCGGCTAAGCTCCAACGTTTCAAGGAGAAGACGGTCCATTTTAGTGATAGCTTCATTTGCTATCCCTAGATCTGTCTGCATCTGATCCAAGTCGCCCCGTTCAGCATCTTGCTTGAGGAATCCCAGAAAACCGCTCACACTGATCAAAGGAGTTCTCAGGTCATGTGAGACTGTGTAGATAAAGCGCTCCATCTCTGTATTCTTAGCCTCAAGCTCTGCAGTCCTCCTTCTAACCCGCTTCTCCAGCTCATCTCGCGACCTGCGCAGGTCCTCCTCCATTCGTTTGCGCTCGGTGATATCCGTATACGTTCCGAGCACGCCGATGATCTTCCCCTCAGAACTGCGCAGAGGTATCTTGCTCGTAAGAAGAACGATTGTTTTCCCTTCGGGAGTCGTCTGGGGTTCTTCGATGAGTAACTTGGAGCGGTCGCTCTCGATGACCTGGCGGTCATCGCCGCGATATAATTCCGCCTGATCACGCCACCCCATCTGGTAATCGTCTTTGCCGACTACGTCTTTCGGATCGGCAAAACCTGCATCCTGCGCGAATATCGCGTTACAGCCCAAGTAAACGAGATCTCTATCCTTCCAGAATACCCTTACAGGTATCGCGTTGCATAATCCCTTCGATGATTTGATGCGATGCACGCAGCGCCTCCTCCGCCCGCTTGCGTTCTGTGATATCCTGGACAATCGAGGACGTTCCAATGATTCTGCCTTTTGTGTCGTATACAGGAGAAATTGTAAGATCTACGGGAAATTGTTCACCGTCTTTTCTTCTACTCAGAGATTCGTAGTGGTCAATGTGTTCTCCCTGTCTAAGACTTTCGAGGATTTGCGGAACTTCCTCTAGACGTTCAGGCGACACAAGGAGGGTTACGAGCTGGCCGATAATTTCGTCCTCGGTGTAGCCATAGGTTCTTTCAGATCCTATATTCCAGGTCGTGATTGTACCATCTAAAAGAGCCCCGAAGATAGCGTCATTTGAAGACTCCACGATAGCCGCCAGCTGCAGATTCTTCTCCTCCGTTTTCCTGCGTTCAGTGATATTTTCTCCGGAACTGAGGGTGCCAACAATGTGGCCTTCTCCATCTTTGATAATCGTGGTATGCCACGCTATGAGACGCTCTTCGCAATTTTTGTTGAGAATGTAACTTTCGTAGTTCTCAAATGGCTCGATTTCACCGGCGATGATTTTCCTGTTCGCCTCATAGACGGACTCATGGTCTTGGGGGCGCAAGCAGGTCTTGATCCAGTCCCTGCCCATAAGCTCGCCTTCCTCATACTCAAGAACCTGATAGCCTTTCCGGTTGAGTAGGGTTATTCGTGCCTCGGCGTCAAGGGCAACAAGTATGACTTCGGCGATATTCAGGTATTTCTCTGCCCTGTCCTTCTCTGCCTTGAGAGCTTCCTCTGCTCGCTTGTAATCAGTGATGTTGCGGATCGATTCAATAGCTCCGACAATATTACCTTTTGAGTCATGCAAGGCCGCAGCGGTTCCGGATAGATAGACTTGTTCCCCCCTCAGGTTCGGCATGTATGCCTCTCCCGTCAGGATGCCATACTTTCTTTCTACATTATAATAAGTTGTTTCGAATTCTTCTTGAGATTTAAGTACAAGATCGACAAGGACAGGTCTTCTTTGGCCATAGAAGGGGATAGCGTATTCGTAGTCACCTTTTCCTAGAATGTCTTCTGCTTTGACCCCTGTCATAGCCGCAATAGCCTGGTTCCATGATATTATTTTACTATCTTTATCTATAACCATAGTGGCATCGGGCAAAAAGTCAACTATGTCAGCTAAACGACGTTTGGATTCTTCAAGCGCGTTCTCGGCTTCTTTCTTCTCAGTTATATCGACACCAATGCCGATTCCGCCCAATATTTTCCCATTTTTATCCACAAAATTGCTAGAATGCCAGCTAATTACTCTTTTTCCACCATCTTTAAGGCGGATTACTGTCTCAAAGTTTTCCACTCGTTCATTCCTTAGAAGAACTTTTGTTACGTCGTCAATCATTTTGGCTCGGTATTCAGGATCGGGGTATAGCCATTTCCATATTTTTGCATGGCCCAACACCTCCTCTCTGGAATAACCGGAAATACGTTCGGCTGCTAGGTTCCAGAAAGTGGTATTTCCTTTTGCATCAAACATATCGATCCATGTGGAGGCTGCGTCCAGCATCTCGTTCCGGAAACGTAGGAGTGAGAAAAGCCTCTCTTCTACTACTTTTCGCTCAGTTATATCCCGGATCATAACCAAGTCTGCAGGCGTTCCTTGAAATGTATCACGCCTGCATTTAGATCTGCAAAGATCTTAGTGCCATCTCTGCGCCTGAGTATTGTTTCGTATATTGTTGGCGTAACAGATTCGTTCGCCATGCGTCGCTGGTAGCGTTCGACCACATTTGGAATTTCGTCGGGATCGATAAAATCAGTAAACGATCTTCCAACGATCTCCTCAACGCTCCCGCCCCAGATCTCTGCTAAAGCTGTATTGGCGTATCGGACCGTTCCATCCTGTATTATGGTGATACCGTCATTTGCCCGCTCCACCAGATTGCGGTATTTCTCCTCGCTCTCGCGCAATGCCTCCTCTGCACGTTTGCGCTTTGTTATGTCGAAGACAACCCCAACCAGCCCAGACAATCTTCCGCTAGCATCAGTATAAGCGGCCTTGTTGAAGATGACACAGTGCCTTGTGCCATCTGCGTACATTACAGAAGATTCATAGACCTGAACGCCAGGCTTGTCAAACAGCGCCTGATCCGTTTTCTTATAGTTATCGGCAAGGTCAATAGGAGATATGTCATATACCGACTTTCCAATAATATCCCCTTTGCTCAAACCCAAGAATTTCTCAAAGGCTGAATTACAGCCCTGATAAATACCGTTTGTGTCTTTGTAAAAGATCGAGATTGGAATGGCGTCGATCAAATGTTGAAGGAATCTTAAATTCTCTTGATAGGCAATTTCAGCTTGTTTTCGCTTGCTGATGTCCAAAAGAGAAGCAATACTTTTTTTTGTTCCGGGAATTATGTCGACGGTCAATAGAATATACTTGATCCGACCTTTTTTATCCATCAGTCGAAACTCATAGTTTCTTGGGGTCAGGTCGGGATTTTCTCTTCTTAGACGATGCAGCTTTATCATTTTTTCCAGGTCTTCTCTTTCGACGAACTCTGTCCAGCTTTTTTTGCCTTCTATCTCTACCTTTGAATAACCGGTTAGCTTTTCGAATTCTGCATTGGCGAGCGATATGGTGTTATCTTCTTCAAGTATTACTGTGGCAGCACCAGTATTTTCAAAAATGGTCCTATATTTATTCTCGGATTCCTTTAAGGCTTCATCAGCCAGCTTTTGTTCAGTTATATCCTTTAATATGACGTGCAAGATCTGCTTGCCTTTCCAGGGAATCGTTGTTAGCGTAACCTCTACAGGAAACTCTTCGCCATTGGTTCTGCGACGAACCCATTCAAATTTATGGGTTCCTTTCTCAAAGGCCGTTCTGATCATATCCTCGGACTTTTCATAGGAGGAGCGACCATCAGGCTGTCTCTCCGGGGCAGTTTGAGAGGGATGAAGGTTCAACAGCTCCTCTTTATCAGAGCATTTCATCATATCCATAGCAGCCTTGTTGCAGTCGATGTACCTCTCGCCATCTAACAGAAACATAGCATCAGCAGATCGTTCGAACAACAAACGGAATTTAGCCTCACTTTCTTCTAGAGCTTCTTCTGCCCTCTTGCGTTCCGTTATATTGCGCAAGGATTCTACTGCCCCGATAATATTGCCGGAGTCGTCGTATAGCGGAGCGGCCTTGGCCCAAATGAACGAGCCATTCTTGCCAAAGGATGGCAAGAATACCTCGCCTGTAAGGTTCATGCCATCTCTTTGCAGGCTGTTGTATTCTGATTCTAGTTTTGCATCTTGATTGAGGAGCAGATCAACTAAAACAGGTCGTTTGACCCCATAGAAAGGAACAGCGTACTCATAGTCCCCTTTGCCCAAAATATCCCCGGCCCTGATCCCAGTTAGATCTTCCATGGCCCGGTTCCAGGCGATGACAATGCCTTCTTTATCTATGACAAAGGTTGCTTCAGGGAGAAAACTTACGATGTCGGCAAACCGCCGGTCAGAATTCGCTTCATATTGGAATTGCTCACTAGATTTATCTTCACTCCGATTAATTCTGTCCTTCTCTGGTGCTGCCATCTATCTCCCTCATGTTTAAAAATTAAGATTGAGATTAGCTCTTCGGATTAGTTTAAATAATTACTGATGCTAGTTAAGAAATACCTCTTAATGATAAGCTCTAACAACGCAAGAACTTCCGAATGAAATAAAAAATTAATTGAATTATACAATTCTCCAAGAAAGCCAAGCAAAGATACAGAATCTCAAGCAATCTAATCCAACGATAATCAAAATATGCTTAATTGATCGAGCATATTGTGCAACGCATACTTAATATATTAATTGTAGACAATAGGAGAATCAAAGACATCAGAGGACTCGCGTGATTAAGGTAGTCGGTACTGTAGTCGTCGTTGCATTATTCATATTAGTCTTATATTGCAGTGGGACAGAAGAAAATGACCTCTGGTTGCTGCTATCCAGCTACGAGGACTTAGGCATCACCGTAAAAGACCTTGCGTTCTTTATGGAGACCCACGGCTACAACGCTGAACCTCATGATACCTATGTCTCCGTGAAGTTCTCCGACGGTAAGGAGGTCTATCTGACTCCCAACGGTGCCTCGCCGGGCCTTGCTGATCTGTGGATGACTCCGCCCACACAATCTTCAGGTCCCATTAGAGTAATTCCAACTGAAGCCATAAAGAAAAATCTGACCTACAGCAAAGCCACAAACCCAGATTTTATAAAGGCAGTCACTAGAACCCTTGTATGTGTTTAGCTCCCCTAG